>NZ_JADIJP010000004.1:0-236954 GCF_017355285.1 Methylobacterium sp. SD274 | reverse complement strand
CCGCGAAACGATCATCGCCGGCCTGCGCCCCCTCGTCGCGGCGGAGGCCCTGATCGTGACCGAGGACGAGCGCCGCGCCTTCGAGACCGATGGGCTGACGGCCTACCGCAAGATGCCACTCGCGGTGGTCCTGCCCTCGACCACGGCCGAGGTCTCCGCCGTGATGGCCTATTGCCACGCCAACGGCGTGCGGGTGGTGGCGCGCGGCGCCGGCACCTCCCTCGCTGGCGGAGCGATCGCCCAGGAAGACGCGATCATCCTCGGCGTCGCCAAGATGACCCGCGTCCTCGACGTCGATTTCGAGAACCGCGTCGCTCGGGTCGAATCGGGTCTAACCAACCTCGCCATCTCGGGGGCGGTCAGCCATGAAGGGTTCTTCTACGCGCCGGACCCGTCGAGCCAGCTCGCCTGCACCATTGCCGGCAACATCGCGATGAATTCGGGCGGCGCGCATTGCCTGAAATACGGCGTGACCACCAACAACCTCCTCGGTGTCACCCTGGTGATGAGCGACGGCACCGTGGCAGAGATCGGCGGCGCCCATCTCGACAGCGCCGGCTACGATCTCCTCGGCCTGATCTGCGGCTCGGAAGGGCAGCTCGGCATCGTCACCGAAGCGACGGTGAGGATCCTGCGCGCGGCCGAAGGCGCGCGCCCGGCCCTGGTCGGCTTCTCCTCGGTGGAGGATGCGGGCGCCTGCACCGCCGCGATCATCGCCGCCGGCATCATCCCGGTAGCCATGGAATACATGGATCGCGAGGCGATCCTCATCACCGAGGATTTCGCCCAGGCCGGCTATCCGCGTGACGCCGAAGCGATGCTGATCATCGAGGTCGAAGGATCGGACGAGGAATGCGAGGCGATGCTGTCCCGGATCGAGGCGATCGCCCGCGACTACCGGCCGACCAGCATCAGGGTCTCGAAATCCGAAGCCGAGAGCGCCGCGATCTGGAAAGGGCGCAAATCCGCCTTCGGCGCCACGGGCCGCATCTCGGACTACATCTGTATGGACGGCACGATTCCCACCGGGCAATTACCGTTGGTGCTGGAGCGCATCGGCGCGATCTGCGCCGATAAGGGGCTTCGCGTCGCCAACGTGTTCCATGCAGGCGACGGCAACCTGCATCCCCTCATCCTCTTCGACATCAACAAGCCGGGCGAGCTGCAAAAGGCGGAGGCCGCCGGAGACGAGATCCTGAAGCTCTGCGTCGAGGTCGGCGGCTGCCTCACCGGCGAGCATGGTGTCGGCATCGAGAAGCGCGAGCTCATGCGCTTCCAGTATGCGCAGGTCGATCTCGACCAGCAGATGCGGGTCCGCAACGTGTTCGACCCGAAATGGCTGATGAACCCCGCCAAGGTGTTCCCGCTGGAAGGGCGCGTCGCCGCTTGAGGCCAGTGCGCCGCGCAACGCGGTTTCTCGTCATCCCCCTGAGCCGTGCCCGGAACGCTAAGCTCCGGGCCGGTGTTTCCTCCCAGCAAAATCGTGGAGGATGATCATGCGCATCGTTGCAACGCTCTCGGCCCTGGCGCTGCTCACTGTGGCAAGCACGGGAGCGGCCGAAGCCAAAGGCTGCATCAAAGGCGCGATCATCGGTGGCCTCGCCGGGCATTACCTCGCCGAGCGCGGCGTGGTGGGCGCGGTCGCGGGCTGCATCGGCGGTCGCTATCTCGCCAATCGCCGCGCCAAGCAGCAGCGCGAGATCGAGTACGGATCGCGGGTGCAGCAGCGTGGAGCCGGCTACGCACCGAACCAGGCCTATCCGCGCCGGTCCTACAATTACTGAGATCGACAAGATCGAGGCGGTTCGGCGACGGAGCTAACCGTTTCGCCGGCCCGCCTCGGTGTGCCCGTCCATCCTCACGGCGATCCAGAGCACGTGACGGCGGCCGCCGGGATGGGCGGGATAGCGGTGCTCTTCGACATCGAAGCCGAAACGGCGGAGCCGCTTCTTGAACCGGCGGTCCGGCCCCCCGGACCAGACGGCCAGGATTCCCCCCTCCCGCAGCGCGTAATGCGCCCGTTTGAGACCCCAGCCATCGTAGAGCCGGTCGTTCTCCCGGCGCGTCAGCCCCTTGGGGCCATTGTCGACGTCGAGGAGAATGGCATCGAACTGAGCCTGTCCCGACTGGATGAGGCGGTTCACATCGGCCTCGACCAGGGTCACGCGCGGATCGTCGAGGCTCCCGGTGAAGAGATGGACAAGCGGTCCGTTCGCCCAGGCGATGACCGCCGGCATCAGTTCGGCCACGACGACTTCCGCCTTGGGGCCGAGAGCGTCGAGGGCCGCACGCAGAGTGAACCCCATGCCGAGCCCGCCGATCAAGATCTTCGGCGCCGGATTTCCCTCGAGCCGCGCGCAGGTGACCGTGGCCAGGGCCCGCTCCGAATCGCGGTGCCGGTCGTTCATCAGTTCGGCGCTGCCGACCATGATCGAGTAGGCGTCGTCATAGCGGACGAGCCGCATCGTCTCGATGCTGCCCGGAATCGCCGCGCTGGCGATGGGAATCGCGGAATCCATCGATGGGGCGACCTTCAGGGAAGAACTCAAGCTTCGACGCCGAACGCGTCGCAGCGGAAGGCCCCGTAATCTCCGCGCGCCAGCCGCTCGGCTAGAGCGGGCAGGAAAAGGGCCGCCTCGTCGGCGAGACGCCAGGGCGGATTGATGACGATGAGGCCGTTGCCATTGAGGCGGTTCGGATACGGCTCCGAGATCATTAGGTCGATACGCAGGGCGGGCCGGGAGAGCGAACGGTCCAGTTCCGCCACCATGCGGTCGATGAGGCCGACATCCTTGATCGGATACCAGCCGAGATAGATGCCCGTCGGCCATTTCGCGACGGCCTTGGCCAGAGCCGCGCCAAGCCGGTCGACCTCGCCGAGTTCTTCGTAAGGCGGGTCGATCAACACGACCCCGCGCCGCTCGGGGGGCGGGATCAGCGCGTTGAGGGCGGTCCAGCCATCGAGATGCATCACCTTGGTGCGCGGATCCTGGTTGTAGCGTTCGCGCAGGATCTCGGCATCGGCCGGGTGCAACTCGACGAAGACGCCCTGGTCGCTGGGCCGCAGGAATTCGCGGATGATCGCCGGAGAGCCGGGATAGATAGTCGCCCCGTGGCGTGCCTGGGTGGCGGCGACCGCCTCGCGATAGGGGCCGAACAGCGCCTCCACCTCTTCGGGGAAGGGGGTATCGAGACGGCCCCAGCCGTCATGCCACTCGCCTGTCCGCCCGGCCTCGTCGCCGGTCAGGTCATAGAAACCGAGGCCCGCATGGGTGTCGATGGCGCGAAAGCCCGTGGGCTTGGCCTGGAGATGATGGAGCACGCGCGTCAGCACGAGGTGCTTGAGCACGTCGGCGAAGTTGCCGGCGTGGAAGGCGTGCCTGTAATTCATGGGCGCAGGTTCCTGGCCTCACCGGCTCGCGTCGACGGCGATCTCGCCCGCACGGCAATTCTGCCGCGCCACTTCGGGGCAGGGCGTGAAGCCGCGCAGGTCCTTGGTGAAGCAGACCCGCACCTCCTGCAACTCTCCCCGGGTGCAGGTGACCGACATCATGTCCGGGCGCAGGCCCCGATTGGCCGCGACGAACTGACGGGCGATGTCGACGGGAGCGATGCGGGTATTGGAATCGGGCTTGGCGAAGGCGGCCGGGATCGTCACGGCCTGCCGCGCCTGGGCGGTAGCCTTGAAATACGACATCGGGTCGAGGCCCGAGCAGGTGCCGTGCTTGCGCCATTCGTGGCGAGCCAGTCCCTCGCTGGGAAAAACTTCACCTGCCACGTCCATGGCTTGGCGGGTGGGAGAGCGTTCCACGGAAGAGCAGTCGGACGGGTAGCCCCGCGTATATTGCGGCCATAGCCCATGGACAACGAAGCCGAGGCCGCGACCCGGCCGGCACTGGCCGTCGGCGTCACGCCGCCCGGCCGTTTCGCAATAGGTCGGCGACCAGGACAGGGCCAGCACGTAGAAATCGAACTCGCCGGGCGTGCCGCCGCGTCCGTAGCCCTGGGCCTGCGCGGTTCCGGCGAACGCCGTCAGGAAGAGTGCGGCGAGCGCCGAGGCACGTCTCACGGACGGGCTTCGCGGCAGGCCGTGGCGTAGGCATAGGCGAGGTTGCGGTCGAGGCCGTGGACGCAGAACTCGACCCCCCAGCTTGCGCCGATCAGGCCGAGACCCTCGCGCACGGAGTAATCGACCTTGCGCTTGATCCCGTCCGAGGTGGTCGCCACGGCGCTGCAGAACCGGCGGGGATAGGTGTCGAGCCCCCAGGGGCGCCACGCGGTCCGCTCGATCCGGTCATAGCCCACGATGGTGAGGCTCGAGTTCCAGAACTTCGCCTCCTTCTCGGCGAACTGGCTCGACACCTTCTCCAGCACCGAGGAATCCTGGCAGCCGGGGATGTCGCCATCGAACGGGAACTCACGCTCCTCGGCTGGGGTGATCTCCTCGCGGCCCGAGCGGGCGAAGGCAGGTTGCAGACTGCCCGCGAGGACGAGGCCGAGGGCCAGGGCGGTGACGAGAGAATTCGGGCGCATGCCGGCGTCTTTTCGCTGGAGTCCGTTCATTCCGGGACGATGGCGTCTCGTCGAGCGGTGTCAAGCGGAAGGGCCGTGGCGTCGTCGCTTTCGCTCCGGCCTGGGGCAGCCGGAACACAGTCCGGCCCTCAGTAGATCGGGTCCGAGAGGCCGGGCGCGGCGAGGGAGAGCGGTTCGGCCGAGAATCCCGGCGCGGGTTCGTCATAGGTGGGTGCCGCCGCGAGACGGGACGTCTGCGGGCGCGGCGCCGGACGGGTCACCGGTGTGGAGGCATAGGCCGAGGGCGCGCGGGCGGACGGAACGGCAGCGGACAGGGCAGGGGAGGGCGCGCGGGCGACCTGCGGGCTCGTCCGCGCCGGGTGCCGGTTCGAGGACATCGGCGAGACGCCGTAGGGATCGTCCTCCTCGATATCGACGGGGGCCTGCGGCGCGGCGGGCTGGCGCTCCACCGGGCGAGGCCGCGAGACCGGCCGAGGCACGCCATCGGCGCCGAGTTGCGGCGTGAATTTCAGCAGCGGCTGGCAGATGCGCTTGAGACCGCGCGGGTCGTGGCGGGCGAGATCCACGTGGATATGGTCGTAATGGAAGACGTTGGAGCCGGGGGCGAGCACGGTGGAGAAGCGCGCGCAGGCACCGATGAAGACCTCGCGCAGGAAGCCCTGCTCGGCCTCGGTGCCGCGCCAGCCGCCCTTCACGGTGATGACGTAGCCGTCGGCGAGCTTGAACGACATGATGTCGACGGCATTGCCGAACGAATGCTCCGAGAGCTTGGCCCCGGCCTGGTTGTTGCGTCCACGGCAGGCATAGGAGCCCGCGTTGATCTCCGCCACGGGCTGGCCGAAATACAGGTTGGCGGCGGGCTGGATCGTGTCGGCCAGCCATGCCTCGGCCTCAGCCAGGGCCGGGCAGGCCAGCGTCATCCGCTGTTTCAGGACGACCGAGCCCTTGCCGAGACGGGTAATCCGGTATGGCTGCAGCATGCCGCAGACACCCGGGCCGGCGATCTCCTTCACCGGCGTCACGAATTCGGTGGTCTCCACCAGCCGCTTGGCGTTGCAGGCCTGTTCGGTCTGGTCGCGCCAGGGCTCGCGGCTCTCGAACGGACTGCGTCCACAGCCGGTGAGACCTGCGCCAATGAGGCCGAGAACGGAAAACGCGAGTACGCTACGCCACATATCGGAACAATGGGCAGCTTTTCGTAAAGCGTTCGTCAACGATGCGGAGTGATCGCACCCCTGTGGAGGAGTGTGGATGACGAAGGAGGCTGCGTCGCAGACAGCCGCAGGCGGCAGGTATGCGGCCCCTCGACCGCGCCCTCCGGCCACGCTATCGCAGCCTGACCGATGACCCCGCCGACGGCACCGATGCGTCCCTGGAAACAGGCTGTGGCCCAGGCCTTCGACGGGGCAGATCATTACGATGCCGCCGGAATCATCCAGGCGGAGGTCGCGGGACGGCTGGCGCAACGCATCGCCGTCCTGCCCCTCGCCCCATCGCCACGCATTCTCGAGATCGGCTGCGGCACCGCCTTCCTCACGCAGGCCGTCCTCGCTCGTGTGAAGCCCGGCATGATGGTCGCCTCCGATCTGGCACCCGCCATGATCCGGCGGGGGCGTGAGCGCATGCAGCATCGGCCCGACCTGACCTTTCTCGTCATGGACGGCGAGCGGCCCTGCCTGGCGCCGGGCTTCGACCTGATCTGTTCGAGCCTGGCGGCGCAATGGTTCGAGGATCTGGAGGGCACGCTCGGCCGCCTCGCCGGTCTGCTGGCACCCGGCGGGTTCCTCGCGGTGACGACTCTGGCGTCCGGCACATTCCGCGAATGGCACGCGGCACATGACGCCGTCGGCCATCGCCCCGCGACACCGTCCTATCCGACGGCGGAGGCCCTGGCCCGACTACAATTTGATGGCTGCACGAGCAGCGTGATCCTGGAGCCGGTCGTCGAGAAGCACGCGGACGGCCGGGCCTTCCTCCGCTCGCTTCGCGCCATCGGGGCGGGAACGCCGGGCACCGTCCGTCCCCTCTCGCCCGGCGCATTGCGGACGGTCATCCGACAGTTCGAAAGGGGAGAGGCGGCGATCACCTACGAGGTCGCCACCCTGGAGATCCGGCGCGATCCCTGACATGGAAACGGCGGGGCTCTCGCCCCGCCGCACAGCGTCCCGGTCTCAGTGAACGATCCGACCTACGAGGCCAGTAAGACGCTCGCGGTGCCGACGATCGTCCAGATCAGGCCGCCCGCGAAGGCACCGATCATGGCGTAGGAAAAGCCCTTCAGAACCATGTTCGTCCCTCTCGTCTCAAACGATCAGCAGCGGTTTCCGCCAGAGGTCTGACCGTATTGCTGGACCGGGAAGTTCTGCTGGTTGGCATTGCCTTCGGCGGCCGAGCTCATCGGGCAGCCCAGATAGGCGGGCGGGCGGGCGGCTGACCTCCCTGAGGGAGCCGGTCTCGGTGACATCATAGGGCGAGAACGAGGTGTAGCGCGAGGGGCGCTCGAACGCCGTTGCAGAAGAGATCGAAGCAGCGCCAAGCACAAGAGCGGTAGCGACGGCGGCGATACGGTTCATCATGGCGTTTAATAAGTTCCTTTACAGTACAGACCAGATGTTTTGCCCGCTTCGCTCTGTATGAAACTGATATAGGAAGTCTTTTTCCTTCATGACGTGTCACGGCACACGAACCATGCGGGATTAAGTGACGAGCCTGCCGATGGCATCGGGCCGGATACGATTCAGTGCGCGACGGCGTAGAGCCGGGGCCCGGAGGCCTCGCTCACCGTCCCAGCCGAGATCCAGTTGAGACCGCTCGCCCCGGAGCCGGCAAGGAGATCGCGGAAATCTTCCGAGATGGCGATCGGGAGGTCCACGGCCTTGGCCCGCGCCTCGATGCGCGCGAGGGTGTTCATCGCCGGGCCGAGCACGGTGAATTCCGCGCGATGACCGTCGTCGAAGACGCCGACGAGGACGTCGCCGGCATGCAGCGCGATGGTGACGCGCAACGAGGGAAGGCCTTTCTCCGCGAGGCGCCGGTTGAGGGCCGCCAGCCGCAGCTGGACCGCCTCGGCACAGGTGAAGGCCGCGCGCGCCTGCGCCTGGGGAGGGCCGACGAGGAACTGCGCCAGCACGCCGTCGCCGATATATTTGTCGACGATGCCGCCGCGTTCCGTCACGGCCCGATGCGTCAGGGCGCGCATCTCCATGAGGACCTCCACCACCTGCTGGGGAGGCCGTGTCCGCGTCAGGGCCGAGAAGCCGCGGATGTCGAGGGCGAACAGGCAGGCATGACGCTCCTGGACCTCGCCCGGACCGCCGCCCTGCGCCAGATCCTCAGCGACGGCGGCCGGGACGAACCGGGTGAGAATCAGGCGCTCTCGCTCCAGCCGGAACGTCGCCGCCACCGCCCAGGTCAGCCGCCGCACACCGTCGAGGACCACGAGGCTGGCGACCATGAAGGTGAGAAGCCCCGGCACCTCTTCGTCGAGGGTGACGTGCGGCCCGAGATGGTGGCTCTCGGGCGAGAGAGAGACGAACAAGATGGCGCCGCCCCACCCCGCCGTCACCAGACCGGCGAAGAGGCAGGTGTGCCAGACGCGCATGGTGAGCGCGGTCTGCAACAGGATCAGGAAGGCCGGGATCCGGCTGACCGCGGCGGCTGCCTCCTCCGTGTCGGCGGCGCCCAGAAACATGTGCTCGACGAGGACGTAGATCGCGACGCTGGCATTGAGGAGGGTCGAGCCCCAGCCGAGCCATCCTCGGCTCGGGCCCACGGGGATGCCGGTACCCGGTGCCGTTCGCAGGCTGAGCAGCGCCAGGAGGATCGAAGCCCCGGCATAGACGGACAGGACGATCCAGTGTCCCAGACCGTGAATCGATCCGTCATAGGTCTGCGCGGTGACGAGCAGGACCAGGACGATGAGCAGTTGCAGGGCGAAGGACCAGCCGCTCGATGCCTGCTGCAAATGCATGATCGTCGGCGAACGCGACTCTTCCGCTCGAGTCCGGTCTCGATCCCCAAATCTCAATAGGATGTCTCCTCCTGCGCCATCGGCCGCCCCTCATGCCGGATGTCGTCCATGCAGGCCATCAGTGGAGATTGCCGCATGGCGGGCGCCGGCAGCCGCACCCTCGCTTCGCTGGAGGGCGTCCGGATCGCCCTATGTCGGGTCGGACGACGCTCCGTCGCCGCGCCGCAGGAGGAACACTCCCTGCGCGCCGAACAGGTTCCAGACCCACCACGGCATGGAGATCCGCATCGGCCGGCCGCGCGCGTCGAGCGCAGTGGCCTTCTCGATCTCGGCCCCCACGGTCCGGCATAGGCCGACGAAGTCGCGGATGGTGCAATGGTGGATGTTCTGGGTCTCGTACCATTCCTCCGGCATCAGCTCGGTCACCGGCATCCGGCCCCGGAAGGCCAGTTCCGAGCGGACCCGCCAATGGCCGAAATTCGGGAAGGAGATCACCACCTGCCGGCCGATCCGCAGCAGGTGTTCCAAGACGATGCGCGGGTTGCGCGTCGCCTGGATGGTCTGGGACAGGACCACCACGTCGAAGGCGTCGTCGGGATAATTGGCGAGATCGGTGTCGGCGTCGCCCTGGATCACCGGCAGGCCACGCGCGAGGCAGGCATTGACGCCCTCGCGGGAGAGCTCGATGCCGCGCCCGTCGACGCCGCGCCGGTCGCGCAGCAGCGCCAGGAGCGTGCCGTCGCCGCAGCCGATATCGAGGACGCGGGCGCTGGGCGGGACGAGGCCGAGCACGACGAGATGGTCGACGCGGGCGCCGTCGCTGCGTGGCAGCGTGTCGGTCGTGCTCCAGGGGGCGGGGGCCACGCGACTCACCGACGTCACAAGCCCCTTGCCCGGGCGGCGGCGTCGATGAAGCCCTTGGCGGCGTTGAACATCACCGGCTCGTCGAGGAGGAAGGCGTCGTGCCCCTTGTCGCTCTCGACCTCGACGAAGGCGACCGAGGCCGAGGCCGCGTTCAACGCATGTACGATGGCGCGGGAATCCGCCGTGGGAAACAGCCAGTCGGAGGTGAAGGACATCACGCAGAACCGCGTCCTGGTGTTCCGGAATGCGTTGGCGAGCACCCCGCCATGATCGGCCGCGAGATCGAAGTAATCCATGGCGCGGGTCAGGTAGAGGTAGGCGTTGGCGTCGAACCGCTCGACGAAGCTCAGGCCCTGGTGGCGCAGGTAGCTCTCGATCTGGAAATCGGCGTTGAACGAGAAGGTCGGCGCGGACCCGCCCTGGAAGCGGCGGCCGAACTTGCGGTGCAGAGCCGGCTCGGAGAGGTAGGTGATATGCGCGCCCATCCGCGCCACCCCGAGTCCCTTGGCGGGGCGCGTGCCAGCTTCGAGGTAACGTCCTTCCGCCCAGGCGGGGTCGGCCATGATCGCCTGACGGCCGACCTCGTGGAAGGCGATGTTCTGGGCCGAGTGGCGGGCGCCGGTGGCGATGGGAAGCGCTGAGAAGACCCGGTCCGGGTAGAGGGCGGCCCATTGCAGCACCTGCATGCCGCCCATGGATCCGCCGACGCAGAGGAACAGGTCGCGGATGCCGAGCCGGTCGAGGAGCATCGCCTGGCCACGCACCATGTCGCGGATCGTCACCAGCGGAAAATCGAGGCCGTAGGGCTTGCCCGTTGCGGGATCGGTGGAGGCCGGCCCCGTGGAGCCCATGCAGGAGCCGATCACGTTCGAGCAGATGACGAAGTAGCGATCGGTGTCCACGGGCTTGCCCGGTCCCACCAGCGTCTCCCACCAGCCGGGCTTTCCCGTCACCGGATGGGTATGGGCGAAATGCTGGTCCCCGGTGAGCGCATGGCAGATGAGCACCGCGTTCGACCGGTCGGCATTGAGGGTGCCGGCGGTCTGGTAGGCGATCCGGAACGGCGCGAGATCGACGCCGGCATCCATCGCCAGGGGTTCGTCGAGCCCGAACAGGGCCACAGGGCTTCGCGGGTCGCGGGAGAGCGGCGCATCCGCCGGGATGCCGTCCGGCCGGGTATTGCCGTCGTCGGGCTTTGCGAGACTATCGAGCGACATGGTCATCAGGCGTCTTCGCGCGTCATTCGCCGATTTGCTTCCGCGGAGATGCGAAGAAACAGCCGGGTGCCGCTCCATCGACGTTTCGCGAAGGTCCATTCCCATCGGTGCCCGACGAAGCCGGGTAGCGATGGGCGTAATGTGCGTATGCACGGGCGTCAACGAAAGGGGCCGCGCGCGAGAAGGTCACAACCGGTGCTCTGGTCCTCGGGCTTCGGGAAACGTAGACACGATCGGCCGTCTCCCTCATGCGGGGTCGGCAAGATCCATACCCGATCCATACCCGCCGCCGGACGCGACAGCCCGCATGCGCTTCACCACGAGACCCGCACCGCCCCTCGACAACCTCGCCGAGTTGCGCGCCGAGATCGACCGGATCGACGCGGAGATGCATGCCCTGCTGATCCAGCGCGGCTCGATCATCGACCGGCTCATCGCGGTCAAGCGCACCTCGGCCAGCGGCTCCGCCTTCCGGCCCGGCCGCGAGGCTTCGATGATGCGGCGCGTGGCCGAGCGCCATCGCGGGCTCCTCCCCCTCGACACCGTGGAGGGGATATGGCGCGTCATCATCGCCACCTTCACCTGGGTCCAGGCCCCGTTCAGCGTTCATGCCGACGTGTCCGGCGGCGACGCACCGATGCGCGACTCGGCGCGATTCCATTTCGGATTTACGGTGCCCTACCGGCCGCATCCCACCTGCGCCGCGGTGGTCGAGGCCGTGGCCGCCTCTCGCGGCGATCTCGGCATCTTCCGCCTCGACCCCGAAGGTTCCGCACCGCCGAGCCCGGAGGCGCCGTGGTGGGAGGGCCTCGTCGGTGAAGGCCGGCCCAAGGTCATCGCGCGCCTGCCCTTCATCGAGCGGCCGACCCATCCCGCCGGAACCCCGGTCTTCGTGGTGGCCAACCCCCTCGACGATCCGGCCGCGGCCCAGCGCGACTGGGTGCTCCACGCGGCCCGGCTCGAGAGCTGGACGCCCGAAAGCGCCCGCGCCGTGCAGGGCCTCTACGGCGAGGTGGTGGCGCGCGCCACGGCAGCGGACGGGCACCGCCTTCTTCTCGCCGTACCGGGCGGGGTCGGCGGTCGGCAATTACGCGAGGTTCTAGAACGGGCCGGTGCGAGCGTGGAAAGCCTCGACGAGATCGGCAGCCACGCCGCCCGGTTCCGGGTGTGACGCAGGGCAGGCGAGGGCCGGTTCTCTCGTCAAGGCGGACAAGCTGCGTTAGACGGGCAGACTGAACTCCAGCCGGCCCGCGCTCATGTCCTCCGCTCCCTCCGTGTCCCGTCCCGTCCCCCGCCCCGGCATCCTCGCCATCGAGGCCTATGTGCCCGGCAAGAGCGGCGCCCCCGGCGCGGTGAAGGTCCATAAGCTCTCCTCGAACGAGACGCCCCTCGGCCCGAGCCCGCTGGCCATCGAGGCGATGCGCGAAGAGGCGTTCCGCCTCGCCCTCTATCCGGACGGAAATTCCACACGCCTGCGCGAGGCCATCGCCTTCCGCTACGGGCTCGATCCCGCCCGCATCGTCTGCGGCGCCGGATCGGACGAACTCCTCTCCTTCCTCGCCTACGCCTATCTCTCGGAGGGCGACGAGGGGATCTTCACCGAGCACGGATTCCTGGTCTACCGCATTGCCATCCTGGCCGCCGGCGGCACGCCCGTGGTGGTGCCCGAGCGCGATCTTCACGCCGATGTCGACGCGATCCTCGCCGCCGTCACGCCGCGCACGAAGATCGTCTACCTCGCCAATCCCAACAACCCGACCGGCACCTACCTGCCCTTCGCCGAAATCCGGCGCCTGCATGCGGGCCTACCGCCGAACGTCCTCCTCGTCCTCGACGGGGCCTATGCCGAGTACGTGCGGACGAACGATTACAGCGCCGGCCTCGAACTGGTCCTCGAATCCGAAAACGTGGTGATGACCCGCACCTTTTCGAAGATCCACGGCCTCGCGGCCCTGCGGATCGGCTGGATGGTGGGCCCGGCGGGGGTGATCGATGCGGTCAACCGCATCCGCGGCCCGTTCAACCTGTCGGGCAGCGCCATCGCGGCCGGGGCGGCGGCCATCGCCGACGAGGCGCATGTAGCGGCGGCGGTCGCTCATAACGAGACGTGGCTCGCCTGGATGACCGAGGTCGTGTCCTCGCTCGGCCTCGTGGTCACCCCGAGCGTCGCGAATTTCATTCTCGTCCATTTTTCCGACGAGCCGAGTCGCAGCGCCGGCGAGGCCGACGCTTATCTGTCCGCGCGCGGAATCATCGTGCGGCGGGTGACCTCCTACGGGCTGCCCGACGCCCTGCGCGTCACCATCGGCAGCGAAGAGGCGAACCGGGCCTTCGTCACGGCACTGACCGCCTTCGTGAAGGATGGCATCCGTGCCTGAGGCGAACCCCGTCTGCGAACGCCTCGCCATCGTCGGCCTCGGCTTGATCGGCTCGTCCATCGCGCGAGGGGCACGGCAATACGGGCTGGCGCGGAGCATCGTCGCCATCGACCGCGACCCGGCCGTGATCGAGCGTGTGCGGGCCCTCGGCCTCGCCGACGAGGCGACGGGCGAGGCCGAAGCCATTGCCGGTGCCGACCTCGTCATCCTGTGCGTGCCGGTGGGGGCGGTGGGCGCCGTCGCCGAGGCGATGGCGCCGCATCTGAAACCCGGTGCCATCCTGTCCGATGTCGGTTCGGTGAAAGCCTCGGTGGTCGCCGCCGTCTCGCCCCATCTGCCGGAAAGCGTCCGTTTCGTGCCGGCCCATCCCGTGGCGGGCACCGAGTATTCCGGGCCCGATGCCGGCTTTTCGACCCTGTTCTCGGGCCGCTGGTGCATCCTCACCCCGCCAGAGGGCACCGACGAGGCCGCCACGGCGCAGGTCCAGGCCTTCTGGGAGGGGCTCGGCGCCATCGTCGAGAGCATGACGCCGGAGCATCACGACCTCGTCCTGGCCATCACCAGCCACGTGCCGCATCTCATCGCCTACAACATCGTCGGCACCGCCGCCGATCTGGAAGCCGTGACGCAATCGGAAGTCATCAAGTTCTCAGCCGGCGGGTTTCGCGACTTCACCCGCATCGCCGCCTCCGACCCGACCATGTGGCGGGACGTGTTCCTCACCAACAAGGATGCGGTGCTGGAAATGCTCGGCCGTTTCAACGAGGATCTCTCGGCCCTCGCCCGCGCCATCCGCTGGGGTGACGGGGACGCGCTGTTCGACCTGTTCACCCGTACCCGCGCCATCCGCCGGGGCATCGTCGCCCTCGGGCAGGAGACCGCGGAAGCGGATTTCGGCCGCAGCCGCACCCCGCCGGAGCCAGCGAAAGACGAACCGGTCAACGAACGGTAGGGTTCATCCGGCCGAGGCAAGCGCTACCCGTCTCTCGCCCACCACCTCATCGTGGGGCGACGAAGCGAAGCGGAGGCCTCGAAGGAGGGTTCCAGTTTGTGGCAACGGATTCTGGAAGCCTCCTTCGAGGCGGCTGTCGCCGCGCCTCAGGATGAGGTCGTGGGTGGGATGATGATCTCATCCGCAGCGGGACGAATCCGTCTACCGGCCTCTCAGTACAGCGGTGGTACCTGAACATTGGGAATCGGGAACGGGCCGAGCATCAGGCGGCCGTCGGCGAGCCGAAGGGGCGGCATAGCCTTGAGCGACGGATCTCCCGTCGCAGCAGACGCTGCGGCCGCTTCGGCGTCCTGGCGGCGACTTCCGCCACCGAGCAGCTTGCCGACCAAGCCTCCGATCAGAGCCCCCTTCTCCGCCCCGAAACGCTGGCCCATGATCTGACCGACCAGGGCCTCCACCCCGGCGGCGCGGATATCGATCTGGCCGGCCGGGCGGTGCTCGTCGTCGAGGGCGATCTTCCCCTGAGCCTGGAGGCGGCGATCTCCCTTCGCCAGGGAAAGCAGGGCGATGTCGAGGCTGCCGCCGGCCTGGCGCCAGGTTTCGAGCTCACGCGCCACCTGCCCGGTCCGGAAGGTGGTGGCCCGATTCACCGTGGCGTCGAGCGCCGCGTCGACGGGGGCGGTATTGCCGAGGAGGGGATCGAGGACCGGCACGTTCGCCTGCGTCAGCCGCAGGCTGGTATCGACGGCCCCCTCGGTGGCGAAACGGGCAGGTGTCGGCCGGGCGTGGAATTCGAGGTGCTTGGCCACCACGTCGATGGGCTGCGGCGCGGCATTTCTCACGCTGACTTTCGGTCCATCCACCGCCAGGGAGGCCCGCGTGAACCCATCCGAGGTACCGTGGAAACTCGCCTCCAACGACGTCCAGGTGGCGTCGGCGACGAGGCCGTCCTGTTCCACGTGGAACGGCCCGCTCGCCTGTAGGATGCCCTGGCGCGGCTGATAGACCTGCACCACCGCGGTCAACGGTCCGAGGGTGAATCGGCTATCGGCCCGCGAGAAGGCGAGGGAGGCGCAGCGCAGTTCGATCCGGAAGGGATAGCCGCTGATCGAGCGATCGGCGCAGGTCCAGTTGCGCCCGGCCGAAGCCTCGCGGGCGATCCAGGCATCCATCTCGGAGCCGGCCTTGCCGCGAATCCAGAACCAGCCCGCGCTCCAGAGCAGGACCACGGCGAGGAGGAGGATGTAGGGCAGGAAAAGGCCGGTCCGCGATGGCCGTTTCCTGGCCGTCAAATCCGGTGCCTGCGCCATCGTCCGCTCGCCTCGATCTCGAAGCCCCGTCGCCGTCGACAGGGGGTCCTTCGTGACAGAGCTTTGGCGGGTCTCAACGCGGCGAAAGCATGGCCGCCCGCCGATTCAGGCCGCGACGCCCATCATCTGATCCAGGGGATGGTCCACCTCAAGATCGGCCACGATCTCGCAGCGCTCGGCCTCATCCTCGGCGAGGCGGTGAACATGCATCTCGTTCGCACCGCCATGGCGCGCACGGGCGATCCAGTTACGGGTGAGCCGTTCGCGCGGGCTCGACCCCGCCGCAGTCACGGCGATGAGTTCGCCGATCCCGGCGGAATCCCGGCGCACAGCCATCACCACCGCCTCGCCCATGTCGTCGAGTTCGCGCTCGACCAATTCGTGGATGCCGACGACGTAGCGGCGCCCGGACCGTCCGCGCCAAGCGCTCAGCACCAGGGCAGGAGTTCCACGCAGGCTGGCCGCCGTCCTGAGACGTACTTCGCGCATCGGTGGGATCTCCGGATCAGAGGATGGGCGTCGGTGAAAGCCGTGTTCCGCGCCTTGCGGCACGAGAACGGAGACAGCTTTCTCGTTCGCCCTTTGTTCCAGAATAATCTTAACAATTTCCACCCGTCAAGAGTCGCGCTTTCGCTCTCCGCAGGGTGCCTCCGACGGGCTTATCCACAGCCTGTGGATAGACTGAGCGCTCACGCGGTCCTGGATTGTTCTGCGACGGCACCGGTCTCGGGCACGGCATGACCGCGTGCCGCCAGATCCGCCCGGCCGGACGCCAGGAGGGCATCGGAGGCAGCTTCGATCCGAGTCTGCATCTCCTCCAGGAACGCCGTGCGGTCCAGCCCGGGAGCGATGGGGGGGAGGAACTCGATCACCGTGGTGCCGGGGCGGCGGGTCAGCTGGCGGCGCGGCCAGTAGAGACCGCTATTGAGGGCGACGGGCAGACAGGGCACGCCCAGGGCCGCGTACAGGTGGGTGATGCCGAGCTTGTAGGCGGGGGGTGAACCCGGCGCCTTGCGGGTGCCCTCGGGGAAGATGATGAGCTGGCGTCCGTCGCGGATGGCGCGCGCCGCCGCCTCGTTCATGGCGGCCATGGCGCGTGTGCCCTTGGACCGGTCGATGGCGACCATGCCGGAGCGGGAAAGGAACCAGCCGAAGAGCGGGATCCAGAGCAGCTCGCGCTTGAGGATATAGGCGAAGTCCGGGAAGGCGGTGACGAGGGCCAGTGTCTCGAGGGCGGATTGATGCTTGGACGCTACCAGCAGCGCGCCGGGTGGGCGGTGGTGCAGCCCCCTGAACTCCACGCGCACGCCCCCGACCACGCGCAGCAGCCACAGGCTCACCTTGGCCCAGAACCGGGCGACGCGGATGCAGGCCCGCTCCGAGACGAGGGCCGGCAGGCCGCCGATCGCGATGAGGGCGGTGGCGAGATAGAAGACGATGTTGAAGGCGATGGAGCGGAGGATGTGCATCGGAAACCCGGAATGATGCCCTTCCTGTAGCGCGCGCAGTCCCGCCGCACCATCCGCCGGGCCCTAACTGCCCTATTCGCCCTCGGCCAGGGTTCCGCGCTGGCGTGTATCGGCGGTCCCGGCCACGAATCCCTTTCCCATCAACACCGAATTGGCCGAGCCCGAACTCGACCCCACCCGCACCGCGTGCCCCTTCGCCCGAAGCAGAGCGAGGGTGTCCGGCGAGAGCCCGTCTTCGGCGAACAGCACGTCCGGGCGCCATTGATGATGGATGCGCGGGGCGGTGACCGCCTCGGCGAGGTTCATGCGGAAATCGATGACGTTGACGATCACCTGCAGCACCGTGGAGATGATGCGGCTGCCGCCTGGGCTCCCGGTGACGAGGACGAGGCGTCCGTCCCTGAGCACCATGGCCGGCGTCATCGAGGAAAGCGGCCGGGCCCCGGGCGCCACGGCATTGGCCGGGCCACCCACGAGGCCGTAGGCGTTGACGCTCCCGGTCTTGGCCGAGAAATCGTCCATCTCGTTGTTGAGGAGGACGCCGGTCCCTTCCGCCACGAGCCCGAACCCGTAGGAGAAGTTCAGGGTCGTGGTGGTGGAGACAGCGTTCCCGGCGCGGTCCACCACCGAGTAATGGGTAGTCTGGTCGGATTCGTAGGGCAGCGGGTCGCCCGCCTTCACCGCGTCGGCCGGGCGGGCGCGAGCGGGGTCGATGGCGGCGCGCAGGGTCTCGGCATAGGCCTTGGCGGTGAGGCCCCGCACCGGCACCTCCGAACGAGACGGGTCGCCGAGCCAGGTGGCCCGGTCGGCATAGGCCGGCTTCATCGCCTCGGCGAGGGTGTGGAGGGCCTGGGCGCTGCCCGCGCCCATTGAGGCCAGGTCGAACCCTTCGAGGATGTTCAAAATCTCGATGAGATGAACGCCGCCGGAACTCGGTGGCGGCATCGAGACGATCTCGTAGCCGCGATAGCTGCCCTTCACCGGCTGGCGGATCACGGGCCGGTAGGCGGCAAGGTCGCCCGGCGTCATCACCCCGCCGACATCTCTCGCCGCCGCCGCGATCCGCTCCGCGATCGGGCCGGTATGGAACGCATCGGGCCCCTGTTCGGCGATGGCCGTGAGGGTCCCGGCGAGATCGGGCTGGACCAGGGTCTCGCCCCGCTGGAGCGGTCGGCCGTCTCGGAAGAACACGGCTCGGCTCGAAGGCCACCTTCCGAGGCGGTCGGCGGCGCGGGACAACGAATCGGCGAGCCCGCCCTCCACGGGAATCCCGTCCCTGGCCAGGGCACGGGCGGGAGCGACGAGATCGGCGAGGGTGAAGCGTCCCGACCCGTGGAGGCGGTGCGCCTCGGCCAATCCGCGCACGGAACCCGGGACACCGACGGCCTTGCCCGTGCGAATGGATGCGCCGCGATCGGGCTGCCCGTCGGGCGCGAGGAACATGTCCGCCGTCGCCGCGGCGGGTGCCGTCTCGCGAAAATCGATGGCCACGGTCTCGCCGGTGGCGGCGAGGCGAACGAGCATGAACCCGCCGCCTCCGAGATTGCCCGCCTGCGGCAGCGTCACCGCGAGGGCGAAGCCCACCGCCACGGCGGCATCCACGGCGTTGCCCCCGCCTTTGAGGATCGCGACACCGACGCGGGTCGCAAGGGCATCCTGCGAGGACACCATGCCGTGTGTCCCGAGAACGGGGAGGATGCGGGCATCGTCGGAAGGGATCGGGGGCAGTTCCGGGACCGCTTGCGCGAGGGCTGGTCCTGACAGGAGCGTGAGAAGCGCCAAGGCGAGGCTGAAGCGATGTCCGGTCATGCCCAATCCGTCATGCGAGGCTCTCCCAAGGCATCCTGCGCCGATGCCCGTCGCAGCCAACGCAGCGGCAGCGGTGCCCGTTCAGGCTCCCACAGGCCGGTCGCGTATGGCGATCCAGCCATAGACCAGCCCGGCGGCCGCTCCGGCAAGGAAAAGCAGGGCCGTGACCCGTCCCTCAACGGCGAGGTTGTGGGCGGCGAGGGAGGCGGGCGCGCCCCGCATCAGCCACGGCACGAGGGCGGTGGCGAGCCCCGTGCCGACGGCATAGGCCGGAGCACTATGCAGGTTCATCGCCTCGCCGATGAGCGCCATGGCGAGGGGCGGCAGCACCAGCAGGACGAACCCGGCGCGGGCGATACCGGCGGCCAGGAGGAGGAGTGCGTCGGGTCCGATCCCGGAGGCGAGGTCGGTCATCCCCTGCAGGAAGCCGAACAGGCCGAGCCGGGTCAGCGCCTCGCTGGAGACCGGATCGAACAGGATGGCGACGACGAGCACCAGGGCCCCGCAGGGAATGGCCAGACACAGGGCGAGAGACGCCCAGATCAGGCGGCCGACGAACCGCATGGGACGCGCTCAGCCTTCGTCGTCATCGGCCCCGGCATAGACGCCCTCGGCGCCGATCCCGTCTTCCAGCATCATCCGGGCGCGAGCGCGCAGCTTCTCGGTCTCGCTCTTGAGCTGGCCGCAGGCGGCGAGGATGTCTCGGCCGCGCGGCGTCCGCACCGGCGACGCGTAGCCGGCTTCATAGACGATTTCGGAGAATTGCTCGATCCGCTCCCAATCGGAGCATTCGTAGATGCTGCCGGGCCAGGGATTGAACGGGATCAGGTTGATCTTGGCCGGGATGCCCTTGAGCAGCCGCACCAGTTCGCGCGCATCCGCATCGGAATCGTTGACGCCCTTGAGCATCACGTATTCGAAGGTGATGCGGCGGGCATTGTTGAGGCCGGGATAATTGCGGCAGGCCGCAAGCAGTTCGGCCAGGGGGTACTTGCGGTTCAGCGGCACCAACGTGTCGCGCAGGTCGTCCCGCACCGCGTGGAGCGAGATCGCCAGCATGGCATGCGCCTCGACTCCGAGCCGCTGCATCTGCGGGACCACGCCAGAGGTGGAGACGGTGATACGCCGACGGGAAAGGCCGAGGCCTTCCTGGTCCGACATGACACCCACGGAATCGATGACGTTGTCGATGTTGTAGAGGGGCTCGCCCATGCCCATGAAGACGATGTTGGTGACGGCGCGGCGGGTCTCGTCCTCGCCAGCGGCCACCGGGTTCTGGCCGACCCAGTCGTTCAACCGGTCGCGGGCCACCACCACCTGGGCGGTGATCTCAGCGGCGGTCAGGTTGCGCACCAGACGCTGCGTGCCGGTGTGACAGAAGCTGCAGGTGAGGGTGCAACCGACCTGGGACGAGACGCAGAGCGTGCCACGACCCCGGCCGGGAATGTAGACGCACTCGATCTCGGCGCCGCGATTGTGGTCGTGCTTGCCGGTGGGCGCCATGCGCAGCAGCCACTTGCGGGTGCCGTCGCGGGAAATCTGCTCGGTGACGACCTCGGGCCGCTCCAACGTGTAGGCCCGCGCCAGATCGGCCTTGAGCCCCTTGCCGACATTGGTCATCTGGTCGAAATCGGTGGCGCCGCGCGCGTTGAGCCAGTGCCAGAGCTGGCCCGAGCGCATGCGCTGCTCGCGCTCCGACACGCCGATGGCGGCAAGGCGACCCTTCAATTCCTCGCGGGTGAGGCCGATGAGGGACGAGCGGCCCGGCGGAACGGCGTCCGGCTGGAACTCGGGAAGCTTCTCGATTGCGGCCACGACGTTGACGTCGCGACCGGCGGTGTCGAACGACGCCGTCGCCATGGATCTCTAACCTTCGGACTTGGAACGAATCCGATATAGGCGATCCCGCACCGGAACGCGAATGCGTCCCGATGCGTGCACGGAATAGCGGGGCCTACTGAGCCGGTTTGGGCTCGGCCGGAGGCTTCGCTTCGGCGGGTGGGGTGGCTGTGCCCATGGGAAGCAGCACGTTCTTCACGACATTGCCCTCGGGGCCGTATTCGCCGGCGACCGCCAGGCAGGCCTGCTCCCGGTTCAGCTGCATCTGATTCGACATCAGCGCGAAGATCGTCTGGACCTTGTTGCCGAAAGGTCCACGCGGGCCGACATCGGCGGCGCTGACATTCTGCTTCTGGAGCAAAGCATCGAATTGTTCGACGCCAATCTGGTAGCCGCAGACATTGGCGGCGGCGAAGATGTAAGCGGCGAATTCCAGGGCACGGGGCGGAGGCGCGTTGCGGATCTGGGCCTGCGCAAGGGTCGGTGCGAGCAGGCCGGCCGCAAAGCACAGGGTGAGAACGGGTTTCAGGCGCATGGACGGCGTTTCCTCGGAAGCGTTCTTGGGGCGGCGCGGATTCTTACGTTCCGCTTATGCTGCCCGTCCGAGATAGACCGCCGGGCCGTCCTGTCAAAGCGACCGTTTCACCGCGTCAAGCGAGCGACCAATCGATGGGGGAAAGGCCCCGGCTCGCCAGCCAGGCATTGGCCTCGTCGAAGGACCGCGTGCCCGAAAAATCCCGCAGGCGGTTGAGGGGAGAGGGATGCCCGGTCTCGATCACCCCGCATCGTTCGCGGTCGATGAGGGCCGCCCGCGCGCGGGCCTGTGCGCCCCAGAGCAGGAAGATCGCGGGGGTCGGGCGGGCAGAGACCGCCGTCACGGCCTCATCGGTGAGGGCGGACCAGCCATAGCGCAGATGTGCGCCGGACTTGCCGGCCTCCACGGTGAGGGCCGAGTTCAGGAGCAGCACGCCCCGTCTCGCCCAGGGCGTGAGATCGCCGCTCGCCGGCGCGCCCGGCAATTCGGCGAGGATCACCTTGAGAGAGGCCGGAAGCCGGCGGGGACCGACATAGGAGAAGGCGAGGCCGTTGGCATCGCCCGGCGTCGGATAGGGGTCCTGCCCGAGGATCACGGCCTTCACCGTCTCCAGCGGCGTCAGCGTGAGGGCACAGAAGACCGCATCGGGGGAAGGCAGGACCGTCGCCCCCTCGGCGATCCGGCGATCGACCCGCGCGCAGACGGCATCCGCCGCTCCACCGGAAAAGAACGGCAGCGTCAGCCAGGACGAGCCCGAGGCGCGGAACTCGTGGAGGGCCAGGCTCAGCGGGCCGTGCGCCGTCACCGGATCACGATCCGGCCGTCCTCGGGAACGGAGAGGGGAGCATGCCGGGCGATATAGGCCATGACTTCGTTGGCCACGAGCTTGCCGTCCGTGGCGCCGATCAGGGTGCGCCCATCCGCGAGGAGGCCGTAGCCGTTGCCGCCATCGTAGAGGAAGTTGTTGGAGGCCACCGTATAGGTCCGCGTCTCGTCGAGGGGCTGTCCGTCCACGAGGATGGACTGAATCCGGTGTCCCGCATTCGCCCCCGGATCCACCGTGACGACGAGACCCGAGACCTGCGGGAAACGACCCGCCGGGCGGCCGAGATCGGCAAGGGCCGATTCCAGCAGGGTCCGCACCTGTGCGCCCGTCAGCGAGACCAGAACCGTGGTGTTGCCGAAGGGAAGCTCGGTGAGGATGTCGCGCCGGGTCAGCACGGTACCGGCCGGATAGAGCCGGTTGCCGCGAATGCCGCCGCCATTGGTGAGGGCGATCTCCGCCCCCGTCGCCGCCCGGAGCGCATCGCCGACGAGGTTGCCGAAGCTGCCTTCGCGGAGGCGCACGGTCGAGATGCGGCTGTCGAGGGGCGTGCTGATCGTCCCCACCGGCACATCGAGTTCCTTCGCCAGCCGGGCCTCGAGCCGCTGTGTCAGGGCGAGGGTCTCGGGGTCCGGCGTGATGTCGGCGGTGTCGTGGATGCGGAAGGTCGGGTGCCAGGACAGGGTCCGGGCCTTGCCCGCTCCTTTCACCGTCACGGCGACGTCGATGGCGGTGACGTAGCGCGCGTCGAAGCTCGATTCCGCCAGCAGGCTGCGCCCGTCATACTGCACGATGAGGTCGTGGTCGTGGCCAGAGAGCAGAATGTCGACGATCCGTGCCGCCACGATCGCCTCGTCGGTGATCCGCGCCGTATGGCAGATGCCCACGATGAGCTCGGCCCCTTCGTCGCGAAGGGCCTGGGCCGCCGCACGCAACGTCTCGATCTCGGGACCGAAGACGAGGTCGCCGGATTGCGATTTCTCCGGCGTGCTGGCGAGGGCGATGCCGACGATGCCGACCCGGATCCCGCCGAGCGTCACGATCATCCGGTCGCGGATCCCCTTGAGCGGCTTGCCGTCCGCACCGCGCAGATTGGCCGCGAAGACCGGAAAGGCCGCCTCGCCCATGCGCTGGGCGAAGGTCGTGGGACCGAAATCGAATTCGTGGTTGCCCGGAACGAAGACATCCGGCGGCGCGATGTTCAGGAGTTCGACGATATGCGCGCCGCGGTCGAACCCCGACATCAGCGAGGGGGGACAGGGTGTCGCCGGCATGGGCGTAGAGCATCGGCACGCCGCGCGCCCGCTCGGCTTTCACCACAGCGTTGAGGCGGGCGAAACCGCCACGGCCCTCGACCTCGGACATCAGGTAGATGTCGTTGACGAGGAGGAGCGTGAAGGTCGGTTCGATCGCCCCGGCACGGGCGGGCGCGGCCAAGCCTGCCGCGAGCCCCGCCCCGAGACCGAGGCTCAGGGTCTGACGACGGGTAGGACGTGGCATCGCGACAGGTCTCCGAGGGGCCGGGCGGTGGAGTTTCCACCCGAAATCCAGTGTGGACGCGATCGATGAAGCCGATGCAACAACGGGGCACTGGTTCCGGCATCAGGCCGGAACGCCGAACTCAGCGAGAGGCGAAACCGTCGCGCACCGCCTTGGCGTTGCGGCGGATCATTGGCCAGATCCAGGCGCCTGACACCAGATAGGCGGCGGCCGGCATCGGCTTCAGATCGACGGCCAGGCGCTGGGCGAGGCCGGGATTGGCGAGTTCGCCCACCGGGGCGTCGGTCTTCACGTAGACGACCGTCGTGTCCTCGCGCCAATATTCGGGATGGGGGACGAGGCCGGCCCGACGGGCGAGAAGGTCGAAGGTCTCCCGGACGTAGCCGTGGACATGGGCGAAGTGGAAACGCTCGTGCGGTGGCTTGCCGGTGGCGGCCATGTTCGGCACGGCGGCATAGAGCACCCCGTCGGGCTTCAGCCAGCGCGACAGGCGCTCCATCACCACGGCCGGATCGCGCAGGTGCTCGAGCACGTGATGCGTCGAGATCACGTCGAAATGCCCGGGCGGAAAACGCTCGTCGCTGGCATCGTCGAGAACCTCGACCTTGTGGTGCTGGCGGGCATAGGCGGCGTAGTCCCGGCCGGGCTCGATGCCGACCGCCTCGCAGCCCCGGGCGCGGACGGCGGCCAGGAACTCGCCCGAACCCGAACCGAAATCGAGCACCCGGGCACCGGGCTTCAGCTTCGGCGCCAGCAGGTCGGCGCGGAAGGTCGCCTCGCGGGCCGAGCGGTTGAGGTGGTGGCGCGGCGGCCCGCCGGCGAAAGCAAGCTGATAATCCGCCCGGTAGGCATGGGCGTAGTAATGCGCCAATTCGTCCGGCGTCGGCATCGGGTCGGTGCGAATCAGCCCGCATTGCGCGCAGGCGATGGATTTCAGGGTCTTCAGCCGCCGGTCGGTCTCCGCCACCGTCACGGTCTCGCCCGATCCGCACAGATTGCAGACCGTCGGCGCCCCCTTATAGGGGTAGCCGGTGAACGGCATGAAGTGGTTGAAGAAGTACCGGGGAGACGGCATGTCGCGCCTTCATTGACGAGATGGTCGCTGGCAGGTCTCGTGCTCTAGATAGATATGCCGTCTGGTACAACTGTGCCGGAATGGCGTCATTCAGATAACCGCGCCTCACGTCGGCGCTTCGGAAACCCGATGAACGAACGCGTCGAACCGACGTCCCTCAAGGACCTCAAGCCGTTGCAGACCAGCTCCTCCGCGACCGCCAGCCTGCCCTCCGACCATCCGCCCGTGCGCTGGGGCCGGGTCGGCGTGCTTCTGATGAATCTCGGCACGCCGGAGGGCACGAGCTACTGGCCCATGCGCCGCTATCTCAAGGAGTTCCTGTCCGACCGGCGCGTCATCGAGGTGCCGCGGCTGATCTGGTGGCCCATCCTGAACCTCATCATCCTCACGAAGCGTCCCGGCCCGAAGGGGCGCGATTATGCCAGCGTGTGGAACAACGAGCGCAACGAGGGTCCGCTCAAGACCATCACCCGCGGGCAGTCCGAGCGGCTGCAGGCAGCGATGGGCGATTCCGTCGTGGTCGACTGGGCGATGCGCTACGGCAAGCCGGAAGTGTCCCTGCGCATCCAGGCGCTCCTCGACCAGGGCTGCGACCGCATCCTGCTGGTACCGCTCTACCCGCAATATGCCGCCGCCACCTCGGCTACCGCCTGCGACCAGGCCTTCAAGGCGCTGATGCAGATGCGCTGGCAGCCGACCGTCAGGGTCTCGGCGCCGTATCACGACGACCCCGTCTATATCGAGGCCATGGCCACCTCGATCCGCGAGGGATTGGCCAAGCTCGATTTCGAGCCGGAGGTGATCCTCACCTCGTTCCACGGGGTGCCGAAATCCTACCTTCTCAAGGGCGATCCCTACCATTGCCAATGCGTGAAGACCGGGCGGCTGATCCGCGAGGCCCTGGGCTTCTCGACGGAACGGATGCGCACGACCTTCCAGTCGCGCTTCGGCAACGAGGAATGGCTCAAGCCCTATACCGACGAGACCGTGCAGACCCTCGCCAAATCCGGTGTGAAGCGCATGGCCATCGTGGCGCCGGGCTTCACCGCCGACTGCCTCGAGACCCTGGAGGAGCTCGACGGTGAGAACCGCCATTATTTCGAGGAGAATGGCGGCGAGCGCTTCGCCTACATCCCCTGTCTCAACGACAGCGACCTCGG
Source organism: Methylobacterium sp. SD274 (assembly GCF_017355285.1). Lineage (NCBI taxonomy): Bacteria > Pseudomonadati > Pseudomonadota > Alphaproteobacteria > Hyphomicrobiales > Methylobacteriaceae > Methylobacterium > Methylobacterium sp. SD274. Next base: position 211,520 of record NZ_JADIJP010000004.1, on the reverse strand, counting down.
GATGAAGGTGATCGAGAACGTGGTCCGCCGCGAATTGCAGGGCTGGATCTGAGACGCCGATACCGCCCGCATGGGAGGTCGGCGGACTTCCCGCTCTGTGGGTGGTCGCCAAGTCCGGATGCTGTTGATAAAGGACGCGGCATCAGGCGGCGGGTGAACCATGACGAGACCGGAGGCAGTCGATCCGATCGACACCGTGCGAGCGGATGAGGGAACGCGGCTCCTCGCGCATTTCTCGCACGGAGGCTACGGCGCGGTGACGCCCGCCGTGCTCCAGCCGGTGGAGCCGTTCCTCGAACTCTCCGGCGAAGACATCCGCCGGCGTATTTTCGTGACGCAGGACGCGTCGGGCGCGGAACTCTGCCTGCGGCCGGAATTCACCATTCCGGTCTGCCGCCAGCATCTGGCGCGGGGCGTGGGGACGACCGCAGATTACAGCTATCTCGGCCCGGTCTTCCGGCTCGGTTCCGGCGAGGCGGAGGAGTTCCTCCAGGCGGGCATCGAATCCATCGGCCGCACCGACATCCCGGCGGCGGATGCGGAGGTGCTCGGCCTCGCCCTCGAAGGCCTCGACCTGCTCGGAGCCGGTGAGGTCTCGGTAAGGCTCGGCGACATGGGCGTCATCGACGCGCTGCTCGATGGGCTCAACGTGCCGCCGGCCGCCAAGCGGCGGACGTTGCGAGCGCTGGCAGCCGGCCGTTCCCTGGACGACGTCACCACCGTGGCGACCGTGGAAGACCCGCATGCCGGCCTCCTGGCGGCGATCCAGGGCCAGGATCCGAAGGGCGTACGCGCCTTCGTCGAGGACGTTCTGTCCATCGCCGGCATTTCGCGCGTGGGCGGACGCAGCGCCGGCGAGATCGCGGAACGCTTCCTCGCCAAGGCCTCGGCGCGAGCTAATGGCGGCGCCGGGCTCAACACTGAGAACCGCGCCATCGTCGAGCGCTACCGCGCCATCTCGGGCGATCCGGATCAGGCCGCCAACTCCATGCGCGAGCTCGCCGCCTCGGCGGGCGTCACTTACGCGCCGCTGGAAGCCGCCCTCTCCTTGTTCGAGGAGCGGACCGGCTTCATGGCCGCGCGCGGTCTCGACGTGGAGCGGTTCCGGTTTTCGGGCAGCTTCGCCCGCAACCTCGATTATTATACCGGCTTCATCTTCGAGGTGACGCGAGGGCAAGGCGCCGCCCCCCTCGTCGGCGGCGGCCGCTACGACGGACTGCTCCAGCATCTGGGCAGCCCCACGCCGATCCCGGCGGTGGGCTGCGCCGTTTGGCTGTCCCGTGTCCTCACGTCGGAAGGATCGTCCCGTGGCTGAGACCGTTCCGACTCCCCAGGCTTCGCAAGGCCCGGCCGAGGGCCCCCTCGTCCTCGCCGTGCCCTCGAAAGGGCGCCTGCAGGAGAACGCTTCCGCCTTCTTCGCCCGGGCGGGGCTGAAACTCGCCCAAGGGGCGGGGGCGCGCGACTATCGCGGCAAGCTCGTCGGCGTGCCCGATGTAGAGGTGCGCTACCTCTCGGCTTCCGAGATCGCCAACCAGCTCGCCAGCGGCAGCGCCCATCTCGGCGTCACCGGCGAGGATCTGATCCGCGAGAGCCTTCCCGATGCGCGAGGACAGGTCGAGTTGCTGACGCCGCTCGGCTTCGGCCAGGCCACGGTCGTCGTCGCAGTGCCGCAGGCCTGGATCGACGTCCGCGCCATGACCGATCTCGACGAGGTCGCGGCCGAACTCCGCATCCGCCACGGGCGCCGCCTGCGCATCGCCACGAAATACGTCAACCTGACCCGGCGGTTCTTCGCCGAGCACGGGGTGGCCGATTACCGCATCGTCGAGAGCCTAGGCGCCACGGAAGGCGCCCCCGCCTCGGGCTCGGCGGAGATCATCGTCGACATCACCACGACGGGGGCAACGCTCGCCGCGAACGCCCTTAAGATCCTCGACGACGGCATCATCCTGCGTTCGGAGGCCAATCTCGTCGCCTCGCTGACGGCGCCCTGGGGCCAGAGCCAGAAGAAGGCATTGCGCACCGTGCTCGGCCGGATCGCGGCGGAGGAGCGCGCGCGCCTCACCCGCGAGATCCGGGCGGCGATGCCGGCCGACGGCGATCTCGATCTCGCCGGGATCAGCGCCCTGCACGATGCCCAGCTGCCCTACGGCATGCCGGAGAACCGGAGCGCCGAGATCGTGCTCCACTGCCCGGTGGACGCCACGTTCGACCTCGTGGACGATCTCGTGAAATCGGGAGCGAGCGCGGTCAGCGTCAGGCGGATCGACTACGCCTTCGGCCCGGACAACCCGTTGATCGACCGGCTGCTCACGCGGCTGGGCTGAGGCCCGGCCGACGACGACGACGCCTCAAGGATCGGGCGCTGCGACCCATGCAGCATGATCACATCGTCGGTCCGTATCCGCCCAGGACTGCAACGACGCGTAGATAACGGTTTTAGGCCAGCGTGGGTCGGGCTCTTGCGCCTGTTTCCAGGTCAAGTGAACTTGCGCCACCCGGCCGTCATGCAGCTGAAAAAGGGCGTCGTCCCGATCGTATCGACGGGCGATCAGCGTGGTCGCCAGCCCGTAAAGGATGTGCGCCGGTGCGACCTCCTTGCGGAGTTCAGCTTCCCAGCCCTGGCCAAGGGCGGAGACGTCATCCGTTTGCCCTGAATTCACCGACTCCCACGGGTCAAGCCATTCCACTACAGCGGCCCCTGCTTGGCGAATTCCGAGAAGACGCCGCGTAGGGTCTTCAGGCGCGCCTCGTAGGCCTTGGTCAGGCAGGCGACGTCCGCTGCGCAGCTGCGCCGTTCCTGCAGCCAGGCCTCCTGGTCGTCGCGCAGCTTGGCGTTTCCGCCCATGGGCAGGAGCCCGCGCAGGATCTCGAACCGGACCGCCATCTCCACGTCGAGATCGTTGAGGGGAAGATGGCCGCAGATCGCCTTTTCGTCAGGCGTCTCCGCCTTCTCGCACGGGAAGCTCGCGGCCTCGGCGCCGGATGCGGCCAGCACCATGGCCGCGGCAAGGCCCCATGCTCTGTAACGAGGATGCGATGCGATCATGATCAGAATCCCGGCTTGACGATGACGAGGATGACGATGGCCACCATGAGAAGCGTCGGGACCTCGTTGACCATCCGGTAGAAGCGGTGGGTCCGCGCGTTCCGGTCGGCGGCGAAATCCTTGACCATCCGCGAGAACCAGCCGTGGCAGCCGCTCATGGCGAGGACCAGGGCGAACTTCGCCTGCATCCAACCCGACGCGTAGAACCCGCTCTGCCAGACGAGGAACAGGCCGAGCAGCCAAGTGACGATCATGGCCGGGTTCATGATCGCCTTCATCAGGCGCCGTTCCATGACCTTGAACGTCTCGGACTGGGCCGAGGAGGCCGGCCCCTCGGGCAGGGACGCGTGGTAGACGAAGAGGCGCGGCAGGTAGAGCAGCCCCGCCATCCAGGAGATGACGGCGATGACGTGGATCGCCTTGATCCAGGGATAGAGCGTGTCGGCCATGGTCAGGCCGTCAGCGCCGCAATCTGGCGAGCATCCGCTCCACATGGGCGATCGGCGTCTGCGGGGTGATGCCGTGGCCGAGGTTGAAGATGTGCGGCAGTCCCTCCGTCGCCTCGAGCACCCCGTCCACGGCCGCGTCGAGGGCCTCGCCACCCTCGATCAGCGTTTCGGGGTGGATGTTGCCCTGGGTCACGGTGCGCGGCGTGACGGCACCGCGCAGGGCCTTCAGATCGACGCTCCAATCGACGCCGACGGCGTCCGCCCCGGTCTCCGCCATCACGCGGGCATGGCCTTCGAGGCCCGAGCCCCGGGCGAAGACGATGATCTTCGCCCCCGGCACGCGGGCCCTGACCCCGTCGACGATGCGGGCGATGGGGGAAAAGCTCCAATGTTTCAGGGCATCCGCCGTGTCACCCGGTGCCTGCGGCAGCGAACCCGCATGGGATTCGAAGATCTGGACCGCATCGGCGCCGGCTTCGAGCTGGCGCGACAGGTACTCGATCTGCACCGAGACCAGGCGGTCGATGAGCGCTTCCACCAGGGCGGTCTCGGTATCGGCGAGCGCGCGGGCGGGAGCGAGGTCGGGCGTGCCGCGTCCGCCGATCATGTAGCTCGCCACCGTCCAGGGACCGCCACAGAACCCGAGAAGCGTCGTCTCGGCCGGCAACTCGGAGCGCAGGCGCCGGACGGTCTCGAAGACCGGTTCCAGATGCTGGAAGATGCTCGGATCATCGGCCTGTTTCAGGCGGGCGAATTCGTCCCGGCCATGGACCGGATCGAGACGCGGGCCTTCCCCTTCGACGAAGCGGACATTCTGCCCGAGGGCGTCCGGCACGACGAGGATGTCGGAGAACAGGATCGCCGCGTCGAAGCCGAAGCGCCGGATCGGCTGCAGGGTCACCTCGGTGGCGAAGTCCGGATTGTAGCAGAGGTCGAGGAAGGAGCCTGCCCTGGCCCGGACCTCGCGATATTCCGGCAGGTAGCGCCCGGCCTGCCGCATCATCCAGGCGGGAGGGATCCGGGACGGTTTGCCGTCGAGAACCTGAAGCAGCGCACGATCGGTGCCGTCACGTCGAGTCATGCGCGTATCCGCCAGGTCCATCTTGATGGGGAGAGACCCTCCCCCTTGGAACAGAGCTATGACGTCCCGGCCCCTCCTCGGGAAGATCTTTTGCCGAGGGACGTTGTTTTACCGCAGGACGTCCCCGCTTCTCCGATGCCCACTTCCGAAAGCCCTGTTCCCTGCGAGAGCTTCTGAGGGTGGCCGAAAATCCCTGTCCCCGTCCCGTCTATCTAATAAGAAAAGAGAGATTCTAGGACTCTGTTTTTTCTTTTAGACGGGGGATGACGGGACCGCGAACTTGTCCACACCCCATCCCCGCGCCACCGCCGTTAACGGGGCTTTAACGGGTTCGCGCTAACTTTCGAGAACGGGAAGTCTAATCAGCGACTTGCGCGCCGTGATGGGTCCCTCGTGCCCGAACCCTCCCTGAATCTCCCAAACCGAGATCGGGACGAGGGTCGTTGGTCTGCATGTTGACGTGAGAGTCGACAACGCGGGGGAAGGTTCCGCCCCCGGCCCGGACAGGGGTGCTTTATCCCCACCTGTCGACTCCGGCCTTCAGGTGTGGTGGATAACCCGGAGATCCCTCGAGCCCGTCCGCCGGCCTGGGATGGGAATTTCCGATGAGTCGCAGCTACTTCCATCTCCATCTCGTGTCGGATTCCACCGGTGAGACCCTCATCAATGTGGGTCGCGCCGCCGCCGCCCAGTATGAAGGCGTCTCGGCCATCGAGCATGTCTATCCGCTGGTGCGATCCTCGGCCCAGCTCGAACGGGTGATTTCCGAGATCGAGGCGGCGCCGGGCCTCGTTCTCTACACGCTCGTCGGGCACGACCTGACCGAGCGTCTGGAAGCGGCCTGTCGCGAGACCGGCTCGCCCTGCCTATCCGTGCTCCAGCCGGTCCACGCCCTGCTCCAATCCTATCTCGGTGCGGAGACGACGGCGCGGCCCGGGGCGCAGCACATGCTGAACGCCGAATATTTCAAGCGCATCGACGCGATGAACTTCACCCTCGCGCATGACGACGGCAACCTGCCCTTCGACATCGACGAATCCGACGTGATCCTCGTGGGCGTCAGCCGCACCTCGAAGACCCCGACGGCAATCTATCTGGCCAATCGTGGGCTGAAGACCGCGAATTTCCCGCTCGTGCCCGGCATGCCGGTGCCGCCCAATCTCGAGAACGCCCGCAAGCCCCTCGTGGTCGGCCTTCTCGCGTCTCCTGAGCGGATCGTGCAGATTCGTCAGAACCGTCTGCTGAGCCTGAAGGCGGACGACACCTCTCTCTATGTCGATCGCGACGCCGTCGCCGACGAGATCGCCGCCTGTCGCAAACTCTGCAGCCGACATCGCTGGCCGACCATCGACGTCACGAGGCGGTCCATCGAGGAGACCGCCGCCGCGATCCTCGATCTCCACCGCGAGCACCGGCTCAAGTTCATCGTGGCGTGAAACGCGAAGCGAGCTCCGTCATGACCCATCTCTGGCTTCCCGAACGTCCATTGGTTCTTGCCTCCGGCTCGCCGACGCGCAGGCATCTCCTGGAAGCGGCCGGACTCGACGTGGAGGTCGAGATCCCGAATGTCGACGAGCGAGGCATCGAGGCCGATTCAGGCCCCCTCGCCCCCGCCGATCTCGCTCGCCGACTGGCCCTGGCCAAGGCACGGGCGGTCGCGGAAAAGGCCCGCGACAGGATCGTCCTGGCCGCGGATCAGGTTCTCGCCTGCGACGGGGAGGTGTTCCACAAATCCGCCTCCCTCGACGCGGCGAAACATCAGCTGAGCCGGCTATCCAACAGGATGCACTCCCTGCATTCCGCTGCCGCCCTGATCGTACCGGGACGGGAGCCGGACGTGATGCATGACGAGGCCCGTCTGACCATGCGGGATCTGAGCGCGGTCGCCATCGACACCTATCTGGCGATTGCCGGGCATGACCGCGTCACCGGCACGGTGGGGGGATACCAGCTGGAAGGCCTCGGCATCCATCTATTCGCGGAAATCGAAGGCGCCCATGCCACGATCCTCGGCCTGCCGCTGACCGGATTGCTCGACCGGTTGCGCTGCCATGGCTGCCTTGCCTTCTGATCCCGAACGCCCCGCGAGACCCATTCATGATCAAAGCCTTCGTCGTCGGTCATCCGATCGCCCATTCCCGGTCGCCGATGATCCACGGACACTGGCTCTCGACCCTTGGGCTCGACGGGTCCTACGAGCGGATCGACGTGGCGCCGGAGGATTTTGGGGCCTTCCTGCGCGGCCTGAAAGCTGCCGGGTTCGCCGGCGGAAACGTGACTTTGCCACATAAGGAAGCCGCCTTCGCCGGGGCCGAGGTGCTGACGGCGTCCGCCCGGCGGATCGGCGCGGTCAACACGCTCTCCTTCGACGGGCAGGGACGTCTCGTCGGCGACAACACCGACGCCGTCGGCTTCACCGCCCATCTCGACGAGACCCTCGGGGCGGACCGGCTCGGCGCTGATCGGGGAGATGTCGTGATCCTCGGAGCGGGAGGGGCGGCACGGGCCGTCGTCGCGGGCCTCCTCGACCGGCCGGCGAGCCGCATCCTCGTGGCCAACCGCACTCGCTCGCGGGCCGAGGCCATCGTGGAACTCGATCCGTCCCGCGTGGAGGCCATCGACTGGGACGGGCTCGACGATGCCCTCCGCCGAGCGCGGCTTCTCGTCAATACCACCTCCCTCGGCATGACCGGCAAGCCGCCCCTCGACATCAAGCTGGATCGTTTGCCGGCTGAATGTGCCGTCGCCGATATCGTGTACTCGCCCTTGGAGACGCTGCTCCTCGCAGCGGCAGCTGCGCGAGGGCATCGCGTAGTCGACGGGCTCGGCATGCTCCTGCATCAGGCAGTGCCGGGTTTCGAACGCTGGTTCGGGACCCGTCCCTTGGTGACGCCGGAGCTGCGTGCCCTGATCGTCGCCGATCTGGTCGCGAAGCGATGACCCGGCCGTTCATTCTCGGCCTCACCGGCTCCATCGGCATGGGGAAATCGACCACGGCCGCCATGTTCGCCCGGCGCGGCATTCCGATCCACGACGCGGATGCAGCGGTGCGGCGCCTCTACGCGGCGGGTGGAGCCGGCGCCCGCCTCATCGCCGACCTGTTCCCCGACGCCATCGCGGAGGACGGCTCCGTCGACCGCGCGTGCCTGCGGGACCATGTGCTCGGCCGGCCCGATTCTCTCGCCCGGCTGGAAGCCGCGATCCATCCCCTCGTCCGCGCGGAGGAGCAGCGCTTCCTCGACGAGCACGCCGACGCCTCCCTGGTGATCCTCGACATCCCCCTCCTGTTCGAGACCGGCGGAGAGGCGAGATGCGATGCGGTTCTGGTGGTGACGGCGGATCCCGATGTTCAGCGGCAGCGTGTGCTGGCGCGCCCGGGCATGTCCGAGGCGGCTTTTGCCGCGATCCTCGCCAAGCAGATGCCCGATGCCGATAAGCGCGCCCGTGCCGACTTCCTCATCGATACCGGGCTTGGCCTTGCTGGCGCCGAAAATCAGGTCGACGCTCTCATCGAACGGCTCGTCGGCGCAGGCCAAGCCTGACCGATCGCTTCGTTTCTCCTCGAATGGACCGTACCATGCTCCGTGAGATCGTCCTCGACACCGAAACCACCGGTACGGATGCCAAGAACGGGGACCGGCTGATCGAGATCGGCTGCGTCGAACTGATCAACCATATCCAGACGGGGGTGACCTTCCACCGTTACGTCAATCCGACACGGCCGGTCTCGCAGGGTGCGTTCGGCGTCCACGGTCTCTCCGACGCGTTTCTGGCCGACAAACCCGTCTTCTCGGCGATCGTGGACGATTTCGTCGCCTTCTGCGGCGATTCCCCCCTCGTGATCCACAACGCGCCCTTCGATGTGGGCTTCCTCAACATGGAGTTCGCCCGGCTCGGCGAAGGCGGGCCGCCGCAGATCGACTTGGGGGCGGTGGTCGACACGCTGCAGATGGCGCGGCGCAAGCATACCGGCGCTTCCAACAGCCTCGACGCGCTTTGCGTCCGCTATGGGATCGATACGACGCGGCGCACCAAACACGGTGCGCTTCTCGACGCTCAGATCCTGGCCGAGGTCTATATCGAGCTGCTCGGCGGCAAGCAGACAAGCCTTGGCCTGGCGATGGTCGAGGCCGCCGAACCGATCCAGATCGTTGCCTCCGGCGACGGTCCCGTCGCCACGGGGCCGCGCCGATTGCGCAACCGCTTGAACCCCTTGGACGTTACTCAGCATGCTGCGTTCGTCTCATCTCTCAGTGCAAGCCCGATCTGGCGCGACTATGTCAGCGAGAGCGAAGGCGAGTAAATATCGACTAGGTGCAATGCAATAAAACACATATTGCATTGCAACAGAACCAGCTTACATCTTTGCACAACGAGTCGGCGCGGAGGCGAATCGAGCCCATCGTCGATGCCGGATCAGCTTTTATCCTGCATCGATCAGATCCGCTGGCCGCTCGTCGACACACATGTCCAACACCCAAGAAAGCGATCATGCGATGGCTGATCACCCGAACCGGACACAGGCACGTCTGGCCGATCTCGTCGAAGCCACCAAGCTGACGGGGGCGGGCCGCTTGCAGGAAGCGTCCGATCTCATTCAGCGCGGCCTGTTCGGGAGCCAGGGCGCCAGCCATTCCGGTCAGACGGCGGAATCCGCAACCTCCACGCATTCGGCAGGTGGGATCGCGGAAGGTCTGCACGATCAGTTTCGTGGGGCCCTGGATCAGGTCGCGCGGAAATTCGGCCTGTCGTCGCCATCCGGCGCGGTCGCTCAAGGCGCGACTGCGACTGCTCCGGCGACGTCCGGCTTCATGGGGTTCGATCCCGCGACGCTGTTCCGAGACGGAAACGTTCCGTCTCTCACCACGGGAGAGGGAACTTTCACCGCGCATTCCTTCGCCAACGAAGCGGGTGCGCGCGACTACAAGCTCTACATTCCCAGCCGTACAGTCACCCATCCTCCCCTGGTTGTGATGCTGCACGGCTGCACCCAGTCACCGGACGATTTCGCTGCCGGAACCGGCATGAACCTCCTTGCCGAGCAGGAAGGGTTCCTCGTCGCCTATCCAGGCCAGAGCACGAGGGACCACGGCCAGCGCTGTTGGAACTGGTATCAGCCCGGCGATCAGGCACGGGGCCTGGGCGAGGCCGAGATCATCGCTGGCCTTACCCGTGAGGTGATGCAAAACCACGATGTCGATCCGCGCAGGGTCTACATCGCCGGCCTCTCGGCCGGTGGCGCGGCCGCTGCCAACGTGGCCCTGGCCTATCCCGATCTCTACGCCGCCGTCGGCGTGCATTCCGGCCTTGCGGCCGGATGCGCCGGCGACGTCTCCTCGGCGCTGACGACGATGCGTCTCGGGCCTTCGGGAGCCGCCGCCACTCTGCAGGGAGGGACGCCCCGCGTTCCGACCATCATGGTTCACGGCGAGAACGACAGCACCGTCCACCCGCGCAACGGCGAGCAGGTCCTGCTCCAGGCCGGCGTCGATGCGCTCACGCCTTCCGTCTCGGACGGCGTGAGTCCGGGCGGGCTCTCCTATATCCGCACGCGTTATGCCGACGAGACCGATCGTGTGGTGGTGGAAAGCTGGGTCGTGCGCGGCCTCAACCATGCCTGGTCGGGGGGCGACCCGTCGGGCAGCTACACCGACCGTCGCGGACCCGATGCGTCACGGGCGATGGTCGATTTCTTCATGGCCCACCGCCTCGACCGACCGCGCCAGTGAATCGCTGTTAGACCGCTACGTTGTCGATGAGTCGCGTCGAGCCGAGATAGGCGGCGACCAGAATCCTGGTCGCTCCCGTGGCGTGTTCCACCGGGGCCAGCGTGTCGGCATCGCACACGCTGAGATACTGGATCGTGCTGAACCCGGCCTCGATCAGCCGATCGGTCGAGGCGGAGACGAGGGGGGACGCGGCGTTCCCCGCCCGCAATCCTTCGGCGATGATCGACAGTTCGCGGTGCAGAAGAGGGGCGATCCGTCGCTCCTGTGCATCGAGGTAGCGGTTGCGCGAGGAGAGGGCGAGGCCGTCCTCCTCTCGCAATGTCGGGACGCCGCCGATGGCGACGGGGATGTCGAGGTCACGCACCGCGCGGCGGATGACCTGCAATTGCTGGAAATCCTTCTCGCCGAACAGGGCGGTATCGGGCTGGACCTGGTTGACGAGCTTCGTCACCACCGTGGCGACGCCGGAGAAATGGCCCGGACGAAACGCGCCGCACAATCCCTCGCTGATGCCCGCCACCGTGAGGCTGGTGGAGAAATCCGCCGGGTACATCGTCTCCACGGTGGGAAGGTAGGCGGCATCGACGCCCGCCTCCGACAGCAGCGCGAGATCGGCCTCGGTATCGCGCGGATAGCGCGAGAAATCCTCGCTCGGTCCGAACTGCGTCGGGTTGACGAAGATGCTGACCACGACCCGCTCCCCCAGTTCCCGCGCCCGGGTCACGAGGGAGAGGTGGCCCTGGTGCAGGGCACCCATGGTAGGCACCAAGACGATACGGTCGCCCGCTGTCTTCCAGGCGCGGATGCAGGCCCGCATGGGGTCCACCGCGTCGAACCGGACCGGGGTGACGGGCGAGGCTTGGCTGCTCATCGGGGCTCTTCGGCGGGACTTTATGAGGGGTGTGGATCGTGCCTCGACTATCCCAGATCCATGCCGGAACGCCAGATGGCGCCGTTGGGCGACGTCAGTTGCAATAGGGCAGCAACGACCTGCCGAACGGATCGTCGACGCCCAGTGCCGGCTTGAAGCCGTAATAGCTCGGTTTCCCGAGCCCGTAGGTCGATCCGACATAGCTCGGATCGTCCGGCGCGTCGGTGGGAATGGGCACGCTTCTCGGGATACAGGCGACCCGTCGGGGTCTCGCACGCTCCCGTCGGGGCGTGCTGTCCTCGTCCGCGCGCGGGAAGTAACGCGGCGGCGGCTCGGCTCCCGGGACAGGGCGGTTGGCCTCCACGCCGTAGGGGGTGGACCAGCGCTCCCGCGCGTCTGCGGCCCGGGCCGGGCCGTCCAAGACGGACGCGACGAAACTTGCCGCGATCAGCACCCTCGCGGCATGGCCTCCTGCTGTCTCGCGCCCTCGGCTCATGTCATCCCGCTGCGTGCTCCCGTCGCCGGAAGCCCTGTCGATGGGCGTTCACCGCTCAACGCCCCGTCCGTGGACGAGGCTCGAAATTCTCAGAACAGGGTGAACGAAACGTTACCGTCGCAAAGCCCGACCATCGAGATCCGCCAAAGGGTTGACCGGCTCGGCGGGAGGCCTGTCGATCTTGAACGGCTTCGACAGGTTGCCGGCTAATAGAGCCAGGTCCGGCGTCGCTTCCTCGGTTCGGCCATAGAGCGAGGCGTCGAGGGCGGCCAGTGCCTCGGAGATGACCGGAGTAGAGCGCCAGAGCCGCGCGAGTTCGGGTTCGCGCTCGAAGACCGGGCCGAGGGCAGCGCGGAAACCCGGCCCATCACCGGCTTCCGCGTGGCGTGCGAGTTCGCGACGCGTCGCACGGTCGAGGCGCAGGGTCCGAGAGCGCCTCGGAACGCCAAAGCCGATGAGGGCGAGGCCGAACCCGAAAGCTCCCACGGCCGCAGCCGCAACGACCATCGGCGAGGCCGGAGCGACGGGTTTGGCGTCCTCGTCCCGGTCGGGCAGGCCGCCGCCGATCTGGCGGGCCGGGATTTCCGCTTCCCGCAAGGTCCGCGAGACGGTGTCGAACCAGGGAATGGTGATGGCATCGAGCGGGACGATCTCGGTGACGGCAGGGCGCACGTCCCATTGATAGGTCGCCCGCGCCACCGGACCAGTCGGGGTGATGATCGTCTCGCGGGTCACGGGGCCGGCGAAGGTGAGGATACCGCGTGTGCGCATGACCGGCCTTGGCGGCAGCCCTTCGGCCACCAGCCCCTGCGCCTCCAGGGTGACGATGCGCCTCGTGGTCTCGCCGATCTTCACCGTTTCGGGATCGGGGCTCCAGGAATCCGTGATCGTGACGTCCCGCGCCGGTAGCCACCACGGCTCCTTTACGTCGGGCCCGCCCACCGGCTTCGTCCAGGTGGCGACGGGCAGCGAGACCGGTACGGAGGGAACGTCCACCACCTTGCGGGTTCCGCCATCGTTGATGGTGAGGCGGTGGATGAACGGGTCGATGGTGAAGTCGCCCGGATGGTGCGGGAAAATCGCGATGGTGCGGTCGAAGGCCACCGCCACCTGTCCGTCCGGCAGGCGTGTCTTCGACCAGGTGTCCCGGCCGAGCTGGGTCCAGCTGAAATTCGCCAGCGACGGCTGGACGACCTCCTCCAGCAGGATCGCCTGCCGGTAGACGCCGCGAATGTGGAGCAGCACCATTTCCCGCGAGAACGGCGCAGCGTTACCGTTGAGCTCCGGCGTCACCGTCAGGGTGAGGTCGCCGGGAGCGATTTCGGCCTGTGCGGGAGCGGCGAGGAATAGGAACGCGCCGAGCATGAGGATGCCACGCCGTCCGTGATCCCTCCCCCCTCTGCGGGGGAGGGTGGCCCGCGAAGCGGGTCGGGAGAGGGGAGCGCCAGTTCCGGAGAGGTCGTCCCCTCTCCCGCCTGCTCCGCAGGCACCCTCCCCCGCAGAGGGGGGAGGGTTGGTATCCGGGCGATACACTCCGCTCACCATGGGTTGCTTCCTGCCGGGACCGCCGTGCCCGCTTCCACACGCACCGCTTGCTCGGCTTTCAGGCGCAGCTTGAGATACCGGCCCGGATCGTCAGGCAGGGTCTGGAGCCAGAGGCGGTCGGGGCGGATTTCGTGCGCCTCGAAACTCTTCGTCACGCGCCGCGCCTCCCGCTCCGGGGCGGCGGCGACCATGGCGGAACCGGCGCCCGTGCGTCCACGACCGGCGGCATCGCTGGCCGAGCCTCTCGCTTCACCTTTGCCGGAATCCACCGATTGCTGCTCGGCCTTGCCGCGCCGCGCCACCTTGCTGTTGCCCGGCGTCGAGGAGGAGGTGCCTCCCTCCTTATTGCCGGCCAGTCCCTCACCGACGGAGGAGGCCTTCATGTCGTCGTTGGGATCCTGATTCGAGGTTTTGTTGTAGCGCGAGCCCACGGTCGCGGTGGCATTGGCGAGGCCGCCGCCCTTGCCCGGATCGCCCGGCCCCTCGGCCACGAGGCGGGCGACGAGGGAACGATTGGCCTGCGCATCCGCATCGCGTGGATTGTATTGCAGGGCGACGTCGTAGGCGTCGATGGCGCCCTGGTAATCGCCCGAGCGCGCGAGCGCATTGGCGAGATTGTAAGCGTTGCGCCGGCCGCCATTCCGGAAGATCGCGATGGCCTCCTCGTAGCGCCCCGCCTCGTAGAGCGCGGGCCCGCGCCAAGCCGGATCGGCAAGGATGGTGGCGGCGGCGTTGGGCAGGCCGAGGCTCATCAGGCTGCGACCGAGCGTCGTGCGCGGCTCCGAAACCAGGGTGAGGCCGAGAATGCCGGCCCCCGCCAGCGTGATGCCGGCGATCCTGGCCCAGCCGGTCCAATGCCGGGGCAAGTAACGGGCGAAGGGAAGACGATCGGGCAAGGAGAGGCGCGCGGTGCTCATCAGGCGCTCCTGCGGAACAGGGCGAGGGCCGGAAGCAGGGCGAGGAGGATCAGCCAGCGTCCCAGATCGGCGAAGGCGAGCACGGTGTAGCCGCCCGCCGCCAGATGTTGCGCCGTGCTGGCCCCCACCACATCGAGGAGGGCGGCCGGCCTGTCGAGATCGACCGTGAGGCCGCTGCCCGCGCCGGTCACCCGGTCGAGGGCCGCCCGGTCCGGTTTGGGCGATCCCGCCGGCAGGGACTTGGTGGCCGGAACGAACACGGCATGGAGGTGCCATCCCTTGTTCCGGATCGCAGTGGCCTCGCGCATGGCGGCATCGCCGATCCCGTCGCCATCGGTGACGAGGACCACGTCGCCGGCGATGACGCCGGCCTCTTCCAGGGTCCGGCGCGCGATGGCGAGGCCGCGCTCGGGATGGGTGCCGCGGTCGGGCACGGTGTCGCCGTCGAGGGCGAACAGGACGAGGCTCAGGGCGTCGCGATCCGTGGTCGGCGGGGCGGCGAGATAGGCGTCGCCGGCATAGACCACCACGGCGACGCTGCGGGTGCCCGCCGCCTGGGCCACGCTGTCGGCGATCTGGCGAACCTCCTTGAGGTGGCCGCCCTCAGCGACGGAGCGCGAAAGATCGATGACGACCACCGTCGCATCGAGATTGCGGAAGGTCGCCGCGTCCGGGCGCTCTATGGCCGGTCCCGTGAGGGCGACGGCGATCAGGCCGGCCGCGATAGCGGCGGCGAGGTTGGCCTGGCGCCGCCCGCCGAGGACGGCTCCGCGCGTCTCGAGGAAGGCCATCAGGCCGGGATCGACCGCCTTCGCCCAATCGCCCAGCGGGGCCGCACGCCAGGCCGCGCGCAGGGCGAGGACGAGGATGACGGGAATCGCCAGGAGCCACCAGGGCCGCAGGATGGCGAGGGAGAGAAGGGCGCTCATGCCTTGCGCCTCGCCACCAGCAGGCCCGCCGCGCAGAGGAGAGCAAGGCCAGCGGGCCAGGGCCACAGGTCCTGCCGCAGGGGGACCGGGGGAGCCTTGGCCCGACCGCCTTCAATGGCATCGATGGAATCGGCCATGGCGATGAGGTCGTCGGTGGTCTTCACCCGGAAGAAGGTGCCCCCGGTGAGAGTCGAGATGTCCCGCAAGGTCTCGGCATCGACCACATCCTGCTCGCCGTCGGCATTGGACATGTCACGGGGGCCGAGGGCGATGGTGTGGACCTTGACGCCGAGTTCCTTGGCCAAGGCCGCCACGTCGCGCGGCGTGGTCTGGCCGGCATTGTTGGCCCCGTCCGTCATCAGCACCACCACCTTCGATGTGGCCGGCGGGATGTCGGACGCCTCGCCGGAGGTGGCCGGCACCAGTCGCTTGAGGGCGAGGCCGAGACCGTCGCCGATGCCGGTGGAGCGGCCGACGAGGCCGATCGTCGCCTCGTCGAGGGCGCGCGCCACGGTATTGGTGTCGAAGCTCGGGCTCGCGGCGACGTAGGATTCGTTGGCGAAGATCACGAGGCCGATCCGGTCCCCGGCCCGGCGGCGGATGAAGTCGGTGCCCACCCGCTTCACTGCGGTGAGCCGCGTCACGGTCTCGCCGTCGATGGCGAAGTCGCGCCGCTCCATGCTGCCGGACAGGTCCATCACCAGCATGATCTCGCGACCCGAGGCCGGAAGCGCGGTGGCGGGCAGGACGAGGCGGGGGCCGGCGAGCGCCGCCACCAGGGCGGCCCAGAGGGTCCAGATCAGGAGCGAGCGCCCGCGCCCGCGCGCCGCCACGCCGTCCCCTCGGGCGGAGCCCATCACGACGGTGGACGGAACGCGCAAGGCACCGCTCGATCCCATCCGCTCGGGCGGCAGCAGCCGGGCCGCGAGAAAGGGCAGCGGCAGGAGCAGCAGCGCCAGGGGCGCGGCGAGATCGAAGGCCGAGAGGAAAGCGGTGAACCAGGCTGGCATCGGCTCAGGCCCTGATCCGCGCGAAAAGTCGGCTGAGTTCGGCATCGAGGGTCTCGACGTCGGCCGGGGAGGAGCGCCGGTACAGGCCCTCCGTCACGACCCTGCCTGCGCCCTTGCTGAAGACATCCGTGGCGAAGAGACGGTCGAGGGTGGCCGCCCAGTCGCGTCCCTGGGTCGAGGCGGCCTCGTCGCCGGCGAGCGTCCGGGCGAGGCGCCGCAACAGGCGGGCCTGCGCGATGAGGCGTGCGTCCGGAGCGAGTGTGCGCGTCTCGGCGAGGCCGCGCAGGGCCGAGGCCCGCACCGAAGCTTTCGCCCGTGCCCGCATCAGCCTGACGAGGCCGACGAGAAGGGCCGCGACGAAGCCCAGCGCGATGGCCAGCACCACTTCGCCCTGCGCGCCGCTACCCGCATCGGCCGGGAGGTGCAGGCCGCGCAGCTGGGTGAGATCGGTGGGGGAGCTAAGCGGGTTCACGCGCTACAGCACCGCATCGAGACGTTCCATCAGCGGAGCATAGGCTTCGGGGCCGGCCTCCGCGTCGAGGCGCAACCCTTCGATGCCGCGCCGCGCATAGGCGATGAGTCGGTCGTCGGGCACGCCGTCCGTATTGGCGGCGGAGCGCCCGACCTGGACCGTGCCGCGCTGCCCGTCCGGCGTGGCGAACGGAAAGAACCCCGCCGGCTTCCTACGCTCGAACGCATCGCTGACGAGGACGAGGCGGATCGACAGGCGCTCGGCCAGCACGGTGAGCAGGTGGTCGAATTCAGGCCCCGGCGCGTCCAGCGCGCTGCCGATGACGAGATGGCCGCCGGACGGAAGCAGGCTCGCCGCCACGGTGAGGCTGCGGTCTAGGGGGGGATCCTGCATGTCCGAGGCGGCGAGTGCCTGGGCATGGGCCATGGCAAGGGCACCCGTCACCGCCGTCATGGCCCGCTCGCCGCCGCCAGGACGGACCACCACCGGTTCCCCCGAGGACGCGGCCACGAGGCCGATCCGGCCACCATCGCCGACGATGCGCCAGCCGAGCAGCACCAGGGCTTCGGCCGCGGCCACCGAGCGCAGGGCGCGACGCGTGCCGAACAGCATGGAAGGGCGGAAATCCGCCAGCAGCACCACGGCGCGGTCGCGCTCGTCATGGTGGGTCCGCACGTGGAGGATGCCGGTGCGGGCGGTGGCGTTGCGGTCGATATGGCGGCGGTCGTCGCCCTCGGACCAGAGCCGCACGTCGTCGGGCTCCGATCCGCGTCCACGCCGGCGGGTGACGATGCCACCGGGAAGGCCCGCCAGGGTGCGGGTGGCCGGCGAGACGCCGCGTCGGGCGAGGTGGCGTAGCCCCATCAGGGCCTCGCCCGAGAGGTGGATACCGGGGCCGTGCGCGGAGCCCGTGGTCGGGCCGGAGGGGGACGCCATGACTGTGCTACCCGACCATTCCGCCTTCAGAGCGCCCGGACCCGCTGGACGAGGCCCGTGATGATGCCCCGCGCGGTCTGTCCCTCGGCTGCTGCGCGCCAGGTGAGCCCGATCCGGTGCGCCAGGGCGTCGGCGGCGAGATCCGAGATATCCTCCGGGATCACGTGGTCGCGGCCGCGCAGATAGGCCCGCGCCTTGCCGGCGAGCATCAGGGCCAGCGTTCCGCGCGGGGAGGCCGGGTGCTCGATCGAGGCGCGGAGATCCGGGGCCGCCTTGTCGGTGCGGGTGCCGGCCACGAGGCGCACCAGATAGTCCTTGAGGGCCGACGAGACGTGGACGTTGAGGGCCGCCGCGCGGGCGGCGCGGATCTCCGCCACGGTGAGCTTCACCGGCATCGCCTCGGCATGGTGGTTCAGTTCGCCCTCGACGAGGTCGAGGATGCGGCGCTCGGAGGCTTCGTCGGGCATCTCCACCACCACATGGAGGAGGAAGCGGTCGAGCTGTGCCTCCGGCAGCGGGAAGGTGCCCGCATGCTCGATGGGATTCTGGGTCGCCACCACCATGAACGGGTCGGGCAGGACATGGGTATGGCCGGCGACCGTGATCTGGCCCTCTGCCATGGATTCCAGCAGCGCCGACTGCACTTTGGGCGGGGCGCGGTTCACCTCGTCCACGAGGATGAGGGAGTGGAACAGCGGACCGGGCAGGAACTCGAAATCGCCGGCATCCTGGCGCCAGACGGTGGTGCCGGTGAGATCGGCCGGCATCAGGTCGGGCGTGCATTGGATGCGGGCGAAGCTGCCGTCGAGCCCGTCCGACAGGCGTTTGACCGCGCGCGTCTTGGCGAGGCCGGGCGCGCCCTCGATGAGGAGATGGCCACCGGTGAGAAGCCCGATGAGCAGACGCTCCACGAGGGTTTCGGCGCCGATGAGTCCGTGGCTCAGGCCATCCCGCAAAGCGAGGATGCGTGCGCGAAGCGCCTCGTCGGCGGCTGGCGCCGCCGAGGTAGCGGGACGCATGGCCAGTGTCGCGTCGCTCATGAGCGCGCGTCGGCCGGAGCCGCCCGCAGGGCTGCCGCAACGGATAAGCGGGGCATGATCGTGGCAGGGCCGGCGTACAGCACCATGCGCGTCTCCTCGGGCGGATTCTTAAGAGATCCCTATATCGATCGGGTTTGCATGCAGCGGAGCACCGGCGTCAATCCCGTGGGACGTTTCCCGTGAAACACGAGGGTGAGATCGGGCAGAATGCCCGACCACCGGGATTTCATGAAGTCGAATGCATGCAGAGCGGATTTCTCTGCCGATCCCGAGGATCTAAGCCGGAATTCGGCGTTATGTCGCATCCTGCGAGACGTCGGTGGAAACCGAGGGCCGACCTCCCGGTTTCCGTGCCAACCCAGCGAGCAGACTGGAGCAGACCATGAATACAGACCTCTTCCCCGGCTTCAGCGCGGACTGGATCGACATTCCGGAGGGCCGTTTCTTCGCCCGCAGCGGCGGTCGTGAGGATGCACCTCCCGTCATCTTCCTTCATGGATTTCCGCAGACTCATGCCTGCTGGCACCGCATCGCGCCGGCTTTGGCCGAGACCCATCGCGTGGTGTGCCTCGATCTGAAAGGCTACGGCTGGTCGGAAGCGCCCAAAGGTGACCCCCACCACGAGGCCTATTCCAAGCGCCGCATGGGTCGCGACGTGGTGGCGATCATGGAACGGCTCGGCCATGTCCGCTTCGCACTCGTGGGTCACGATCGCGGCGCGCGCGTGGGCTACCGACTCGCCCTCGACGAGCCGGGCCGGATCGAGCGCCTCGCCCTCCTCGATATCCTGCCCACCCTCGTTCAGTGGGAGCGGATCGAAGCCGATCCCGACGTGTCCTCGCATTGGGCATCCCTGGCCCGGCCGGCCCCCGGTCCGGAGGAAGAGATCGGCCGCGACCCGGTCGCCTATTTCGAAGCCCTCCTTCGGCAATGGAGCAATGCCCGGAGCCTCGACCCCTTCGCCCCGGAAGCCTTGCGCCTCTATCGCGAGAACTGGAACGTGCCCGAGCGCATCCACGCCTTCTGCGAGGATTACCGCGCTGGCGCGACCCGCGACCGCGAGGCCGACCTCGACGACCTCGCGGCAGGAAAGACCCTCTCCTGCCCGACGCTGATCCTCACCGGCGACGGCTATCTCGACCATTCTCACGAGACCCCGCTGGCGGCGTGGCAGCGGACCTTCGCGCCGAAGGCCGAGGCCGTGGACATCACCTCGGGACATTTCCTTGTTGAGGAGAATGCCTCCGAGACGCTTAAGGCCCTGCGGGCCTTCCTCGGTGGCTGACGCGCGAAGCGTCACCGTTTCGTCATGGGCGGGCGACATGCAGCGCCCATGACTGCGCTCCTCGCTTCGCCACTGCCGGAATTCGTGAATTCCGCCGTCAGTCTCATCGTCGCTTTCGTGCTCGGCACGATGATCGGGGCCGAACGGCAATATCGCCAGCGTACGGCGGGGCTGCGCACCAATGTGCTGGTGGCGGTGGGGGCGGCGGCCTTCGTCGATCTTGGCATGCGCCTCGAAGGAACGCGCGGCGCGGTGAGCACGGTCGCTTACGTCATCTCCGGCGTCGGTTTCCTCGGGGCAGGCGTCATCATGAAGGAGGGCATGAACGTGCGTGGCCTCAACACCGCCGCCACCCTCTGGTGCTCGGCGGCGGTAGGAGCCTTCGCCGGGGCGGATTTCCCCCTGGAGGCCTGTTTCGTCACGGCTGCGGTTCTGTCCGGCAACACCCTGCTGCGGCCCCTCGTCAACGCCATCAACCGCGTCCCCATCGATGAGAGCCAGACCGAGGCCACCTACGAGGTCCAGGTCACGGTGCCGGCCGAGCATGCCGGCCCCGCCCGTGACCTTCTCGTGGAACGGCTGGAGGCGGCGCATTACCCGGTCGGCGGCACCGAGGTGGTGGAACGCGGCGAGGAGACGGTGGAGGTGGTGGCGACCCTGGTGGCGACGGCGGTGGAGTCCGCCGAACTCGACGCGGTGGTGGCCGGGTTGGAGCGCGACGGGCGGATCAGCCATGCCACCTGGTCGGTCCAGACCGCCGATTGAGCGCGTCCGCCGCCATTGCCGCCGTGAGGAAAAGACCAACCTAGGCCCGTGATGCCGGGCTTCGCCCCGGCGATGGAGGACCCCAACCATGGCCGGAACACGCAGGAACGCATTGATCGTTGGGGCCTCGCGCGGCCTGGGCCTCGGATTGGTGGAGACGTTCCTCGCGCGAGGCTGGGCGGTCACCGCCACCCAGCGCTCGCCCTCCGCCGGATTGGCGGCTTTGGCCTCCGACGTGCTCGGCATCGAGACCGCCGATATCGATGATGACGCGGCGGTTGCCACTCTCCACGACCGACTTGCTCACCAACGCTACGACCTGATCTTCGTGGTGGCCGGCGTGGCGACCCAGGCGCACAATCCTACCCATGACGTCCCGCGCGAGGTCGCCGCGCATGTCTACCTCACCAATGCCATCAGCCCGATCCGCTTCGCCGAACGGTTTCGCGATCGGCTGGCGGGCAACGGTCTCATCGCTTTCATGAGCTCCGTCCTCGGCAGCGTCGCCCTCAACGAGAGTGGCGGATGGGAGACCTACCGCGCGAGCAAGGCGGCGTTGAACACGTTGGCGATCAGCTTCGAGATCCGTCACCGCGACGAAGGGTTCGGCGTGGTCCTTCTCCATCCCGGCTGGGTCCGCACGGAGATGGGTGGCGAGGAGGCGGATCTCGACGTGGCGACGAGCGTCGCCGGTCTGGCCGACGTCATCGAGAATCGGCTCGGCAAACCCGGTATCGCCTATCTCGACTATACCGGCGCGACCTTGGCCTGGTAGGCGGTCAGCGCCGCCCGTCGAGGGGGCGGCCGCGCCGTTCCACCACGACGGGCGGGCGGGTACGACGCTCGACGATGACGGTGCGCGGCGCCCGGCTCGGGCTGCCGGCGGTGAGGATGCGCTCGGAGATCTTCTCGGGCTTCTGCTTCCCGGCGGCGAGCACGTGCGGGCGCACCTCGTCGAGGGGAAGTCCGATCAGGCCAGCGGCAATCTCGACCTGCTGTTCGAGATCGTCCGCGAGATCCTGCGCGGCAGCGACCGCCTCGGGGATCGTGGGCGGTTCGCGCCGCACGCGGATCGGGGGCAGGTCCTGGAAGGATTTCGGCGTCTTCTTCACGACTCGGCCCACGCTCGACATGAGCCGAGGATAGCGCGACAGGGGCTCCGGTGCATTGCACCATTTTAACGATGCACCCACGCGTTTCGCGCATTCCCCGCCATTGGAGTCGGAAATTCCGCCAGATCGAGGCCGGGATGCCATTTCCCTATTCGATTGCCAGAGCGAATGCCCATCGAAGGAGCAAGATACGCGTCATTATGACGCATATCCTAGTGGCTCCATTGGGGCCTCGCCCGATGCGTTGCGCGCCGTCAGGCTCCCGTCGATACTGCGCCCATCATGTTTCCCATCACCGATCTCACCGATTCCAGGCTGGTCCCGGCCCGCCCCGACCTCGCCGATCTCCGCCTGCGCGGCCGGCTCGACGCCGAACGCTATGTAGCGGGGCAGCCCGGCCGGCTCATCGTGGCATCCGCCCCCTTGCGGCGGCGACCGAGTCTCGACGCCGGCATCGAGACCGAAGCGGTCATGGGCGATCCCCTGACCCTCTACGACACGAGCGACGGCTTCACCTTCGTACAGTTCGAATCCGACGGCTATGTCGGCTACCTGCCGGCGGAATCCTGCGCCCTGGGCGTCCCGTCCCCGACCCATCGGGTGACGGCCATTCGGACCTTCCTCTATCCGGCCGCCAACATGAAGCGGCCACCACTAGGGCACGTGAGCCTCGGTGCAGGGCTCGGCGTCACCGGGCGGGAGGGTGAGTTCCTGCGCTTGGCGGAGGGCTCTTACGTCTTCGCCGATCATTGCGTCCCGGTCGGCACAGTGGAGTCCGACCCTGCCGCAACCGCCGAGCGTCTCGTGGGTACGCCCTATCTGTGGGGAGGTCGCACCAGTCTCGGGCTCGATTGCTCGGGCCTCGTCCAGCTTTGCCTCGCCATGGCGGGCATTCCGTCTCCCCGCGACGCGGATCAGCAGGAAGCGGCTCTCGGCACGG
Organism: Methylobacterium sp. SD274; assembly: GCF_017355285.1. Classification (NCBI taxonomy): domain Bacteria; kingdom Pseudomonadati; phylum Pseudomonadota; class Alphaproteobacteria; order Hyphomicrobiales; family Methylobacteriaceae; genus Methylobacterium; species Methylobacterium sp. SD274. Next base: position 188,894 of record NZ_JADIJP010000004.1, on the reverse strand, counting down.
CGCTGCCCCAGCACCTCGACGGCTTGGTCCGGGGCGATCTCGTCTTCTGGCGCGGCCATGTGGGGATGATGCTGGACGAGACCCGTCTCATCCACGCCAACGGCCACCACATGGCGGTGGCGGTGGAGCCCCTGGGGGTGGCGGTGGAGCGCATCGCCGAGAAGAGCTACGGCGTGGTGACCTCGCTCCGGCGCATTACGGCTTCAGCCGGGCCTTGATTCGGGTGATCAACCCGTCACGGACGTCGCGATAAGCTTCGAGGCGCTGATCGCGTGAGGCTTCCTGCATCAGCGTCGGGTCCGGCGTCGGCCAGTATTCCACGTCGACGGCGTTGGTCCGAGTGACCTCCAGAGCCGCGTGGTGCGCCTCGGGCGACAGGGTGATGATGAGGTCGAAATTCAGCCCCTCCCACTCCTCCAGTTCGAGGAGGGTCCGGGGTCGGTGCTTGGAGGCGTTGATGCCGATCTCGTCGAGGGCCGCAACCATGAACGGGTCTGCCGGCTCGCCGGAGCGGACGCCCGCTGACTGCACATAGGTGGACTTGCCGAAATAGTGACGCGCCACCGCCTCCGCCGCGAGGGACCGCACGGCGTTGAAGTTGCACATGAACAGCACCGACTGCACGCGCGTCTTCTTCGGGCCGGCCTCTTCCGCCATCCGGTGACTGCCTCGGGCTTCAAACGACGGGGAGGGCGCTCACGCCTTCCAGTGCAAGGCGAAGACCAAGGTGAACAGGCGTCGCGCGGTGTCGTGGTCGAGATCGACCTTGCCTTCGAGGCGCTGCCGGAGGAGTTCGGAGGCTTCGTTGTGCAGGCCGCGCCGTCCCATGTCGATCGCCTCGATCTGAGTCGGTGAGGCGGTCTTGATCGCGTTGTAGTAGCTCTCGCAGATCATCTCGTAGTCGCGGATCACCCGGCGGAATGGGGTCAGCGACAGGAGATGGGTCATCACCGGCTCACCGTCCTGCCGGCGGATCGCGAAGGAGAGCTTGTTCTCCACGAGGCCGAGGGTGAGGGCGTAGGGGCCCTCGCGTCCGGGAATGGAGAAGTGGTTCTCCTCCAGGATGTCGAAGATCGCGATGGCGCGCTCGTGCTCTTGATCGGGATTGCCCCGGCCGATGGAATCCTCGTCGAAGGTCACCGCCGCGAGGCGGTGGATGGACGACGCTTTCTCTGCCGCTTGTCCCGTTTCTGGTTGTTCTGAGCCGGCCATCGTCCCCTCACAGATTCAGGCGGATCGCGACCGAGCGGGCGTGGCCGTCGAGGCCCTCCGACCGTCCGAGGGCGATGGCTGCCGGCCCCAAGGCCCTCAGCGCGGCGGGATCGCAGCGCAGGATCGTCGTCCGCTTCATGAAGTCGAGCACGCCGAGGCCCGAGGAGAACCGTGCCGAGCGGGCGGTGGGCAGTACGTGGTTCGGGCCGCCGACGTAATCGCCGATGGCTTCCGGCGTATGGCTGCCGAGGAAGATCGCACCGGCATTGCGGACCTTGGCGGCCAGGGCCTCCGGGTCGGCGGTCTCGATCTCCAGATGCTCCGGGGCGAGGCGGTCGACCAGGGGCACGGCCTCCTCGAAATCCGAGACGAGGACGATCGCGCCGTAATCGCGCCAGCTCGCCCTAGCGATGTCGGCCCGTGGCAGGGTGGCGAGAGCCCGTTCCACGGCGCTCTCCACGGCGTCGGCGAGGGCGGGCGAATCGGTGATGAGAATCGACTGGGCGGCCACATCGTGCTCGGCCTGGGCGAGGAGGTCGGCGGCCACCCAATCGGGGTTGGCGTGGCCGTCGGCCAGAATCAGTACCTCGGACGGGCCGGCGATCATGTCGATTCCGACCTGCCCGAAGACCCGGCGTTTGGCGGCGGCCACCCAGGCGTTGCCCGGTCCGACGATCTTGGCCACGGGGGCGATGGTCTCGGTGCCGTAGGCCAGCGCCGCCACGGCCTGGGCCCCGCCGATCCGGTAGATCTCGGTGACGCCCGCAAGGTCCGCCGCGGCCAGGACCAGGGGGTTCATCTGTCCTTCGGGCATCGGCACGACCATGACGACACGCGGGACCCCGGCGACGCGAGCCGGAATGGCGTTCATGAGGACGGAAGAGGGGTAGCTCGCCGTCCCGCCGGGCACGTAGAGCCCCACCGATTCCAGCGACGTCCAACGCCAGCCGGACGTCACGCCGAGATCGTCGGTGGCCATGTGGTCGCCGGGTACCTGGCCGCGATGGAACGTCTCGATGCGGGTCGCGGCGAGCCGCAGGGCATCGAGGGACTCGGCCGGGCAGGCGGCGATGGCAGCCCGTACCTCATCCGGGGTCACCCGCAGGGTCGCGGCGGAGAAGTCCTCGCCGAGCCGGTCGAAGCGGCGGGTGTAGTCCACCAGGGCGGCGTCGCCCCCGGAGATCACACCGGCGATGATCCCGCGAACGGTCTCGTCCACATCCTCGGAGATCTCGCGCTTGACGCTGAGAAGACCGGCGAAGGCGGTGGCGAAATCGGCGTCGCGGCTGTCGAGGCGCACCATCAGGCAGAATCTTTCACGACGTAGTCCTTGTCGGAGGGAGCCGTACCCGCATCACCTTGGATCGCGGCGCGGCCGGCTTGCGCCGCCTCGTGATCGGGGCGGCCTTCCACCTCCCAGACCGGACCGAGATCCTTCAGGCGCGCTTCGATGCATTCCACATCGAGCTGGATCGCTACTTTGCCGGCAAAGACCAGGGTGATGGTGCCGGAGGGTTCCTCCTTCGGCTGGAAGGTGACGGCCAGAAGGTTGAGAGGCTCGTCGGAGGTGGAGCCGGGCGTGATTCCGCGCGCGCGCACGGCCATGACCCGCTCGAAATGGAGGCCGGTGAGGCGACGGCGCGGGGCCTCCCCCTCCGGGGCCGACCAGTCGAAACGCCGCCCCACCAGCACGAAGCGGTGTGACGGTGCGAGATAAGCGAGATCCTGCGGGAGCAGGACCGCATCCTGAAGATGGGCCGAGAGGATCGCGAGATCCTCCGCGTCGAGGGCAGCGAGCTTGAGGAGCTCCATGTCGGGTTCGCTTCTGGCCGGACGCCGCCGGATCGGGCGCCGGATGTGGAAGAGGGTCGGCCGTAGGTAGCGAGGCGGCCGCCCTGCGGCAACTGCGCGGCCCGGAACAATTACGGCGTGCCGGCGATATGGGCCGTTTGCGGGGGGCGACGTCAGACGGCGTTCATGCGGAACAGGTTAGTCTTTCGCCGTACTCTCGATTGGGACATCCACCACCATGATTCTCGGACCCGTATGCCGCATCGCCTTCGCCGCCCTGACCGCCCTGGCGGCGACGACGGCCCTCGGCCTGGGGCAGGCCCAGGCGCAGGTCCAGTTCCGCATCGACGATGGCTACGACAGGTCGCCTCGTGGCCGTTCGCCCTACGGCGACGACCGGCCGCGGGGCTATGATCGCTACGATGGCTATGCCCGGCCCTACGAGGATGGCGAGCGTCGGCCGGTGCAGCAGCAGCGATACGGACGCCAGCGCATGGGTAGCGTCTGCGTCACGGCGCGCGGCAATTGCCCCGCCTATCCGAGCCCGATCCAGTCGCCCTGCCGCTGCGACATCCCGGGATTCGGCCCCAAGCGCGGCAACGTACTGGAATAGTGGCCTTGTCCGGGAGGCGAGGACCGCCTCCCGGACAGGAGAGGCTCAGGAGCGGATGCGGCTGATCTCGGCGCCGCAGCGGCCGAGCTTGGCTTCGAGCGCTTCGAAGCCGCGATCGAGATGATAGACCCGGTTGATGCTGGTCTCGCCCTCGGCGGCGAGGCCGGCGATGACGAGGGAGACCGAGGCGCGCAGGTCGGTCGCCATGACGGGCGCGCCCTTGAGGCGCTCCACCCCGTCGACGATGGCGAGATCGCCCTCGAGCCGGATCCTGGCCCCGAGGCGCGCCAGTTCCTGCACGTGCATGAAGCGGTTCTCGAAGATGGTCTCGCGGATGTGGGACTGGCCCTTGGCGAGGGTCATCAGCGCCATGAACTGCGCCTGGAGGTCGGTGGGGAAGCCGGGGAACGGGTCCGTGGTCACGTCCACCGCAGCGATGCCGCCGCCATTGCGCCGAATGCGGATCGTGTCGGCGGTGCTGGTGATCTCGGCGCCCGTCGTCGTCAGCACGTCGAGCGCGCTGTGCAGCAGGTCGGCCCGGGTGTTCTCCAGGGTCACGTCGCCCCCCACCATGGCGGCCGCCATGGCGTAGGTGCCGGTCTCGATCCGGTCCGGCAGGACGGTGTGGCGGGCGCCGTTGAGGCGCGAGACACCCTCGATGGTGATGCGCGGGGTGCCGGCCCCCGAGATCCTGGCGCCCATCTTGATGAGGCAATCGGCGAGATCGACGACTTCCGGCTCCCGCGCGGCATTCTCGATCAGGGTCGATCCGTTGGCGAGCGCCGCCGCCATCAGCGCCACATGGGTGCCGCCCACCGTGACCTTGGGAAAGTGGATCTCGCCGCCGCGCAGGCCGCTCTTGGCCTTCGCCACGACGTAGCCGCCGTCGATTTCGACGGTGGCGCCGAGGCGCTCCAGGGCCATCAGCATGAGGTCGATGGGGCGGGTGCCGATGGCGCAGCCGCCGGGCATCGAGACACGGGCCTCACCGAACCGTGCGAGCAGCGGCGCGATGACCCAGAAACTCGCCCGCATGGTAGAGACGAGTTCGTAGGGCGCGGTGGTGTCGATGACGTTGGAGGCGGTGAGCCGGATGGTCTGGCCGGTCTCCGTCGTATCACCCGGGCGCTTGCCCACCACCATGTGGTCGACACCGTGATTGCCGAGGATGCGCAGCAGGGCGTGGATGTCGGCGAGGCGCGGCACGTTCATGAGTTCGAGGGATTCCCCCGTCATCAGGCTCGCGATCATCAGCGGCAGGGCGGCGTTCTTGGCGCCCGAGATCGGAATGACGCCGTGGAGCGGCTTTCCGCCGATGATGTTGATCCGGTCCATCGTCGTCCTTCGCGCGGCGTCACGCCCCTCCCCGTAACGAGAGGGCGGCGCCATCCTGGTTCTGCAAACGGTAGCGGTGCGCTCGCGGCACGGCCTTATCGAGCCGCCTATACGTGAGTTTTGTCCGAAAAAGGATCGTCAGCCGTCTCCGTCGCGATCCGGCTTCGCGTCCGGTCGCTCGGCGGCATCGCCGGTTTCCGTTGCAGTCGCTGCCTGCCCACGGATCCTCGTCTGGGCCTTGCGCCGTTTTAGGTTGTCCCGCAGGGCCGCCTTCAGGCGCTCGTTCCGCGTGGCGTCGTTCTTCATGGCGATCACTGCGCGACCCTTCGTCGCCAGGGCGAAATACCGGCTTTGCGACCCGGTCTCAACAGGCGCAGAGCTGGAATGCAGGAGTCGACTTGAACCAATTCCAAGTTCGCCTGTATCGTCAGGGCCGTGGCGTCGAAATCAGCACCGTCTGATTCCTTCCGCGCCATGCGAAGCGAGATCGTTGCGCCAGCGGGACTCATATCGACGAGGCCTGCAGCGGAGAGTTTGGTGCTTCGGAACAAGCCCTTTGTAACGATGCTGCTGCTGAATGCAGACGAGCGGATGCCGAGGCCGCCTAGAGCGGCGCTGACATGCGGTCGGCCATAGCGTGAAGGACGGATGCCCGTGAATCGGATGCCCGCGATGACGATGATCAGCGATACGACGACGCCCCGTGATCCCTCGGCCGAAGGATCCTCTACCCGCGCGTCGTTCGGGCACGGACGAACCGATTACGAAGGCTACTTCCGCAGGGCGGTGGACCGGCTGCACGACGAGCGGCGCTACCGGGTCTTCGCTGATATCGAGCGGATCGCCGGACGTTTTCCCACCGCCAACTGGCGCCGCCCCGACGGTGGCACCCGCGAAATCACCGTATGGTGTTCGAACGATTACCTTGGCATGGGCCAGCATCCGGACGTGGTCTCGGCCATGACCAAGACCGCTGCCCGATGCGGCGTCGGCGCCGGCGGCACCCGCAACATCGCCGGCAACAACTCGCCGCTGGTGGATCTGGAGCGTGAGCTAGCCGATCTGCACGGTAAGGAGGCGGGCCTCGTCTTCACCTCGGGCTACGTCTCGAACCAGGCCGGCATCTCCACCATCGCCAAGCTGATTCCGAACTGTCTGATCCTGTCGGATGCGTTCAACCACAATTCGATGATCGAGGGCGTGCGCCATTCCGGCTGCGAGAAGCGCATCTTCCGCCACAACGATCTCGCCCATCTCGAGGAACTGCTGATCGCCGCCGGGGACCGCCCCAAGCTGATCGCCTTCGAGAGCGTCTATTCGATGGATGGCGACGTCTCCGACATCACCGCCATCTGCGACCTCGCCGACAAGTACGGCGCCATGACCTATCTCGACGAGGTCCATGCGGTGGGGCTCTACGGCGAGCGTGGCGGCGGCATCGCCGAGCGCGATGGGGTGATGCACCGGGTCGATGTGATCGAGGGCACCCTGGCCAAGGGCTTCGGCTGTGTCGGCGGCTACATCACCGCTTCCACCGTGCTGTGCGACGCCGTGCGCAGCCATGCGCCGGGCTTCATCTTCACCACCGCCCTGCCGCCGGCCATCGCGGCAGCGGCCCGCGCCTCGGTGCGTTACCTCAAGCGCTCGCAGGTGGAGCGCGCGGCGCATCAGCGCCAGGCCGCCCTCACCAAGGCCGCGCTGGAAGAGGCGGGCCTGCCGGTCCTCCCCACCGAGACCCATATCGTGCCGGTGATGGTGGGCGATGCCGAGCTGTGCAAGGCGGCGGCCGACCACCTTCTCGAACAGCACGGCATCTACATCCAGCCGATCAACTACCCCACCGTGCCGCGCGGCACCGAGCGCCTGCGGATCACGCCTTCGCCGTTCCACGACGCAGCCCGCATCGCCAAGCTGACGGCGGCCCTGACGGAGACCTGGGACACGCTCGACCTGCCGCGCGCCGGCACGGTGTTCGTCGAGGCGGCGGAGTAGGAATCGATCAGTTCAACCGCCAGAGCGTGACGGTGAGCAGAGTCGCGAAGGCGACCCAGGCGGCGTAGGGCACGAGCAGCCACGCCGCGAACCGGTCGAAGCGCCAGGACAGGCGGATGGTCCAGAGGATCATTACCAGCATCGCCGCGGCGACGATTCCCGCCCAGCCGAGGGCATGGGCCGAGAAGAAGACCGGCGACCAGGCCGCGTTGAGCGCGAGTTGGGCGAGGAAGGCACCGACCGCCAGCCACCAACCTCGCCGCATCGGACCCGTCGCCGGAGACGCTCCGAGCAAACGCCAGAACGACAGCGCGATCATCGCGTAGAGGATCGTCCAAGCCACCGGGAACAGCCAGTTCGGCGGGTTGAAGCCGGGCTTCGTCAGGCCGGCATACCAGCCCTCGATGTTCGGCGTGGTGCTGAGCGAGCCGACGACGGACGTCGCCACCACCGGCAGGATGGCGACCGCGAGTCTCGCTATCGGAGAGAGCGGCGAGCGATACGGAATGTGAGAGGTGGTCATGCCGATGTCTTACCCGTATCGCGATTCTCTGTTTCGGTCCCGTGGGGCCCGAACCCGACGAGATCGTCGAGGGAGACGGCCAGGGCCGAGGCGAGCTTGCACAGGGTCTCGATTGTCCCCTCCCGTTTTCCCGTCTCGATCTGCGACAGGTAGGCCTGCGCGATGCCGGCTTTGTCCGCGAGGGTTGCCGCCGTCATGCCGCGATGGTCGCGCCAGACACGGATGCGATTCTCACCCGAAAGCAATCGTTCGACGATCGCCGAGGGCACGAGTTCTTCTTCGCCGAGGGCGAGCTTGCGCTGAAACTCGGTGACGGCGAGGCGATCCTCCGCATTCTCGGCGGCTTCGAGCAGGGCTTCGTATTCCGCTTCCGGCAACACGACGAGCCGCTCGCCCCTTGCCGTCACGATCGTCTGGGCACCCATGGCGAACCGTCCTGATTTAATCGTATGCGCTACCGCGAGGCACGATTTTAATGATGGCGAGGATATGCCCATCCTGGGTGAACAGGATTCGCCAGTCGCCGACCCGCAGGCGATAGACACCATGCTGACCCTTCAGAGCCTTCACGTTGTTGGCCTGAGACCCCGGATGTCCGGCATATTCGTCGATCTTCGTTCGAATGAGTCTCGCTACGTTCGCCGGCATGCGGGTCAGTGCCCTCACGGCGTCCTTGCTGTAGGCGACCTGCATCATGACGTGAGCGGATAGCGAAATTCGTCGAGGCGGAACATAGCATTCCGCTATTGTTTCGCTGCGTCTCTCCCACGGGTCAAGGGGCCCATTTGCCGGAACGATACCCATGTCCGAACCCGCCGAAGATCCCTCGTCCACTCACGCCAAGCCGAGTTTCACCAAGCGTACCCTGGCCGCGCAGGCCATGGGCCATGTCGATCCGGTGACGCGGGCGGTGGTGGCACCGCTCCATGTCTCGACGACGTTCATCCGCGATCCCGACAACGGCTACAGTTCGGGCTTCTCCTATGCCCGGCCCGACAACGCCACGACCCGCGAGGCGGAGGCCGTCATCGCCATGCTGGAGGAGGCGGAGGCCGGCGCGATGCTGTTCGGCTCCGGCATGGCGGCGGCCACGGCCGTCTTCTCGGCCCTGGAGCCCGGAGACCATATCGTCGCCCCCCTCGTGATGTACTGGGCGCTCAAGCGCTGGCTCCAGCAGGAAGCGCCGCGCCGGGGCTGGGGCCTCGACTTCGTCGCCATGGACGATCTCGACGCCCTGCGGGCTGCGATCAGGCCGGGCACGACGAAGCTCGTCTGGGTGGAGACGCCCGGCAATCCGCTCTGGACCATCACCGACATTGCTGCCGCGGCCGAGCTCGCGCACGGGGCAGGGGCGCGTCTCGCCATCGATTCCACCGCCGCCTCGCCGATCCACACACGGCCCCTGACGCTCGGGGCCGACATCGTCATGCATTCGGCCACCAAGATCCTGAACGGTCATTCGGACGTTGTCGCCGGTGTCCTCGCTTCAGCGCGCACCGATGCGTTCTGGGAGCGGATCGGCGCGATCCGTGCCGGCGGTGGGGCGATCCTCGGGCCATTCGAGGCCTATCTCCTCATGCGCTCGCTGCGGACCCTACCCCTGCGGGTCGCCGCGCAATCGGCCAATGCGGCGGACCTCGCCAGGCGCTTCTCGGCGCATCCGCGCGTGGCGTCGGTGCTCTATCCCGGCCTCCCCGACGATCCCGGCCATGCGGTGGCGGCACGCCAGATGGAGGGCGGTTTCGGCTTCATGCTGTCGATCCGAGTCGCGGCCGGCGAGGAGGCAGCCATCGCCACGGCGGCACGGGTGCGCCTATGGAAGCGCGCCACATCGCTCGGCGGCGTCGAGAGCCTGATCGAACACCGCGCCTCGGTGGAAGGGCCGGGCACGCCATGTCCGCCCGATCTGCTGCGGCTCTCGGTGGGGATCGAGCATGCGGACGACCTCTTCGCCGATCTGGACGCGACCCTCGGCTGATTTCCTCGTCGGTTCTTGGTGCGATCCCGCCCTTCGCGCATTGTGCGAGGGACGGACCGCCGCCGGGCGGTCGCCGCGCTGCGAGCGAGGACGACCCGATGCGATACCCTGTTCCCCTTCTAACCGGTGCCCTCGCGCTCGTCGCTCTCACCGGGGCCGCCTTGGCCGCCGATGGGCCGCCCAAGCTCGACGTGCAGGCGACCTGCAAGTCGTCGGTCCGCGCGGAAGCCAGCGTCAGCGACACCTCCACCGTCGAAGGCTGCCTCCGTTCGGAGGAGGCGGCGCGCAAGGAAGCCCAGCGTCGTTGGGGCGACTATTCGCCAGCCGCCAAGAGGCAGTGCGAGAAGCAGTTCGAGGCCGGCGGCTTCCCGTCCTACGTGGAGATGGTGACTTGCCTCGAACTGGCGAGCGGCACGGTTCCGACGCAGGGCACCGGACCGGGCGCGGATACCAGTTCCGGCGCCCGACGTGAGAAGGCGGATGGGAATGCCGGCGCCGCCGCCGCCGAGCCGAAGCCGAGCCAGCGCACCAACCCGATCGAAGTGCTGGAGAAACCCTAGCCTCTCACTGCTCTGACCTCATCGCGGTGCGGAGATTTCCGCCTCCGCGCTTGCCCAGACGTCCGGGCGAACGGGCTTGCTGCGCTCTTCGCCCCGGCGGACCGATGCGAGGTCCAGGAGTTCGGCGGCACGGTCCGTATCGTCGACAGACAGGAACAGGTTGTTCCTCTGCGAGGCGCGGCCGAGATCGGCACGGCTGGTCAGCACGCTGAAGGCCGGGCTCGTGAGCAGGGCGAGGGCCACCGGCCCCATCCACAGGGCGAGCCAGGGGTCGCCGGCATAGATCAGCAGGCCGGTGAGCAGGGCGCCCGCCACCAGGGCGTCCACCTGCAGGCGGATCGCCTCGGACCACGGCACCTGACGGTCGTCGCGCACCTGCGAATCCCAGCGCACCACGCGGCCGATGAAGGTGGTGGCGACGGCGCCGGCGGCAAAGACCGTCATGACCGGCCAGAGCAGCACCCAGACGATCTGTTCGAGCACGGCGCTCTTCAGGAGCGAGGCGGTGCCGCCGAAAGCGGCGCGGCGGGTCGGCGAGGCCAGGACATGGCCGAGGCTGAGGAGCTTCGGCAGGGCCATCACGGCCACGACGAGAGCAGCCAGCGCATGGGCGGCGAGGCCCGTCCCGGTGAGTCCATAGGCCAGGAGGCCGAGATCGCCGGTCACGGCGGCCTGGATAGAGGCGGTGGCGAGGAACAGCACCCAGAGCGGGCAGGCGAGGTAGGACAGGATCCCGACCATCAGGTGCCAGCGGCTCGCCGCCCGAAGACCCGGCAGGGTGGTGATGCGCAGGTGCTGCATGTTGCCCTGGCACCAGCGCCGTTCACGCCCGAGGAGATCGATGAGGTTCGTTGGCATCTCCTCCCAGGTGCCGCCCATCTCCGGCAGGAGGTGGACCTCCCAGCCGGCCCGGCGCAGGAGCGCGCCCTCGACGATGTCGTGGCACAGGATCTCGCCGCCGAGCGGCGCCTTGCCGGGCAGCACCGGCAGTTCGGCATTATCGGCGAAGGCCGCGACCCGCAGGATCGCGTTGTGTCCCCAATAGCTTCCATCCGCGCCCTGCCAGGTCTCGAGGCAGCGGATCGACAGCGGCGCGTAGAGCCGCACGGCGAATTGCTGGATACGGGCAAACAGCGTGTCCCGGCCGGTCGCGTAGGAGACGGTCTGGATCAGCCCGACCTTGGGCGCTTCCTCCATCAACCGGGCGAGGCGGCGCATGGTGGCGCCGGTCATCAGACTGTCGGCGTCGAGCACGATCATGAAATCGTATTCCGAGCCGTAGGACTTGCAGAACTCAGCGATGTTGCCGGCCTTGCGGCCCGCATTGTCCTGGCGCCGCCGGTAGCGGAAGCGCGGCAGGCCAGGGCCGTTCAGGCGCGCCCATGCCTCGATCCGGGCGAATTCATGCTCCTCCACCGCCGCGATGGCACCGTCACGCGTGTCGGAGAGGACGAAGATGTCGATATCGGACCCGTCGCCGCCGCCACGCTGAAGCGAGCGGGCCATGACGCGCAACGCGGCGAACACCGCCACCGCGTCTTCGGCATGGATCGCCACCACGGCAGCCGTGCGGCTGAGGCCCGAGGCGGTGGCCGGAACCGTGGCCGAGCGGATCTCGATCGCGGATTTGGCGTCATCGCCGAGCCCCGCCGCCACGAGTCCGTAGACGTATTGCCAGGCGACGAAGGATTGCCACGTCATCACGAGGCCGAACAGGACCAGCACGGTCCAACCCAGAATGCCGTCCGGGCGTCCGTAAGCGGACAAAGCGAGCCAGGAGATCGCGGCCGCGGTGGCCAGGGTCGGCAGGGCCAGCAGGAGCCGCCGCATCAGCAGCGAAGGGGCCTCGCCGGACTGACTTTCGGGAATCGCCGGGTTCGGGATTCCGACCGGGGATGCGTCGTGCGACAACCGCGTGATGGACATGGGGCGCTGGACACTCGATCGAGGCTGAGAGGGGCCGTCGTCCATCATGAAGCGAAGGACATCGATGATACGGGGCGACGGTGAAGACGAGCGTTCGGAGCGTGATGCCCCCTCGCGGCGACAGACCTTGCAAACCGCGCTCAGCGTGGCCGCAGGCATGATAATGCCTAGTGCCGTCGACCTGAATACCGCCAGAACGATGGCCGCCGATAAAGTCGACCCTCCCCGTGACGGGCCGATGACCTTCGAGGGCGTCGTGGCCCAGGCCCGCCGCCTCGCAGGCGCACCCTACCGGCCCGCTCCGGAGGATCTCCCGGCACCCCTCGCCGGCCTCAGCTACGATGGCTACCGCGCGATCACCTTCCGTCCCGACGCGGCTCCACGCCTCGGCGGTTCGTTCTCGCTGCAGCTGTTCCATCGCGGTTTCCTGCAGAAGAAGCGCGTCGCCCTGTTCCTCCAGCCGCCGGACGGGCCGCCGCAGCCGATCCTCTACCAGTCGGGCCTGTTCGATCTCGGGGCGGACTTGGCAGCGCAGGACTTTTCCGGCGATCTGGGCTTTGCCGGCTTCCGGCTGCATCACGCCTTCGATGGTGCGAAGCCGGCTAATCAGGAAGAATTCCTAGTCTTCCTCGGCGCCTCGTATTTTCGGCTTCGCGGAAAGGCGCAGGAATACGGCCTGTCGGCGCGCGGTGCCGCGATCCAGACCGGCGGTCCCGGCGCGGAAGAGTTTCCGGACTTCACGGCGTTCTGGATCTGCGAGCCGAAGGCCGATTCCCGCGCCGTCACGATCCTGGCGCTCCTCGATTCACCGAGTCTCGCGGGTGCCTATCGCTTCGTGGTGGAACCCGGCGCGACCTCGCGAATGGTCGTCACCGCCTCGCTGCATCCCCGCGCCGCGATCCCGCGTCTCGGCCTCGCGCCGCTCACCAGCATGTTCCTGCATGGCGCGAACGGTCCGGGCGCGCGCGGAGCCGAGCCGTTCGACGATTTCAGGCCCCAGGTTCACGATTCCGACGGGCTCGTGGTGGCGACCAAGGACGATCGCCTTTGGCGTCCCTTGAGCAACGGACGGCGAGAGCCGCAGATCTCGGCTTTCCGCACCGAACCCCTCGACGGGTTCGGACTGTTCCAGCGCGAACGAAACTTTGCCGCCTATCTTGATGTCCAGGCCCGTCACGAGGCGCGACCCGGCCTCTGGGTCACGCCCCAGGCAGGGTTCGGCGCCGGGGGTGTGCAACTTTTCGAAATCCCGTCCCGCGAAGAGTACATGGACAACATCGTCGCCGCCTTCGTGCCGGATGCGGCCGTCGCGGCGGGGAGTGCCCTCGACCTCGCCTACACTCTTGCCACTGTCGGGGCCGAACCGGACACCGCGGTGCTCAGCGCGCTCGCCCGGGTGGTCTCCACCCGCGTCGGTTCGGCCGAGCGCCTGCGCCCGACCACGCCGCCCAGCCCGGAGCGGCGGCTCTACGTCATCGATTTCGAAGGGCCGGGCCTGCCCACCGGCCCAGCCGGTGACATCGCGGCCGAGGTCTCGGCCAGCGCCGGCACCATGGTCGATCCGGTGGTGGAGCGGGTGCCCCAGACCGGCGGCTGGCGCCTCTACGTGGAATGGCGCCCGCCGACGCCGCTGCCGCCCGGCGACGTCGTCCTGCGTGCGCGCCTCATGCGCGCCGGTCGCCCGATCAGCGAGACCTGGGACAACGCCGCCTGATCGCCGGGCAACCTCACGACTTGGCGAGGTGCGACAGGGATCGGAACGAGAGTACCGGCCGGGGAGTCCTACCTTGGAACAACACCAAGTTGCGGAGCCGCACGGTTCTCTCGAGGCCGTCGAAACGCCTCGGGGCGCGGAATCCGCCATTCCCCGGAGCAGCACCCTTGGCGACCGAGACCCCCTACCTGCGCTACACGCCCGCCGTCGAGATCCCCGAAGCCGATGAGGCCGAGACCAGCCGGGCCCTGAACGAGACCATGCGCTCCATCAGCGAGAAGACGCTCGCCGATGGCGGTCATGCAATCCGCAGCGTCCATGCCAAGGCGCATGGCGCGCTGAGGGCCGAGTTGGAGGTGGCGACCGACCTGTCCCCCGAACTGGCGCAGGGCCTGTTCGCGAAGCCGGGGCGCTATCCGGTGGTGATGCGCTTCTCGACCATTCCGGGCGACATCCTGGACGACAGCGTCTCCACCCCGCGCGGCGTGGCGATCAAGGTCCTCGGTGTCGAGGGAGAGCGTCTCGAAGGATCGGAAGGGGATGCCACGCAGGATTTTGTGCTCGTCAACGGCCCGACCTTCTCGGCGCCGGGACCGAAGCCGTTCCTGGCGACGCTGAAGCTCCTCGCCAAGACCACCGATCGGGCGGAGGGACTGAAGAAGGCCGCATCGGCGGCGCTTCGGGGCGTGCAGAGCGCGGTCGTCGCGACCACCGGTTCGCCGAGCCCGACCCTGGCGACCCTCGGTGGGCAGCCCGAGACGCATCTCCTCGGCGACAGTTTCTACAGTCAGGTTCCGCTGCGCTTCGGCGATCACATCGCCAAGATCTCCCTCGTCCCGGTCTCTCCCGAAATGAGGGCGCTGGCGAACAAGCCTCTGGACGACACGAGCGCCGCCGACGCGATCCGCGAGGCGGTGATAGAGCATTTTCGCATCCACGGCGGCACCTGGGAATTGCGGGCGCAGCTGTGCCTGAACCTCGACGACATGCCGGTGGAGGACGCCTCCGTAATCTGGCCTGAGACCGCGAGCCCCTACCGTACCATCGCCACCCTCACCGCCGCGCCGCAGGCCAGCTGGAGCGAGGCCCGCGCCGCCTATGTCGATGACGGATTGTCGTTCAGCCCCTGGCACGGGCTGGCCGCGCACCGGCCGCTCGGCGGGATCATGCGCATGCGCAAATCGGCCTACGAGATGGGCAAGCGCTTCCGGGCCGAGAAGAATGGCCGCCGCATCGAGGAGCCGAAGAACCTCGACGCTCTGCCGGATTGACGCCGGACGTTGCTGCAATGCGACAGGGCAGCGGCGATGATCGGTGCGGGATCATCTCGCAATTGACCCTCTCGTCGCGGCCGACCTAGCCTGAGACTGACGGTTCCTCTTCGGGGGATCAAAAGGGAACGCGGTGAGGATCTTGCGTCCGATGCCGCGGCTGCCCCCGCAACTGTAAGCGGCGAGCCCATCATCAACACGTCACTGGAGGCTCCGGCTTCTGGGAAGACGATGAGAGGGCGTCGACCCGCGAGCCAGGAGACCTGCCGTCAGTCGTGGTCACACGCGAAACGCATCGGGCGGGGTGTCCTGGTGGGGTGTCGAGGCCTGCGCTCGCGTAGGGATCGGCTTCGTTCGCGGTGACGTGCCACTGCCGTTGCCCGAGGTCTCCGCCTGTGTCCGCCCGTCTCGTTACCCCGCTCCTCGCTGTCGGATTCCTGGCATCCGCCTCGCCGGTTCTTGCCCAGTCCGAGACGGCAACCACCGCCGAGGCGACCCTCAACGAACTCTCCGTGGCCGCCGACATGCGCCCGCCCCCTGCAGCGGCCGGTCCCGGTCTCGGCGGGGCCACGGGTGGAACCGGCGGGGCCGAGGCGTTCGGCGCCCTGTCCGCTCCCGCGCTGACGTCGAGTTCGGGCGTCATCACCGGCAGGGCCCTCAACGATCGCCCGGTGACCCGCCCCGGCGAGGTGCTGGAGGCCGTGCCCGGCCTCATCGTCACGCAGCATTCCGGCGAGGGAAAAGCCAACCAGTACTTCCTGCGCGGCTTCAACCTCGACCACGGCACGGACATCGCCATCACCATCGACGGCATGCCGGCCAACATGCGCACCCATGGCCACGGCCAGGGCTATGCCGACATCAACTTCCTCATTCCCGAACTCGTCGGCGCGGTGGAGTTCCACAAGGGCCCGTATTTCGCCCGTGACGGGGATTTCGCCTCCGCCGGATCGGTGCGGATCGACACGATCGACGCGGTGCCCCGCCCATTCGCGCTCACCTCCCTCGGGAGCTTCGGCTACAAGCGGGCGCTCACCATCGCCTCCGCACCCCTCGGGGAGGGGACGCTCCTCGCCGCCGGCGAGGCTCAGGTCTATGACGGCCCCTGGGTGGTGCCGGACGACATCCGCAAGCTCAACGGCGTGCTGCGCTACAGCCAGGGCACTGCCCTCGACGGGTTCTCCCTCACCGGCATGGCCTATTCCAACCGCTGGACGGCGACGAACCAGGTTCCGCAGCGGGCCATTTCCGAAGGCGTGATCGGCCGCTTCGGCACTCTCGATCCGAGCGATGGCGGCGCTGCCAGCCGCTTCTCCCTGTCGGGCCGCTGGAGCCGGTCGGACGACGGCGGCGTCACCCGCGCCAGCGCCTACGTCATCCGCTCGAACCTCAACCTGTTCAACAACTTCACCTATTTCCTCAACGATCCGGTCAACGGCGACCAGTTCCGCCAGCTCGACAGCCGCACCGTCGCCGGCGGCGAGATCGCCAGGGTGTTCAAGGGTGAGCTGTTCGGCCTGCCCATGGAGAACGAGATCGGCGTGCAGACCCGGTTCGACGACATCCATGTGGGCCTGTTCAACACGCGGGCGCGCACCTCGCTTTCCACCGTGCGCGACGACCGCGTGCAGGAGGGCAGCGCCGCGCTCTACTTCGAGAATCGCCTGCGCTGGACCGACTGGCTGCGCACCAGCGTCGGCCTTCGCGCCGACGCCTACGACGCGAGCGTGAGATCGAACAATCCGCTGAACTCAGGCCATGCGCGGGACGGCATCGTCAGCCCCAAGCTCGGCGTCGTGTTCGGCCCCTGGGCCGAGACCGAACTGTTCGTGAATTACGGCGAGGGCTTCCATTCCAACGACGCGCGGGGCGCGACCATTACGGTCGATCCGGGCAACCCTCTGTTCCCCCTCGACCGGGTGCCGCTGCTGGTGCGCTCCGTGGGCTCGGAGGTGGGCTTGCGCAACCGCTCCATCGCCGGCCTCGAATCGACCGTGACCCTGTTCCAGCTCGATTTCGATTCCGAGAACCTGTTCGTGGGTGATGCCGGCACCACCGAGCCGAGCCGCCCGAGCCGGCGCACCGGCATCGAGTGGACCAACCACTACGCGGTCACGCCCTGGCTCGCCGTCGATGCCGACCTCACCGTCACCCATGCCCGCTTCGCCGATCGCGACCCAGCGGGGAGCCGCATTCCCGCCGCCCCCACCGCCATCGCGGCGGCCGGCTTTACCCTCGGTGACGCGCTCGGCTGGTTCGGCACGATGCGGCTTCGCTATTTCGGGTCGCGCCCGCTCATCGAGGACAATTCCGTCCGCTCGAAGCCGACCACGCTGGTGAATGGCCGCATCGGCTACAACTTCGAGAACGGCCTCACGGTGCAGCTCGACATCCTCAACCTGCTCAACGTCAAGGCGAGCCAGATCGATTATTTTTATGAGTCGCGGCTGCGGGGAGAGCCGGCGAGCGGGGTGGCGGACACGCATCTGCATCCGGTGGAGCCGATGGCGGTGCGATTGACGGTGGCGGGGCGGTTTTGAGGGATGGGAGCGGGTTGCAGGCAGCCAAGCCGCTCTCCGGTCATGCTGATGGCAGTGATCCGGGCCGGAGATATGCGAACATGTGAGGCACATAATCGGCTTTGCCGAGTGTGATGCCGTAATGCCGCAAGATGGCGTAGGCGGTGACGATGTGAAAGTAGAACTGAGGCAGAGCCCAATCCCGAGCGTATTGTTCGCCGCTCATATCGAACGTGATGTTGCCCGGAAGCTCGATCACGATTGGCAGAGTCGCACCGGCATCGAGGGCATCGTTCGGGAGGCCGTCCAGAAGCGCCAATGCCTCGGTGATACGAGCCCGTGCATCCGCCATTGATCCGGGCACCTCGCCGGCATTACGCCCTTCGGCCGCCACGGCGGCGAGCGATAGGGGAATGTCCTCACCGCGAAGGCGGAACGTCGCCTCCTGAGCTTGGTAGGCGGCAAAGCACACTTGTGACGCCAACGGATACATGTCCGGTGCCAGACGCGCCGAAAGCAGACCATTGGCCGGATCCGCCATCTGATGCTCTGCCTTGTCCAGCAGCCCGGCCAGCGTCCGCAACATGTTCCTGTAGGTCGGTACCAGAAGGTTAGTCAGCGACATAATCAGTCTCGCGGCGACGGCTACTTCAAGGCCTACCCTATTTCCGCGAGAGCGAACACCATGAGTCGAGGCCCACTTTTTCCCATTCCGACCCCTACGGCCCCACCCGCTTCCGCACCACCATCTCCCCTCGAAACAAGAACTTCTGCGCGCGCTTGCCCGTGTCCACCTCCGTGGTGAAGACGTTGCCCCGACTGTCCACGGCGAGGTTGTGGACCCAGTGGAAGTCGCCGGCCATGCGGCCGTTGCGGCCGAAGGCGCCGAGCACTTCGCCGGTGTCGCGCTTGAGGGTGCGGACCTCGTTGTTGGCGCCGTCCGCATTGAGGAGGTAGGTCTGGTCGGGGTCGGGCCAGAGCGCCAGTTCCCAGACCGAGCCGTTGGCGCGGGTGGTCTTCTCCACGAAGAACTCCTTCACGAAGCTGCCGTCGCGGCGGAACACCTGGACCCGGTCGTTGGCCCGGTCGCAGACATAGACCAGCCCGTCGCGGGCGATCTGGACGCAATGGACCGGGTTGCGGAATTGCTGGGCCGGGGCGGCGGCCGGGTCGTAGGCGGGCAGGGTCTCGTCGGTGGGCGGCTTGCCGTAGGCGCCCCACATCCGCTTGAACGCTCCGGTCTCGGCATCGAACACGATGACCCGGTGGTTGAAGTAACCGTCGGCGACGAAGAGCTCGTTGGTCTCGGGGTCCACCTGCATGGCGGCGGGCCGTCCGAGGCGGGTCGTGTCGAGGCTGTTGGTCTGGGGACCCTGCTTGCCGATCTGCAGGACGAATTTCCCCTCCGGCGTGAATTTCAGGATCAGCCCGTCCTGCTCGCCATTGCCGGCGAGCCAGACGAAGCCCTTGTGATCGATATGGATGCCGTGCTCGTTCTGCGGCCAGTCATAGCCTTCGCCCGGCCCGCCCCATGACCTGACGAGGGTGCCCGCCTGGTCGAAGACGAGCACGGGCGGAGCGGGGTGGCAGCATTTGGTACGCGGCGGGTTGAGACTCGCGGCCTTCTCGTCATCGGTGAGGGAGCGCGGGCGCTGCACCACCCAGATCCGGTCCTCGGCATCCACCGCGACGCCGGACGCCTGACCCATGATCCAGTTGTCCGGCAAGGGTTTAGGCCAAGTCGGATCGACCTGGAAGGTCGGGGGCTCTGCTGCGGCCACGCCTGCGAAGGCGACGGCGAGCACGGCCAGACCAAGCCTGAGCCTCATGGCATTTCTCTCCCAAACCCGTTTTTTGTTGAAGTAAGTCTCCGCCGGGCGTGGACCTTTGTCCATCGGCCGCACCTGACCGATCGGTATCGACACGCGGCATTTGTCACCAGGATCGGCCTTCGAGAATCCACCGGATCACCCCTCCGGTTTGACCGCTCTCCGGCCCGGCCTGTAGACACCGCGGCCCCTTCACGCGCGCGAGGATTCCATGGCCGCCATCACTGCAACCATCGCGGCGGAGCTCAAGGTCGCCGAGCGGCAGGTCGCTGCCGCCGTCGAACTCCTTGATGGCGGGTCGACGGTGCCGTTCATCGCGCGCTACCGCAAGGAGGTCACCGGCGGCCTCGACGATTCCCAGCTCCGCGATCTGGAGGAGCGCCTCGCCTATCTGCGCGACCTGGAGGCGCGCCGCGCCGCCATCCTCGAGAGCATCGACGGCCAGGGGAAGCTCGACCCGGCCTTGAAGGCCCGTATCCTCGGTGCCGACACCAAGGCGCGGCTCGAAGATCTCTACCTGCCGTTCAAGGTGAAGCGCCGCACCAAGGCGCAAGCCGCCCGCGAGGCCGGGCTCGGCCCCCTCGCCGAGGCGCTGCTCGCCCATCCCGAACGCGCGCCGGAACAGGCTGCCGCCGCCTTCGTCGATGCGGGCAAGGGCATCGCCGACGTGGATGCCGCCCTGGAAGGCGCCCGCACGATTTTGATCGAGCGGTTCGGCGAAGACCCGGAACTGGTGGGCGCCTTGCGCGACACGGTCTGGCAGCGCGGCCGGATGACCTCCAGCGTCAAGAAGGGCAAGGAAGCGGCCGGCGAGAAGTTCGCCGACTATTTCGACTTCTCCGAACCACTCACGCGCCTGCCCTCGCACCGCATCCTGGCCCTGTACCGGGGCGAGAAGGAGGACATCCTCGACCTCGACATCACCGACGCCCCCGGCGACGTGGCCGAGAAGGGCGTGCCCTCCTGGCAGGAACTGCGCATCGCCCGCGCCTTCCGCATCGGCGATCATGGCCGGCCGGGGGACCGCTTCCTGATGGAGACCGTGCGCCGGACCTGGCGCACCAAGCTGAAACCCGCCCTCGACACCGACCTGCGCGGACGCCTGAAACAGGTGGCCGAGACCGGGGCCGTGAGTGTCTTTGCCGGAAACCTGCGCGACCTGCTGCTTGCCGCCCCCGCCGGTGCCCGGCCGACTCTCGGCCTCGATCCCGGCTTCCGCACGGGGGTGAAGGTCGCGGTGGTGGATGCCACCGGCAAGGTCGCGGCCACCGACGTGATCTACCCGCACGAGCCCCGCCGCGACTGGAACGGCGCGCTCGTCGCGCTGGCCAAGCTCTGCCGCGCCCATAAGGTCGAGCTCATTGCCATCGGCAACGGCACCGCCTCGCGGGAGACCGACAAGCTCGCCGCCGAACTCATCGCCAAGCAGCCGGAACTGCACCTCACTAAGGTGATGGTGTCGGAGGCCGGCGCCTCGGTCTACTCGGCCTCTGCCTACGCCAGCGCCGAATTGCCGGGCCTCGACGTGACCCTGCGCGGGGCTGTCTCCATCGCCCGGCGCCTGCAGGACCCGCTCGCCGAACTGGTGAAGATCGAGCCGAAGGCCATCGGCGTCGGTCAGTATCAGCACGATCTCGGCGAGGGTCAGCTTTCCAAAGCCCTCGATGCGGTGGTGGAGGATTGCGTGAACGGCGTCGGCGTCGACGTGAACATTGCCTCCGCGCCCCTGCTCGCCCGCGTCTCCGGTCTCTCCGAGCGGGTGGCGGCCAACATCGTGACGACGCGGGACGAGAAGGGTCCGTTCCGCACCCGCGCAAGCCTCAAGAAGGTCGCGGGCCTCGGGCCCAAGGCCTATGAACTCGCCGCCGGCTTCCTGCGCATCCGCGATGGCGACGATCCCCTCGATGCGTCGGGCGTGCATCCGGAAGCCTATCCGGTGGTGCGCCGCATCCTCGCCGCCGCCGGACAGCCCATCCAGGCCGTCATCGGCAACGGCCCCATCCTGAAGAGCCTCGACCCGAAGCGCTTCACCGACGAGACCTTCGGCCTGCCCACGGTCACCGACATTCTGTCGGAATTGGAAAAGCCCGGCCGCGATCCGCGACCGGCCTTCAAGACCGCGACCTTCCAAGAGGGCGTCGAGAAGATTTCGGACCTCCGACCCGGCATGCGCCTCGAAGGCGTCGTCACCAATGTCGCCGCCTTCGGCGCCTTCGTCGATATCGGGGTCCACCAGGACGGTCTCGTCCACATCTCGGTCCTGGCCGACCGGTTCGTGAAGGATCCGCGCGAGGTGGTGAAGCCCGGCGACGTGGTGCAGGTGCGCGTCGTCGAGGTGGATGCCAACCGCAAGCGCATCGCGCTCAGCATGCGCTCGGAGGAAGCGGGTGCGCCGCGCGGCGGGCGGCCGGAGGAACGCTCCTCTTCACGGCCACAGCAGAGACCCGCGCCGGCCCCGGCGCCACGCGGCCCGGCCCCCGACGGTGCGTTCGCCGAGGCCCTGCGCCGGGCGGCGGAGGGCAAGGACCGGGGACGCCGCTGACGGTCGCGCGCATTCCCCCTCTCCCCGTGCGCGGGGAGAGGATCGCGGACACCTTGCCGTGACTGCGATGAGCGGAGGCGAAGCCGGAGCGAGGGTGAGGGGGACTCTTCGGATGAGGCTCCTTCGGACGCGCCCCCTCACCCTCGGCTGCCGCCTCGCCGCGCCGACGACGGGGTCGTCGCGGCCCTCTCCCCGCAAGCGGGGCGAGGGGATGCGCCCTCCCTCAGCACGCCGCCACGTTCACCGCCAGGCCGCCGAGCGAGGTCTCCTTGTACTTCGCCTGCATGTCGTTGCCGGTCTGGCGCATGGTCTCGATGACTTCGTCCAGGCTGACCCGATGGATGCCGTCGCCGCGTAGTGCCAGGGAGGCGGCCACCACCGCCTTGTTGGCGCCGAAGGCATTGCGCTCGATGCAGGGGATCTGGACGAGGCCGCCGATCGGGTCACAGGTCATGCCGAGATGATGCTCCATGGCGATCTCGGCCGCGTTCTCGATCTGCAGGGTCGAGCCGCCGAGCAGCGCGGCGAGGCCGGCCGCCGCCATGGCCGCCGCCGAGCCGACCTCCCCCTGGCAGCCGACTTCCGCGCCGGAAATCGAGGCGCGGCTCTTGATGAGACCACCGATGGCTGCCGCCACCAGCAGGAATTCGCGGCCGCGCTCGTCCGACCAGCCGGGGCAGAAGTCGCGGGCGTAGCGCAACACAGCTGGGACGATCCCGGCCGCGCCGTTGGTGGGGGCTGTCACCACCCGGCCGCCGGCAGCGTTCTCCTCGTTCACCGCGAGGGCGAACAGGCTGATCCAGTCCATGATCTCGTGGGCCGGCCGGGCGTTGAGGTGGCGGTTGGCCTCCAGATCCTCGAACAGCTTCTTGGCCCGCCGCCGCACCTTGAGGCCGCCGGGCAGTTCGCCGGTCTGGCGCAGACCCCGGTCGATACAGGCGAACATCGCGTCGCGAATTGCGTCCAGCCCCTCGTCGATGGCCTCGCGGCTGCGGCTCGCGCCCTCGTTGGCGCGCTGGACCTGCGCGATGGAAAAACCGGTGCGCAGGCATGTCGCCAGCAGATCGGCGGCGCTGGCATAGGGCAGCGGAAACGTCATTGCCTCGCCCACCGCCGCCGCTTCCTCGCCGACCACGAAGCCGCCGCCGATGGAATAGCAGGTGACCGTGTCGAGCACGCCGCCATGCTCGTCGAGGGCGCGGAACCGCATGCCGTTGGTATGGACCGGTAGCACCTCGGTGAAGTTGAAGACGAGATCGGTCTCGAGGGCGAAAGCCGGTCCACCGAGGCCGAGCCTGCCCGTCCGCTTCGCTTCGGCCACGTATTCGTCGACCCGGTCGGGGTCGATCCCGGCGGGGCTATGGCCGAGCAGGCCGAGAAGAATGGCGACATCGGTCCCGTGCCCACGCCCGGTCCAGGCGAGGGAGCCGAAGATCTCGGCGCGGATGCGCGCGAGGCCGGGACGCCGCCGCGTCCGCTCGCGGAAATCGAGGGCCGCCACCATCGGCCCCACTGTATGCGAGCTCGACGGGCCGATCCCGATCTTGAACAGGTCGAAAGCGCTGATCATCGGTCCCGGTCCGCCTCATCCGCAGCGTCGCGCCACCATGCGGCAGTGCGATCGCTCATCAGACAGACCGTGATCTGAAGATCGCGCCCCGTCTTCGCAAGTGCGCCGTCCGACCTGCGAAATCCGGGCCGGACACGGTCCGCCCCGACGGGCCGCGTGGCGGGGGCGATGCTCCGGTTCATATCAGGCCTCACTGAACCTGACCCATAGACCAGGGTCGGTGAGGTCCTACGGACGACCGCCGCCGCGCCGTCGCGCGGGCAGACCTCGATGAGTCCGGCTCATCGAGGTCCGGTATCAGTGGAAGAACGGCAGAAAGTGCGGCGCGTAGAGGCCGAAGCCCAGCATCACGAGGCCGGCCACGCCCAGGAACCCGCCCGCCAGCGTCAGTGCGGCGATGCCGGTGATGACCTGGGCCGAGGCAAGCACGATCCCGATCTGGAAGGCGGCCGAGCCGAATTCGTAATGGTGGTAGCGGTGGAGCGCGAGGTCGCGATGCTCCTGCGAGGCCCGCGCCTTCTCCTGCAGCTCCTTGCGCCCGTCGCCGGTGGCGGGGTCCGATTCCCAGCGCGCCATGGTCTTGGCCCATTCGGCCCGCTTGGCGGCGATGGCCGGTGCGTTGGCCGTCTCCGGCGGGATCAGGGCGAGGGTTTCGTCGGCGGTCTTGAGGATGGTGCCGCGGATGGTGCGGGCCTGGTAATAGGCCCATTGGTTGGAGGATTCGACGTTGGCGCTGAGCGCCTCGGTCTGCGCCCCCTTGGCCAGGGTCTCGGCCAGCGCCAGGAACAGCGCCAGCACCGAAATCAGCAGCGCGACCTTCTTGTTCGAGCCCTCGATGGCTCCGTGACCCGACATGCCGGATGCTCCCTCTCGTGTTCGACGGCGGGAGTCACAGCCGATCCGCCGAGGAAGCGCAACCGTTTCCTCGGCGGTTTCGGGGCCGCATCGTCCGGCTCCTCAATCCTTGAAGACGTAGCCGGCGATGATCTTGAGCCCGACCGGGCGGCCGGCGGCGAGGCGGTGGGTATCGGAGGCCTCCACCACGACGGTCTTGCCTTCGGGGCGGTCCACCTCGATCCGCTGGCGGCCCTGGCTGCGGTATGACGAACGCACATGGCCTTCGAGATGGGCCTGGTCGGGCTCGGCGAATTGCAGCTGCCACGGTCGCGCATAGAGCTTGACCGGGCCGACGAGGCCGGCCGGTGCCTTGACCGGGGTCAGCCGGCCGTTGACCCGCACCTCGCCCCCTTGAACGATCGCCTCGACTTCGATCGTGTCGCCGAGGAACTTGAGCACGGTGGAGGAGACCGGGTTTTCCTGGACCTCGTCCGGGGTGCCGATCTGTTCGAGTCGGCCCTTGGACAGGACGGCGACGCGGTCGGAGAGCTCCAGCGCCTCGTCCTGGTCATGGGTCACGAAGATCGTGGTCTGGCCGGTGCGGTCGTGGATCTCGCGAAGCCAGCGGCGCAGGTCCTTCCTCACCTGGGCGTCGAGGGCGCCGAAGGGCTCGTCCAACAGCAGCACGCGGGGCTCCACGGCCAGGGCGCGCGCGAGCGCGATGCGCTGGCGCTGGCCGCCGGAGAGCTGCGACGGGTAGCGGTCGGCGAAGCCCGAGAGCTTGATGAGGTCGAGGAGATCACCGACCCGGCGTTTGATCTCGGCCTTGGCCGGCCTGTCCGCACGCTTCCGGGCGTTGAGGCCATAGGCGATGTTCTCGGCCACGCTCATATGCTTGAACAGGGCGTAATGCTGGAACACGAAGCCGACGGCCCGCTCCTGCACCGGAACCCGCGTGGCATCGTCGCCGCCGAAGATGATGCGGCCGCGATCGGGAAAATCGAGCCCGGCGATGATGCGCAGCAGCGTGGTCTTGCCCGAGCCCGAGGGGCCGAGCAACGCCAGCAATTCGCCCGCCTGCACGTCGAGGGAGAGGTCGTGCAGCACCGCCGCCGTGTCGAAGGTCTTCGACAGGTTCTCGACCCGGATCGCCGTGGACGAACCCACCGGGTCAGTGACCCCGTGCGCCCGCTGCGATCTCGGCACTGAAGCGCCATTCGAGGAGTGATTTGACGAGGAGGGTGACAAGAGCGAGGCCGGCAAGGAGGGAAGCGACGGCGAAAGAGGCAACGAAGTTGTACTCATTGTAGAGGATCTCCACGTGGAGCGGCAGCGTATTTGTCAATCCGCGGATATGGCCTGAGACCACCGACACCGCGCCGAATTCGCCCATCGCCCGGGCGTTGCAGAGGAGCACGCTGTAGAGCAGGCCCCAGCGGATGTTGGGCAGCGTCACGGTCCAGAACGCGTGCCAGCCGGAGGCGCCGAGGGTCAGCGCCGCTTCTTCTTCGGCAGTTCCCTGTTCCTGCATCAACGGGATCAGCTGGCGGGCGACGAAGGGGAAGGTGACGAAGATCGTGGCGAGCACGATGCCGGGAACGGCGAAGATCACCTGGATGTCGTGAGCGATCAGCCACGGGCCGAGGAGGCCCTGGGCCCCGAAGACGAGTACGTAGATCAGCCCCGAGACCACCGGCGAGACCGAGAACGGCAGGTCGATGAGGGTCACGAGCAGGTTCTTGCCGCGGAACTCGAACTTGGCGATGGCCCAGGAGGCCATGATGCCGAAGACGAGGTTGAACGGCACGGCGATGGCCGCCGTCAGCAGGGTCAGGCGGATCGCAGAGCGCGCATCCGCCTCCGTGAAGGCGGCGAGATAGGCTGACCAGCCTTTCGCGAAGGCCTGGATGAACACCGTCACCAACGGCAGCACCAGGAACAGGGCGAGAAAGACCACCGCGATCCCAATCAACACCACCCGGACGACACGGCCTTCCGTGACCACGCTCCGTGCGCGGGCGGGCGGACCTCCGGCCTGGAGATCGGGATCCCGGACATCCGGGTTTCCGACAACGGCGCTAGACATAACCGAACCTCCTGCGGCTCCAGGCCTGGATCAGGTTGATGGCGAGCAGGGTCAGGAACGAGATCCCGAGCATGATCGTCGCGATGGCGCAGGCGCCCCCATAATCGAATTCCGAGAGCTTGATGACGATGAGGAGCGGGGCGATCTCGGAGACGTAGGGAAGGTTGCCGGCGATGAAGATGATCGAGCCGTATTCACCGACGCCGCGGGCGAAGGCGAGGGCGAAGCCCGTGAGCACGGCCGGGATCAGGGGCGGTAGCACCACCTTCACCAGCGTGTGCCAGCGGCCGGCGCCGAGGGTGGCCGATGCCTCCTCGATCTCCTTGTCGATCTCGACGATCAGGGGCTGCACCGTCCGTACGGCGAAGGGCAGGCCGATGAAGACCATGGCGATGTAGATGCCCACCGGCGTATAGGCGGCCTCGATCCCGAGCTTGGCGAGCTGTTCGCCCACGAGACCGTTGGGGGCATAGAGGGAGGCCAGGGCGATGCCGGCGACGGCGGTCGGCAGGGCGAAGGGCAGATCCACCACCGCGTCCACGATCTTGCGGCCGGGAAACCGGTAGCGGGTGAGAACCCAGGCGATGAGGAAGCCGAAGACCGAGGCGGTCAGCGCCGCGAGGAGCGAAACCCCGAAGCTTACGCGCAGGGCGCTGGCGACGCGCGGATCGGTGGCGACCGCCCAGATTCCCGACAGGCCGAGACCGGAGGCGCGGGCGACGAGAGCGGCCAGGGGCAGCAGCACGATGATGCCGAGGCAGGTCAGGGTATAGCCGAAGGTGATCCCGAAGCCGGGAATCACGCTGGGCTGACGGAAGCGTCGTCTCGGACGCAGAGGGGGCTCTGCCATGGGGTGGTCCTGATAATGGATCGCCTGCTCACACATCGGCGGGTCGGGAAGCGGGCACGGTGTCCGGCTGAGGTCGCCCCCTGCTCCCTGGGCACCCTCCCCGTGACGGCTGCTAGATTCACACACCTGCTCTTCAAGGCAGAGCGCGTCCCTCTCCCCCTTGTGGGGAGAGGCCAGGAGTGGGGGTGGCACCGCCAGCCTCCGCAGCATCAGGGTCGCCCAACCACCCCCACCTCCTACTCCTCCCCGCAAGGGGGAGGAGGGCAGGGTAGCGCGCATACCGCGACATGTGTGCCTATCGTCGGCCGGAGAGAGGCGCGCTACGGCGCCGGCTTGCTCAGCTGGTCGAACAGCCCACCATTGTCGAAGTTCTTCTTCTGGATATCGTCCCAGTTGCCCTGAAGATCCTCGATCTTGAAAAGTTTCAGTTCGGGCAGCTGCGCCAGATGCTCGGGCTTGGCGGCCTCACGCTTGATCGGGCGGTAATGATGCTTGGCGAAGATCGCCTGCGCCGCGTCCGAATAGAGGAACTGGAGATAGGCCTCGGCCTGCTTGCGGGTGCCCTTCTTGTCGACATTGGCATCCACGAGGGCGACCGGCGGCTCGGCGTAGATCGAGGTCGGCGGAACGATCACGTCGAACTTGTCGCGGCCGAACTCTTCGAACACCAGATAGGCTTCGTTCTCCCAGGTCGGCAGCACGTCGCCGAGACCGCGCTGGGCGAAGGTCACGGTGGAGCCGCGCGCGCCGGTATCGAGCACCGGCACCTGCTTGTAGAGCTGGCCGACGAAGGCGTTGGCCTTGTCGGCGTTCTTGCCTTCCTTCTCGTAGGCGTAGCCCCAGGCCGCGAGGAAGTTCCAGCGGCCGCCGGCCGAGGTTTTCGGGTTCGGGGTGATCACCTTCACGTCGGGCTTCACGAGATCGCCCCAATCCTTCACGTCCTTCGGGTTCCCCTTGCGCACGAGGAACACCACGGTCGAGGTGTAGGGCAGGCCTTCATTGGGCAGCTTGGTGCGCCAATCGGCAGGAATCTTCTTCGAGATGCGGCTGATCGCATCGATGTCGGAGGGGATGCCGAGGGTCACCACATCGGCCGGGATGCCGTCGATGACGGTGCGGGCCTGCGAGCCGGAGCCGCCATGGGCCGCGCGGATGGTGACCGTCTCGCCGGTCTTCGCCTTCCACTCCTCAATGAAGGCCGCGTTGATCTCCTTATAGAGTTCCCGCGTCGGGTCGTAGGAGACGTTGAGGAGTTCGGTCTGCGCCTGGGCGCTGCCGGCGGCGAACAGCGCGGACCCGAACCCTGCCGAGACCAGGCCGAGCGAACCGGCGCACAGGGCAATGACACGTCTGCGGTTGGACAGACGGCGGGCATTCGGCGTGGAGGATAGGTTCGAGCTCACAGGTTCGTCTCCGGCTACATCGCGGCTGCGGGACAAAGCCGTCCCGACGCCTCGGTGGCGCTAGGTTTCGTTCGTTTTAAAGAACAATGTCAAGCTTGACCGAGGGGGGGCTCTTTCGTTCTAGATAGGCAATTCTCCTTACGAAAGCGAAGGCGTGAGGAGGAAAACATTTGCTATAGAAATATGTTCTATCTATAGCCGCGAAGGGAGAATATAAAGCCTCGGTCGGCTAGTTCTATAGAACGAACGTTCCGTAACATTTCCGGCGCCAATGTGCGTTGCAGCATCCAGCCCGGTTTCCCGGGTCCGTACGCGCGGAGTGTCTCATAGGTGGGGTCGGTCATGGAGCAGCGATAGCGCGACATTCCGGCCAGACACGACGGAAAACCGGATGCGGGAACCCGCAGCCGGTTATGCTGGCAGAAGGGCTTGCCGAACGCCTGAGAATCAGGAGATCGGGACAGGCTTGGTCTGGAAGGAGCAGTGCCTGCGCAGGCGTCCCTTCGAGGAACGGCTCAGTCGGAGGCGAGGGCGACCAGGGAGAACAGGGTCGCGAGCAGGATGTTTCCGGCGACGACGAGAACGAGGACGGTCATGGGATGGGATTTCGCGGGTTGGCGGAAGACGGGCCGGGCAGGTCCAGCACGTAGCCGCGACCGATAGCACCGCAATTCTGAACGCTGTGTGTCGTCTCGCTCATCCCTCTGACGGATCGCGCCTGTAACGGGTCACCCCTTCCGCCGACCGAGCTTCGACAGCAGGGATTCGATGCGTTCGCCAACCGGTTCGATCAGCGAATCGGCGTAATGGGCCCGCAGGTTCAAACCGAGATGGCGTCGCACGCTCGCCGTGAGCGATACCGGCCTGCCCCGCGGCGTCCGACCGTCCTGCCCGTCATCCGGCTGCATTTTGGTCATGAGGGGAACTCCGCTCATGCCGACTTCCCAAGGAGGGACTGGGTCGGCCCTGACCGGTAGGCTGCCAGGGAATGGTTAAGAACAATTTTATCCATTTCCGTAAAAAGTCTGTAAGGCCAAGCTTCTAGGGCGAGCGCCCCGTTTTCCCTTATCTGTCAATGACATTTTACATTTTTCGAAGCGAAATAAATCCGCCAGCCATACCTCCGGGAGGAAACGGCGCCGGTGCAAAGGGTTGCGTCCGGCCAAGCCCCCCGCCGATCCGCAAACAGGGTTACCGAATGGTTTCCAGCTGTGGACGGCTGCGCCGAAGCGGGGTTACAACGCTCTCGCTCACTGAGTCGGATTCAAGTGTTCGGAGAGCAAAAATCGCATGAAGGGGAGATCTTCAAAGAATGCAGACCATCACCATCACAGTGCGAGAACGTGACACCGTATTAGCGGCGCTGCGTTACTATCAATTCTATCGCCTTCAGGGCCATCCTTTCGATCCTCGGCAAGATCACCTGATCGATGCAATTGCAAGTCACTCAGGTGAAAGTCTAGATCTTGCGGAGATCGACGATCTTTGTGCCGGCATTCAGGGCAACAAACACGCCTTGAGCGCGGCTGCGTAACACCCCCACAGGGGTCCTCGATACGTCGGCGGCGGCCCTTCTGCGCCGCCTAAAGACGGGGATGGGCCGAGCGCCGCACACTCCACGTCTTCGCCAAGACGACGCTGGTCGGGGCGGATGTCCGAAACGGCCTCAAAAAGAAAAACCTTCTCTTTTCACGATTTGCCAGGACATCCTTCACGACCCGCTGGGCCATCGCCCATCCGGCCCACGTGCAGGCCGCAGGCACCGTGCCGGGCTCCCCCGGCCGGTGCGCCGCGACGATGCCCGAAAGCTCGACCGGACCCATCGGCCCTTCGCTTCACGGAGCCTTGGCGAGCTGATTCTTGGCCCGCTCGACCGCCGCGTTGCAGGCCTGGGCGTCGCCCTTGCCGTCGGCGGTGCGCGCCTCGTCCAGGGCGACCTTGGCCTGCATCGCGGCATCGGCGCCTTTTCCCGCCTCAGCGGATTTCTCCGGCGGAGCGGCCGGGGTGGAGGCATTGCCTCCCTGCGCGGTTTCTCCCTGGCCTTCGCGCGCGCCGGCCGCCGCCTTACCCGAGGTCGAGGCGGAGATGGCGCCCGTCGCCTCGTCCTTCACCCGCGTCTCAAGGCGCGCGATCTCTTCCGAACAGGGTGAGGCGAGGGCCGGGCCCGCCGCGAGGCCGACGGTGAAGCCGGCAGCCAGCAACACGGCGAGGGGACGGGATTTCTGAATCATGGGGTATCCTCAAGGGGGCTGTGACGGGACAACCCGTGTCCGGCCCCTTCGGCTCCCCTGACGCGGCGAAGTTTACGCCTCGGCGAACCCTGTCGATCCCGGCCGCCCACCGCCATGGTCGTGGTCGCATTCGCCGTGGTCGGCCAGCACCTGGATGACCCGGCACTCCCCCACCCGCCCGTGCCCGCATTCCGTCACCATGCGCTGCAGCTCCGTACGCAGGGCGATCAGCCGGGTGATGCGCTGCTCCACCTCCGCGAGGTGCCGTCGCGCCAAGCGGTCCACCTCGGCGCAGGATTCCTCCGGTTGCGCGCTCATGGCGAGAAGTTCGCGAATCGCATCCACCTCGAAGCCGAGTTCGCGCGCGTGACGGATGAAGTTGAGCCTTGCCACCTCGGCGTCGCCATAACGGCGCTGCTGCCCGTCGGTACGCGGGGGCGACGGCATCAGCCCGACCTGCTCGTAATAGCGGATCGTCGGCACCTTCACTCCGGCGCGGCGCGACAGGATTCCGATCGAGAACGTCATTTTCCGCTTGATCCTCTAGTCGCTAGAGCTTGTAGGCTTCTGTTTAACGACGAAACGAGGAGAGAGCCATGGCCGAATCCTGCTGCGGCACGAGCCTGAACCAGACTGAAGCCCACACGCACGTGCATTCCCACGATCATGACCATGACACGGCGGGCGCGCACGACCACGCCGTGGCGACGCAGGCTCCGAAGGCCTCGCCGCATGAGGAATCCTGCGGTTGCGGCGGGGGCGTTCCGGTCTTCGACGGGGTGGATCCGCGCTATAAACGGGTGCTGTGGTTCGTCATCGCCCTCAACGGTGCGATGTTCGTCACCGAGATGGCGGCCGGCCAGGCGGCTGGTTCGCAGGCGCTGAAGGCCGACGCCCTCGACTTCCTGGCCGATACCGTCACCTACGGCCTCAGCCTCGCGGTCATCGGTGCGAGCCTTCGCACCCGCTCGTTGGCGGCTCTGGCCAAGGGGGTAAGCCTCAGCCTGATGGCGGTCTGGGTCTTCGGCTCGACGATCCACCAGACGCTCGTTCTCGGCGTGCCGAGCGCGGAATGGATGGGCGGGATCGGCCTGCTGGCTTTGGCCGCCAACGTCGCCTCGGTGCTGCTGCTGATGCGCTACAAGGACGGCGACGCCAATGTCCGCTCCGTCTGGCTGTGCTCGCGCAACGATGCCATCGGCAACATCGTGGTGATGGGCGCGGCGCTCGCCGTCTGGGGCACCACGTCGGCCTGGCCTGACCTCGCGGTCGCCGCCCTCATGGCCGGCATCTTCCTCACCTCTTCGGTCCAGATCCTGAAACAGGCCTGGGGCGAGTATCGCGAGGGGGGCCGGGAGGCGCAGGTCTTGGCGGCCGAGTGAGGGTGGGACCACCTTAATATGACGTGGTCATTCCAGGGCGCCGACGGCGAGCCCGGAATCCAGAGCCATCAAAGGTACAGGACCTTGCGCTGTCGGCGTTTCTAGATCCCGGACTCTGCTGCGCAGCCCCGGGATGACGTCGCTGATCCGGAAAATCTTCGGCCCCTTACAAGAAAGGGGCCGAAGAGTGTTGCGGTCTTACGAGCTCAGCTGGTCGCGGATCGGCAGCTGCCGGATGCGGCGGCCGGTGGCGGCGAAGACCGCGTTGGCGATGGCCGGCGCCACGGGGGGGACGCCCGGTTCACCGACGCCGCCGAGCGGACGGCTGTAGTCGTTGTTCTGGATCAGGTGGACGTGCAGCTCCTTCGGGGCGGCGTCGAGACGGGTGATCTCGTAACCGTCGAAGTTGTTCTGCTGCGCGCGCCCGTCCTTGAAGGTGATTTCGGCCGACAAGGCCAAGCCCATCCCCATGACGACGGCACCCTCCATCTGCGAGCGGATACGCTCCGGGTTGACCTGCGGCCCGCAATCGACGGCGATGTCGATGCGCTTGACCGAGACTTCGCCCTTGGCGCCCACTTCGACCTCGGCGGCGACCGCCGTGTGGGTGACGAAGCTGTAATGCCCGGCAATGCCGAGGCCCCGTCCCTTCGGCAGCTTGCGGCCCCAGCCGATCCCCTTGGCCGCCGCCTCGATGACGCCGCGCAGGCGCGCGGTCTCGATCGGGTAGCGGGCCGGGTCCTCGCCGTAATTCCACACATCGCCGATGGTGGTCGGGTCGATCACCCGGTCGGGGCCGATCAGGGCCAGCAGGTACTCCTTCGGGTCCTTGCCCGCCGCATGCGCCAACTCGGCGACAAACGACTGGATCGCGAAGGCGTGCGGGATGTTCGACACCGAGCGGAACCATCCGATGCGCACATGCGCGTCGGCCGCCGGGTTCTCGAGCCGGATATTCGGCACGGCGAACGGCGTGTTGGTCAGCCCCATCCCGAGCTCGAAGGGCAGCTCGTTCTTGGCGCCGGCGGCGAAGATCGAGCCGATCGTGGGCGCCGCCGAACGGTGGAGCCAGGCCACCGGCATGCCCTTGTCGTCGAGGCCGGCCTCCAGGCGCTCCACCGAGATCGTGTGGTAGTAGCCGTGATGGAGGTCGTCCTCGCGGGTCCAGGTGAGCTTGACCGGCGCACCGTCCACGGCCTGGGAGCACAGGGCCGCCTCGAGCACGTAATCGGGCTTCGACTTGCGGCCGAAGCCGCCGCCGAGCAGCGTCACGTTCACCCGCACCTTGTCGGCGGGCAGGTTGAGCTTCTTGGCCAGGCGGTCATGGGTCGCCTGGGGAGCCTGTGTGCAGGCCCAGGCTTCGCAGAACCCGTCCTTGATCCGCACGGTGGCGGCCGGCGGCTCCATCGGGGCCTGGACGAGATGGGGCACGAAATATTCGGCCTCGATCCGCTGCTTGGCCTTCGCCATAGCGCCGTCGACGTCACCCTGGTTGCGAACGACCTTGCCGGGCGCGCGTGCCGCCTTCTCCAACTCGCCGCGGAAGGCGACCGAATCGTAATGGGCGTTCGGGCCGTCGTCCCAGGTGATCTTCAGGGCGTCGCGGCCCTTCATTGCCGCCCAGGTGTTCTTGGCGATGACGGCGACGCCGCCGATCGGCTGGAACTCGGACGGGATCTCGGGCGTGTCGATCTTGAACACCTTGACCACGCCGGGGACCTTCATGGTCTCGGAATCGTCGTAGCTCGCCACCTTGCCGCCGAAGACCGGCGGGCGGGCAACGAGGGCGTAGAGCATCCCGTCGAGACGGGTATCGAGGCCGTACATGGCCTTGCCGGTGGTGAAGTCTTGGTTGTCGATGAGGCCGATCTTGCCCTTGCCGATGAACTTGAAGGCTTTCGGATCCTTCAGGGTCACGCTCTCGCGAGCGGGCACGGCGAGTTCGGAGGCTGCCGCCGCCACGTCGCCAAAGCCGAGCGTGCGCTTCGACTTGGCATGGGTGAGGACCGAGTTCTCGGCCTTCACTTCCGCTGCAGGCACGCCCCATTGCTTGGCGGCGGCCTGGACCAGCATGGCCTTCGCCGCCGCACCCGCATGGCGCAGATGCGGGAAGAAGTGGCGCAAGCTCCGCGAGCCGTCGGTGTCCTGGTTGCCGAACCGGGCTTCGTCGCCCCAAGCCTGGGCGACCTTGACCTTGGCCCAATCCGCCTCGAGCTCGTCGGCGACGACGAGGGCGACGGAGGTGCGCACGCCCTGGCCCATCTCCGAGCGATGGCAGGTGATGGTGACGGTGCCGTCCGGCGCTATGGCCACGAACACCTTCGGGTCGTCCTGCCAGCCATGCGGCATGGCATCGGCGCCGAATTTCTTCGGCTCGTCCTTCTTGTCCTCGGCACGCGCGGAATCACGCCAGGACAGGGCGAGCACCAGGGCACCCATGCCGCCGAGCATGGCGCGGCGGCTGACATTGGCGAGAGCGCTGGGCGCTTCGGGGGCGGCGGCGGTCGTCTCGGTGGCGAGGTCGGCCATGATCTGTGCGTCGTGAATCACAGGCGCTCTCCCTTGTTGGCGGCCGGCGCGTTTCCGGCGGCCTGATGGATCGCGGCGCGGATGCGCGGATAGGTTCCACACCGGCAGAGGTTGCCGCTCATGGCCTCGTCGATCTGGGCGTCGTTGGGCTTCGGCGTCTCCTTCAGGAAGGAGGCCGCCTGCATCATCTGCCCGCACTGGCAATAGCCGCATTGCGAGACGTTCAGGTCGCGCCAAGCCACCTGGACCGGATGGTTGCCATCGGGCGAAAGCCCCTCGATGGTCACCACCTCCTGGCCTTCGGCTGCGGAGATGGGGGTGACGCAGCCGCGCACGGCAGTGCCGCCGAGATGGATCGTGCAGGCGCCGCACAGGGCCTGGCCGCAACCGAACTTGGTGCCGGTGAGGCCGACTTCGTCACGCAGGAACCACAGCAGCGGCATGTCGGGATCGCCGTCGAAGCTGCGTTCAGCCCCGTTCACGGTGAGTTTGATCATCGGTCTATCCTGTCATCGATCAGGCCACGGACCGGTCGAGATCGGCGGGCTACCGATCCGTTGGGCTCGCGAATACCTTGGAGGTCGTCACTCAGGCGCGGGGCGCGCGCGACATCGTCGCCGTCCCGCATCGAAACGTCCCTGAGGTGCGGCAGCGGATCCGGCACCCCTCGACAGGGAACCGTCGCAGTGCACGAAGCCCCCACGCCCCGTACCTCATAATGAATCCAATTAAACGGTAGGGGTGCTGCGGTGCAACGGCCGGCAGCCACGGGCGTCACTTTCGTGAAGCTCGGCCGAGGATTCGATGTGCTGTTGCGCACAGTACGTATCGGGCGTCTGGGACGCTTTCGAATGTCGCTCGTTGTTTATGCCGGCTCTGCAGACATCGCTCCAGCGGGCCTCGGTGAAGCGCCAAACCTTTCGAATCGCTTCGACATAACGGTGCTTGAACCGTCCGGCACTTCGCCTCGATCAGGTCTCCACGAGGCCGAAGCTGGACCCGCTCGCCTCGGAATCACCGCGCCCATGGGGTAGAGCGAGGTATTCCGATGAGCGCATCTCGATGAGGCGCGAGACCGTGCGGTCGAACTCGAACGCCTCTCGGCCCTCGGTCGCCGTGTAGAGACCGGTCGGCTCGGCGGCGGCCGAGGCGATCAGTTTCACGTGGGCATCGTAGAACGTGTCGATGAGGGTGATGAAGCGCTTGGCCTCGTTGCGGTTCGCCTCGCCCATCACCGGGATGTCCGAGAGGATCACCGTCTTGAAGGAATGGGCGATGGCCATGTAGTCGGCGGCGCCCAGCGGCTGGGCGCAAAGGTCGGCGAAGCCGAACCGGGCGACGCCGGCGGCCTCCTCCGGCACGGCCACCTCGCGGCCTTTCACGCGGATCGTGGCAGGCTTGCCCCGGGCTTTGCCGGTGAGCCCCTTGAAGGCCTGATCGAGGGCGGCGGCGGCCGTCTCGTCGGCAGGCACATGATAGACAGAAGCGCCACCGAGCTTCTCCAGGCGGAAATCCGTCCGGGAATCGAGCTTCAGGATCTCGACCCGGCTCTTCAACTCCGCGACGAAGGGCAGGAACAGCGCGCGGTTGAGCCCGCCTTCATAGAGCCGGTCGGGCTCGACGTTGGACGTCGCGACGACGGTGACGCCGCGCTTGAACAACGCCCCGAACAGCCGGCCGAGGATCATCGCGTCGGCGATGTCGGTCACGGTGAACTCATCGAAACACAGCAGCGTCGCCTCGTCCGCCAGGGCGTCGGCCACCACTGGGATCGGGTCGTCACCCTTGGCCGTGCCCGCTTTGAGGGCCTGCCGGTGGGCATGGATGCGCTCATGCGCATCCGACAGGAAGCCGTGGAAATGAACGCGGCGTTTCTTGCCCGGCGCCGCCTCGTGGAACAGGTCCATCAGCATGGTCTTGCCGCGGCCGACGGAGCCCCAGATGTACAGGCCCTTGGGCGGACCTTCGCTGTCGCCGCTGCGGCCGAACAGCCAGCCGAGCGCGCTGCCCTTCTTCGCCCGACGCCGACGGTCGAGATCCCGGACCAGCCTGTCGAGGGCCTGGACCAGATGGGTCTGAGCCGGGTCGCGCTCGATGGCGCCCGACAAGACCAGCATGTCGTAGCGCGCCGAAACCGGACCGGCAGGAGAATCACCGCCCTGCGAACCGGCGGAGGATGAGGAACCTGAGGGGGGACTCACGGCGATGGCGACCTTGGATACGGGACGGCGCAAGGGCCGCGTGCGCGTCGATGGAACCGGTCCGGCGACAGGCCCGAAGACCGGTCTGCCGCGCGTCGCCGGAGGGATCAAGCACGGCATGCCGGCCGGATGACGTTTTGTTGCATTGCACAAAACCGGCGGCGATGCCATCTCGTGGCCTCCTCGAGGGAGGTCACGCCCGGAGCCAGCGCACATCAGCGCGATGTCATCCGGAGTACGACGGCACAATGCCCGACACCATTTCGACCGGACCGAATGTCCGGCGCCTCTGGCCCAGCGACCGAGCCATGGTCGAGGCCTATTTCCTGCGGCTCGACCCCGATACCAGAGCCAACCGGTTCATGGCCGCCGTGAGCGATGCCGCGGCCGTTGCCTATGCAGCCCGCGCCTTCAAGGTCGAAGGGCTGGTCTTCGGCGGTTTCGTCGAGGGGACCTTGCATGCGCTCGGCGAATTGCGCCCGCTCACCGGCCCCGTGCCGGGGCTGAGCCTCGGCCGCGATGCGGAGGCGGCCTTCGCCGTGGAGCGCGGGTTCCGCCGCAACGGCCTCGGCCATGCCCTCTTTCGGCGGATCGTCTCGGCGGCGCGCAACCGCGGCGTCCGCGATCTTCATGTCCGCTGTCTCAGCTGGAACGGCCCGATGCGCGGGCTCGCCACCAAGCTCGGCGCCGAAGTGACCCTGGCCGATGGCGAAGCGGAGGGGGCGCTCGTCCTCGCCCGTCCGACGCCCGCCTCGCTCTGGCGCGAGGGGATCGACGAGGCGCTGGATTTCACCCTGGCGGTGGCCGCCGCCGCCGAGCCGCTGAAACGAGCGGCGTGAGAGATCAAGCGGATTGGCGGCGAGGTCGCCGGACGCTATCCTGGGTTACTCTCGGGCGTCGCCGTCGGCTTCGCATTCGCCCGGCTCCCTGTTCGAAAAGATCACTCCGCCATGAGATCCGTGCTCGTTGCCTGCATCGTCCTGGCTCCTCTCGCCGTCTCGGCGCAGGAGCGGCCGGCGACCCCCGCCATGCTCTGCGCCGACGCCGCCGCCCTGGTGAACCGCGTCGGGGCCATCGTGATGACGACGGGGCCGATCACCTACGACAGGATCGTCCGCGACGGTGGGTTCTGTCCCCTGCCGGAAGCGCCCAAACCCGCCTACGAGCTCACCCAGGACGTGACGAAATGCTTCGTCGGCTATGTCTGCCGCGACAAGTTCAACGAGGGGAGCACACGCGATTGAGTCCGGTCGCGGCTCAGCGCCACGGCCAAGCTGCCATGTTGAAGCCAAGTCTCCACCCGATGGCCGCCGCACCACGGCGCTAACGAAGCTCCTTCGATCACGATCGGGGAGGGGACTTCTCATGACCATCGGCGAGAATTCGGCACAGGATCGGCGTTCCCGGGAGGGACATGCCACGACGCGCCTGGAGCATTGCGTCGCCCATACGCTGCGGGTGATCGAGGCGGCCCGCATCGAGCGGGAGGATGCGCCGGTGAAGGCGGCCCGTCGCCATCTGGCGGAAATCTACGGCGTCACGCGGCTCAACCGACGCCTGGAGCGCAATCGACATTCGGCGTGAATCCGGCGGCGTTCAGCGCGGCGCACGCCCCGGTTTCATCGCCAGCCAGATCGTATGGCGGGCGCCGCTGGTGACATTGGCCCTGACAGGAACCTCCTCCACGGCGAACCCGCCCCGGCGAAGGCGCTGAGTAAAGGTCCGGTCCGGATGCGCGGACCATACGGCGAGCACGCCGCCGGGCCGCAGGGCCGTCATGGCCGCGCCCAATCCCGCCCCGTCATAGAGCCTGTCATTGGCCGCCCGGGTGAGCCCGTCGGGGCCGTTATCGACGTCGAGGAGGATGGCGTCGTAGGCGGCGGTCGCCGAGCGGATCGCGCCGACGACATCGCCGATCCGCAGGTCCACCCGCGTATCGTCGAGGGCATTCGCCGACAGGGCGCTCAATGGCCCGCGCACCCATTCCCCGACGTTCGACACGAGTTCGGCGACGACGATCGCGGCATCGGGGCGCAACGCATCGAGGGCCGCGCGCAGGGTGAAACCCATGCCGAGACCGCCGATCAGGAAATGCGCGCCCGCGCGGCCCCCGACCCGCTCCGCCGCAAGTGTCGCGAGCGCTTTCTCTGAGCCGCTGAGGCGGCTGTTCATCAACTCGTTATGTCCGAGCTGGATCGAGAATTCGGTGCCGCGCTGAAGCAGCCGCAACTGGCCCTCGTCCCCGGGGATCGGTGCGGTGTCGAGGACGAGCCAGGGAATCATGAGCGGGGCCGGCGGGACTGCATGCTGACCCGGCTATCACAGCTGGGGCGGGGGAGCACGCGATGTCGTGCCGGCGCCCCTCCCCCGACAGAGGAGGGGCCATTGGCATCCGGCTAGAACAGGCCTTCGATCTGCCCGTTGGCATCGAGATGGATGCCCTCCGAGGCGGGGACCTTGGGCAGGCCGGGCATGGTCATGATCTCACCGCAGATCACCACGACGAAGCCGGCGCCGGCCGAGAGCCGCACGTCGCGCACCGAGATGAGGTGGCCCGAGGGAGCGCCCATCAGGTTCGGGTCGGTGGAGAACGAGTACTGCGTCTTGGCCATGCAGACCGGCAGGTTGCCGTAGCCGTCCTTCTCGAACTGGGCGAGCTTGGTGGCGGCCTTCGATTCCACCTGGATGTCGCCCGCGCCGTAGAGCTTGGTGGCGATGGTCTTGACCTTGTCGGTGAGCTTGGTGTCGGTCTCGTAGGCGAAGGTCAGCGGCTTCTGCTCGCCCTCGGCGAGCTTGACCACGGCCTGTGCCAGCTCCTCGGCGCCGGCTCCGCCTTCCGCCCAATGCTTGCAGGTGATGGCCTCGACATCGAGCTTCTCGCGGCACAGCTCCTTGAGCTTGGCGTGTTCCGCGTCGGTATCGGCGTAGAAGTGATTCACGCCGATGACGACGGGCAGGCCGAAGCCGCGCACATTGGCGACATGCCG
Source organism: Methylobacterium sp. SD274 (assembly GCF_017355285.1). Taxonomy (NCBI): domain Bacteria; kingdom Pseudomonadati; phylum Pseudomonadota; class Alphaproteobacteria; order Hyphomicrobiales; family Methylobacteriaceae; genus Methylobacterium; species Methylobacterium sp. SD274. The sequence continues at coordinate 149,013 of NZ_JADIJP010000004.1, read as the reverse complement.
GGCGAGGTTGGCGAAGCCCTTCTCCAGGGCGTCGAGGTTCTCGGAGCCGAGCTCCTTCTTCGACACGCCGCCATGCATCTTGAGGGCGCGCACCGTGGCGACGATGACCACCGCCGAGGGTTTCAGCCCCGCCTGCCGACACTTGATGTCGATGAACTTCTCGGCACCCAGATCCGCGCCGAAGCCGGCTTCGGTGACCACGTAATCGCCGAGCTTGAGGCCGGCGCGGGTGGCGATCACCGAGTTGCAGCCATGCGCGATGTTGGCGAAGGGACCGCCATGGATCAGGGCGGGGTTGCCCTCCAGGGTCTGGACCAGGTTCGGCTGCAGCGCGTCCTTGAGGAGCACGGTCATCGCGCCGGTAGCCTTGACGTCGGCCAGCGTCACCGGCTTGCGGTCGCGGGTCTCCGCGATGACGATGCGGCCGAGGCGCGCCTCGAGGTCGTCGAGATCACGGGCGAGGCAGAACACAGCCATGACTTCCGATGCCACGGTGATGTCGAACCCGTCCTCGCGCGGGAAGCCGTTGGCGACGCCGCCCAGCGACTGGGTGATCGACCGCAGGGCGCGGTCGTTCATGTCGACGACCCGGCGCCAATGGATGCGGCGCACGTCGATATTGAGCTCGTTGGCCCAGTAGACGTGGTTGTCGATGAGCGCGGCGGCGAGGCTGTGCGCCGAAGTGATGGCGTGGAAATCGCCGGTGAAGTGCAGGTTGATCTGCTCCATCGGCACGACCTGGGCCTTGCCGCCGCCGGCGGCACCCCCCTTCATGCCGAAACACGGGCCGAGCGAGGGCTCGCGCAGACACATCACCGTCTTCTTGCCGATGCGGTTTAGCGCATCGCCGAGGCCGACCGTGGTTGTGGTTTTGCCTTCGCCCGCCGGGGTCGGGCTGATCGCGGTCACGAGGACGAGCTTACCCTCGGGCTTCGATTCCAGCGACTTGATGAAGGCATGGTCGATCTTGGCGATATGCCGGCCGTAATGGTGCAGGGCATCTTCCGGCACGCCGATCTTCTCGGCCACCTGCGTGATCGGCTGCAGGGTAGCCGCGCGGGCGATCTCGATGTCTGAGGGCATTGGTCTCTCCCGGTCTGTCGTCGCGATGGCGTGTCGCGCTTAACGCTTCTTGTGGACGATCGTGGGTTCGCGGCGTCCGGCGGCGACCCGCGAACAATCCATGCTTCACCGTTGCCATCACTGTGAGCGATGGAGCAAGCAAAAGCGCGTCGGAATTTTTCAACGCGTCTGCAAAATTTCATTTGAGAGCGCCGAGGCTCGGGCGGGTCGCCCGCCTAGGCGGTGTGCGGGGCGGAGTCAGCCCGACATCGCCGTCGCCGTGTAGCCGGCCTGGTTCAGCGCCTCGGCGATCGTCAGGCTCTGGGCGTCGGTGGTGATCGCCACGCGGCCATGATCGCGGTCGACGGCGACATGCGCCTCCGGATCGATCCGCAGAATGGCCTTGCGCACCGCCTCAGCGCAGCCGTCGCAGGTCATGCCGTCCACCTGCATCAGCAGGTCTACCCGTCTCGTATCCATCCAACCGCTCCCGTCGCTGGGTCACGTCTCGCACCTCATGTAGAGCCAAATCCCCTCCCGCCGCGAGGGGGGATGGTCCGGGAGGCCTCGGGGGCGCTGCCAAGCTGGCTGAAGCCAAGCTTCGAAGCTCATGCAACACATGGCAAAAAACCGGTTCACGCAGCCCGCGCCCATCTTGTGGGACCTCGCCGCCTCGGCGACAAACGGAGCCTGTCTCGATTTGCGTAAACCGTGAGCGAGGCCCCGTGATCTCCGCTCGATCGTCGTGAGGATAAGAGTATTCCGATGGCCCGGATCGTCGGCCGACGCACGGGCCCGTGGCTCCTGAGTCTCATCGGGTTCGTGGTCCTGGCGCCGCTCGCAGTGATCTCCCCCCTCGGCGGCGCCTTCGGACTGGCGGCCATGAGTGGTCTCGTCGCCATCCTGGCCGCGCGCCGGGCGCGCACGCTCGACCTGCGCTGCGAGAAGCTTTCGGGAGAGCTGGATATCCTGTCCCAACGCCTCGTGCGCCTGGAGACGGTGGCCCGGCTCATCGCCGACCAGCAGATGCGGATCGAGCGCGCCCGTGCCGAGGAGGACGGCCCGGCGGAGGCCAAGTCCCCTAAGGAATCCTCGGTGGATGCCGCCGTGGAGGAGGTTACTGCAGAAATCGGCCTGCTCAGCGGCATCGTCCGCGAACTCGCCGCCGTGGTCGCCACGCAGGATGGAGAGATCGCCCGCCTGAAGGCAACGCCACCGGCCGCTCCCGCTCCGACTCCGATCGCCCGTCGTGACGCCGCAGATGCCTCTATCGTCCCGCCGCCTTCCCCGCCGCCGAGAACCGAGACCGCTGCGGCGCCCTGGGTGCCGCGCGCCTGGCCACCGCAGGAGCGGTCCGAGACGGTCGCGGACCGGGTTCGGCCGGACCGGAGCCGGGATGCGGTCATGGTCGCGGCCTTCGATGGCGGCGGGCTCGAAGTCCATCTCCAACCCATCGTCTCTCTGCCGCAACGCAAGGTCGTGTCCTACGAGGCGCTGGCGCGCCTGCGCCTCGGCGCCGACATTCTCAAGCCGGAACTGTTCCTGCCGGCCCTCGAACGCCATGGGCGAACCACCGAACTCGATCGCCGCATGCTTCCCCTCGTCGCCACGGTGGCCCGCCACCTCAGCGGACGCGGCAGTCAGGCGGCTGTGACGTACGGCCTGTCGCCGCATTCCCTGTTCGAGCCCGGCTTCCTGCGCACGCTGCCGCGGCTGCTCGCCGGTGAATCCGCGCAGTCGGGACGCCTCGTGATCGCACTGCCCCAGTCGAGCTGGCGCAGCCTCGACGCGGAGCAAGCCGGCGCCCTGGCAGAACTGCGCGGTCGCGTGGGCTTCGCCCTGGACCGTCCCGTTGACCTGCGCCTCGACCCCCTGGCCCTGGCCGATCGGGGCGTCAGTCAGGTCAAGGTGCCCGCCGATCTTCTCCTGCGACCCGATCCCCGCCAGGCTATGCCCGATATCGCCCTGGACGATCTCGTCGCCTCCTTGTCCCGGGCCGGCATCCGGCTCGTCGCCGACGCCGTCGAGCGCGAGAGCGACGTTCCCGATCTCATCGACCTCGACGTGCCGCTGGCGCAGGGCTCGGTCTTCGCCCCGGCCCGAGCAGTGCGGGCCGAGATCCTTGCCGCCGCTCCGGTTCAAGCCGCGCCGCCAGAGACGCCACCATCACCTCAGGAACCCGGCGACGATCCCGAACCGCCGCCGCAGCGCCGGCCGTTCCGCGACTTCCTGCGCCGGGCCGGCTGAAGCCCCCTGCTTCGATCCCGATGCGTTGATTTCGGAGTCCGGCGGGCCTAACCGGTCGGCCATCCCGTCATGCCCCGAATTCCTTGCCAGTCAGGCCAGATCCATGAGCGAACCGTTCGCGCGCGCCACAACGCCGGCGCAGATCCCGACCCTGGGCGGTCTTTCAGACGTCGCCGAGCGCTACGACCTCATTCTGTGCGACGTCTGGGGTGTGCTCCATGACGGGACGCGGGCTCATCGGGGAGCGGGCGAGGCGCTGATCCGATTCCGCACCCTGCCCGAAGCCGGTCGCCGACGGCGCGTCATCCTCGTCTCGAATGCCCCACGCCCCTGGGCCGGCGTCCAGACCATCCTCGACGGCTACGGCGTGCCGCGCGAGGCCTATGACGCCATCCTCACCTCCGGCGACCTGACCCGGCGCCTGATCGCGGAGCATCCGGGCGAGCGCATCCACCATCTCGGGCCGGAACGCGACGCGACGATCTTCGATGGCCTCGATATCCGCCTCGTGGCGGCCGGTGAGGCGGAGCGTGTGGTCTGCACCGGCCTGTTCGACGACACGGTCGAGACGGCGGAGGATTACCGGGATACGCTGGCCGGCTTCCGGGCGCGGGACGTGCCGATGATCTGTGCTAATCCCGACCTCGTGGTCGAGCGCAAGAAGAAGTTGATCCCCTGCGCCGGCCTGATCGCGCAAGCCTATGCGGAGATCGGTGGTTCAGTGACCTATGCCGGCAAGCCGTACCGTCCCGTCTACGAGGCGGCGCTCGCCATGGCGGCGGACCTTGATGGCGGCACCGCGCCGGACGTCGCCCGCGTCCTCGCCGTCGGCGACGCCCTGCGTACCGATATCGCGGGGGCGGCGGCCTACGGAATCCCGAACCTGCTGGTGGCGCGCGGCATCCACGCGGAGGAGCTCGGCGTCCTGGCCGAACACGACACGCTCGGCGAGGTGGCCGAATGGCTGGCCCGCCAGGAGGTCCACCCGGATGCCGTCATCGAACGATTGGTCTGGTAGGCTCCCGCGGCTTGATCGTTCCAAAGCCGCGAGGCCCGACTGATCACGCGAACAGAGCGTCGATCTCGTCCTGGGCCGTGGCGGGGCCCTTGATCTGCGGTCCGTTGAGGAGGAGGAGCTCGGCCCGAACCCGGCGCTCCACCTCCGCCGGATCTGTGCCGCTTTCGTCCTTCGCCTTCACTGCGGTGGCGAAGCGCGACAGCCGATTTTCGAGCTGCCGCAGGGATTCGCTGACCTTCGCGATCCGCTGCCCAGTAATGTCCTGGAACGTGCAGGCCTCGAAGATGTCGTTCATCCGTGACTCGACCGAGGCACGGTAGTTCTTGTCGTTGGGCAGGCTGAGGATTTCCTCGGCTGCCGTCATGATCGAGTTCGTCGCGCCGGCCGTCGCCTCGACGACGCTGCCGAGTTCCACATGGGCCATCGGCAGCCGGTCGCGGGTGAGCTCGTTCGCCCGCAGGGCCGCGATCTCCTTCCGGACATGCGCGATGTAGTCGGCGATCTCGACCAGCTCGCGGATCAGCGATGGGCGTGTCGATGCCAGCGTAGGGCCGTTCGTCCGTGCTTTCTCGCCCATGCCTATCGCTCCACGACACTCTGCTTCGTCGAAGAAGGGAAAGCGGGTCTGCGGCTCAAGCGCCGCAGACAGCCTCGATCTTGCTCTTCAGGGTTGCCGCATTGAAGGGCTTGACAATGTAGTTGTTCACGCCGGCCTTCTTGGCCGCGATCACGTTCTCGGTCTTCGATTCGGCGGTGACCATGATGAACGGCGTGGTGCGCAGGGCCTCGTCGGCACGGACATGGCGCAGCAGCTCGTAGCCCGTCATCGGCTCCATGTTCCAATCGGAAATCACGAGGCCGTATTTGCGGTTCTTCAGCCGAGCCAGGGCCGCTGTTCCGTCAGAGGCATCGTCGACTTCTTCGAAGCCGAGCTGCTTGAGCAGGTTGCGGATGATGCGGACCATCGTCTGATAATCGTCCACGACGAGGATCGGCATGCCGAGATCGAGGGCCATGGGTCGGGGTGCTCCGTCGGTGCAGGGCCGGTGCGGCGCGCCGCGGACCGGATCAGTGGCAATATTTCTTGGGGAAGCGCCGCCACGCGCCGCCTCTCGTTCGTGAAAGTACCGCAGCCCGCATTGCGAAGCGGTTAATTGGACAGGGGATCTTGCATCCCGCACTGATCGACCGTCACTTCCCTTGACCCTCCCCCGGCTTTTCGACAGGTTCCGGCGCGAATTCCCCCTTCGGTCGCTCCTTCGGCCGCTGCATTTTCGAGACCGCTTGAACCTGATGGCGCCTGCCGACGACCTTTCCGCGCGTCCCGCAGCCCGCTCCCCGTCGGGGCGGCCTTTCATCATCTGCCGCGAGGACGAGGCGGTGCCGGCATCCCTAGCGGGGGCCATCGCGGCGATCGGGAACTTCGACGGCGTGCACCGGGGCCATGGCGCCCTGGTCGAGGCCGTCCGCGAGGAGGCGGACAAGCGCGGCCTCCCGGCGGTGATGCTGACCTTCGAGCCGCATCCACGCGCTTATTTCGCTCCCGACCTGCCGATGTTCCGGCTGACGGGCCCGGCCGCCAAGGAGATCGTCTTCGCCCGTCTCGGCCTCGACGGCCTGATCGTGCGCCGTTTCGACGCGCTCATGGCGGGGACGACCGCCGCCGGTTTCGTCCACGAACTGCTCAAGCGCGATCTTGGCGTGTCCGGCGTCGTGATCGGCCACGACTTCCATTTCGGGCGCGGGCGGGAGGGAACGCCGGAGGTGCTGGCTCGGCTCTGCGCGGAGGCCTCCCTCGCATGCCGGATCATTCCTGCCGTCTCCATCGGGGAGGGGGAAGCCCCCGTCTCGTCGAGTGCGATCCGGGAAGCCCTGCGGCAGGGCGACATCGTCCTGGCGAACCGGCTGCTCGGCTACCGCTGGTTCGTCTGCGGAGAGGTCCGGCACGGAGACAAGCGCGGCCGTACGTTGGGATATCCCACGGCGAACGTGGCGCTGCCCGATTGTGGCCTCGCCCACGGCATCTACGCCGTCCGAATCGGGCTACCCGATGGATCGGTCCGGGACGGCGTCGCGAGCTACGGGCGGCGCCCGACCTTCGACGACGGCGCTCCCCTGCTCGAAGTCAACCTATTCGGCTTCTCGGGCGATCTCTACGGACAGACCATCGCGGTGGAGTTCCTGGGCTACATCCGCGGCGAGGAACGCTTCTCCGGCGCCGAGGCCCTGATTGCCCGGATGGATGTGGACGCGGCCGAGGCGCGCGTACTCATCGCAAACGACCGCGTTCCGTCGATGATCGGCTGAATTCCGTCGCGGCCTCCGGGTCGCGATATCCGCCGGCTCAGCGCTTGGCGGGATCGATCGAGGCGAGGCGACGCGCCGCCTCTTGCAGCGCGCTCTGGTGGCCGTTGCCGCTGAGCGCATAGACCGAACGGCCCGCCGTCCAGTAGACGGTCTCCCCGTCGCCCGGGCTCGCCACCTCGCCGGTGAAGGCCGCCTCGCTGGTGCCCCGCGCTGCGAACAGCGAGACTTCGCCGAGATCGGGGGCGTCGATCATGACCTCGACCCCGGCCCCGTGACGGGCGGGTACGATCTGGACATCGCGCACCGACCAATCTCCCGGCAGGTCCGGCAGGACGATGCCGGTGGCACTCGAGATGCCGGCCTTGTCGTAGCTCGGCGAGGCGGGCGAGCCGAGGCGGGCGCGGATGTGGGCCACTTCCCTGGCCTGGCGCGCATCGGCGACCAGGGCCGGGTCGACCGGCGCGGCGAAGGTGTCGGGCACGCCGAACACGCCCGTATCCGAATGCGCGATCCAGCCGGCGCCCACGAGGAGCACGATCACCGCCGCACGCTTCAGCCGCTCACCGGCACGCCGCCATGCCATGGATCGATCGAGGCGGCGGGCCGCCGCGCGGTTGCGCTCCGGACCCGGCCCGGGCAGCTGCGCGAAAGCCTGACGCAGGGCGTCCCTGTCATGCATCTCGGCCATCACCCGCGCGGCAGCCGCCGGCGTTTGGGCGAGATAGGATTCCACCTCGAGCCGGCGCATGACGTCGAGCTGTCCGTCGACGAAGGCGGCGAGGTCACTGTCGGTGATCGGGTCGATCATGACGGTCGGTATCCAGTTCAACGATCGAAAGCGGTGACGCTTTCATGCAGTCCTGACACTCGTCACCGAGTGCCCTCGAATTCGGTGCGGTTACGGACCGCCCATGGCCTTGGATGCGAGGCGGATGTCCTGCCTCGTATCCTGGCCGTTCCAGTCGCTGACGAGGCGCAGATGTGGCCGCTCGGGCTTTCCCGAACCCGGTCCGGGTAAGGAGCCGGAACGGCTTCGGCCGCTGCTGGCCTCGCCTTCCTCGAAAGCGCGCAGGGCCGCGCGGCCACGCCCGAGTCGCGACATCAGAGTGCCGATGGGAATACCGAGCACCGCCGCCGCGTCGGCATAGGCCATGCCCTCGAGGGTCACGAGATGGAGCGCGGCGCGCTGCTCTTCGGGCAAGGTGAGGAAGGCCTGGCGGATCTGGGCGAGGCGCACCTGCCCTTCCTGGGAGGGCGGTACGCTCTCGTCGCTCATCTGGACGAGGGATTCGGCGTGGCGGGCTTCCACCCGCTTGCGGCGCTGGTCGTCGATGAAGACGTTGTGCAGGACCGTCATCATCCAGGTCCGCAGGTTGGTGTTCGGCCTCACGGAGAGGCCGGATTCCAACGCGCGGACGAGGGTGTCGTGGACGAGATCGTCGGCTTTCAGCGTGTCGCGCGTCAACGAGCGCGCATAGCGTCGCAAGGGGACCAGAAGGTCGACGATGGAGGAGGCGGTCTGAGTCGGTTCGGCCGTCATGAATCAGTTAACGCGCGAGCCCGGCCGGCTAATCCGACCGGGCGGCACCCTATTGATAGGTCGCCTTGAGATTCAGCGTGCAGGTCCGTCCGATCCCCTCGTAATGCTCGGCGAGCCAGGCTTGCGCCGCCGCGCGGCCCTTGTCGCGGAGGCCTTCGAACACGCCGAGCCGCGCATCCATCCGGGAGGACGCCTTGTAATCGTCGAGGGCGCCGGTCCCGTCGATGCGATGGACCAGCATGCGGTGGTAGTCGTTGCGGCCGAGCACCCCGTCCTCGATCAGGCCGTCGACGAAATCGATGGCGCGCAATTCACGCATCAGGTTGGCGTTGAAGGTGATCTCGTTGAGCCGGTCCTGGATCTCTTCGCGCGAACGCGGGGTCTCACGGCGCTCTACCGGGTTGATCTGGACCAGCACCACGTCGCGCGTCTGGGCACCGTGGAAGAGTGGGTAGATCGGCGGATTGCCGAGATAGCCGCCATCCCAATAGGGCACGCCGTCGATCTCCACCGCCTGGAACACCGTGGGCAGGCACGCCGAGGCCATCAGGTGATCGATGCTCAAGGTATCCCGCTCGAAGACGGCCAGCTTGCCCGTCCAGACATTGGTGGCCGAGACATAGATCCCGGCGGTCTCCGCCGCCCGGAGGCGTTCGAAATCCACGTGCTTGGCCAGGGCCTTGCGCAGCGGGTTTACGTTGAGCGGGTTGGAGACGTATGGGCTGGTCTTGAGCGCCCGGGTCCAGAAGTCCAGGATCGGGTTCTGGCTCCAGAGGTCGAACAGCTGGTCGAAGAGCCCACGCTGGGCCGGCCACAAATCGCCGTCGAGGCTCGCCTCGCGCCAGAACCGGTCGAGAGCGGCGCGGGCGCCCTCCGGCCCTCCGGTGATCCATCCGTCGACCATCACGACCGCGTTCATCGCGCCGGCGCTGGCACCCGTGACGGCCTCGAAGGCGAGACGGCCATCCTCGATCAGGGCATCCAGCACGCCCCAGGTGAAGGCGCCATGGGCGCCGCCGCCCTGCAGGGCCAGGGCCACGGTCTTCTCGGCTTTCGGACCGGCGAGGCTGACGGCTGGACGCGAGACGGGCCGCGACTGGGCCACTTCCCTATCGGTAGAGGGCGAATCGACCGGGGAGGAAGGTTCGGATTCGAGCATTGTCAGCTCCACGTGGCGGGTTTGCACAGGCGCATCGAGAGGGTGCACATGGGCATGCTGCAATGCAGCATCAAAGGTCGCAGGGCAGCAAACCGGTGGCTGCATGGATCGGTTCCGCTTGGGATGCCCCTGTGACTCACATGTCGCACTGCGCCAATTCCCTCGACATCGCCCATGGGATAAGACATGTCACCCGACGCTGGGCCAAAGTGTCGTGCGCGGTCCGTCCTGCCCCGTGGTTCTCCCATGCGGTCAGCGGGCTTGACGCACGCGACGCCCCATCTCAGCTAACCGGCAGAGCCCTCTGTCACCGGGCTCTTCACCCGATCTTCGCAAAGGATCGGTAGAATTCGATACCAGACGACCATGGCCGGGCGCTCGCTCCAGGGCAGGCCAGGCCATAGGTAAGGTCAGCGATGGACGCCATGATGGAAGCCACCCCAGCCGATTCGTTCGGCCCCGGCATCTCGATTACCGGCCCGGAGATCGCCGGTCCCGCGCCGCGCCACCGCACGGTGGGCGTGACTGTCGGCGAGGGCGAGGGAGCGGTCACCGTCGGCGGTGGAGCTCCGGTCGTCGTCCAGTCGATGACCAATACCGACACGGCGGATATCGACGCCACCGTGGCGCAGGTCGCCGCCCTGTCGCGGGCGGGCTCCGAACTCGTGCGCATCACGGTCGACCGCGACGAGGCCGCCGCCGCCGTCCCGAAGATCCGTGACCGTCTCGCCCGCATCGGCGTTCACGTGCCGCTGGTGGGCGATTTCCACTATATCGGCCACAAGCTCCTCTCCGATCATCCGGCCTGTGCCGAGGCACTGGCCAAGTACCGGATCAATCCGGGCAATGTCGGTTTCAAGGAGAAGAAGGACACGCAGTTCTCGACCATCGTCGAGCAGGCGGTCCGCTACGGCAAGACCATTCGCATCGGCGCCAATTGGGGTTCCCTCGACGAGGCGCTGCTCACCCATCTGATGGACGAGAACGCCCGGTCCGCGCGTCCCATCGATGCCCGCGCCGTGATGCGCGAGGCCATGGTGCGCTCGGCATTGTCCTCGGCCCAGCGCGCCGAAGAGCTCGGTCTTCCCAAGGACCGGATCATTCTTTCGGCCAAGGTCTCGGCGGTGCAGGATCTGATCGCGGTCTACCGCGAAGTCGCCCGGCGCTCGGATTACGCGATCCATCTCGGCCTCACCGAAGCCGGCATGGGCTCGAAGGGGCTGGTGGCGGCCTCGGCGGCCATCGGCGTGCTTCTGCAGGAAGGCATCGGCGACACGATCCGTTATTCGCTGACGCCCGAGCCCGGCGGTGACCGGACCGTCGAGGTCAAGGCATCTCAGGAACTCCTGCAAACGATGGGCTTCCGCACCTTCGTGCCGATGGTCGCTGCCTGCCCTGGTTGCGGCCGCACCACCTCGACGACGTTCCAGGAACTCGCCCGCGACATCCAGAACTGGATCGTCACCTCGATGCCGGAATGGAAGAAGACCTATCCGGGCGTCGAAGGTCTGAACGTCGCGGTGATGGGCTGCATCGTCAACGGCCCCGGCGAATCGAAGCATGCCGATATCGGCATCTCGCTTCCCGGCACCGGAGAGACCCCCACCGCTCCGGTCTTCATCGACGGCAAGAAGGCGATGACCCTGCGCGGTGCCACGCTCGCCAAGGATTTCGAGACGGTGGTGATCGATTACATCGAGCGCCGTTTCGGCCAGGGTGCCCGCACCGCCGCCGAGTGAGATCCTCCGTCGTGAGGATTAGCGTCCCGCGTCGTGCAGCCGCGGGACGCATTCGCTCGACCTACCGCGGGAGAGGGTTTCTTCGTCACGGGTTCGTCGTTCTCGACCCCCTGCCCGCGTGATACGGATCTGGCATGCTTCGCGCAGGTCTCCTCCCCAGAGGTGTCCTGCGGAGATGCGCGCTCACTGATTTGGGTCGCCGGGCTGGCAGCGAGTTGCCGGGGCGAGGCGGGAGACAGGGCCTCCACGATCCGGATGGTCGCTAGGTCGGTCGCCAAGGTCCCTCGGTCGAAGTCCAGCGTAAAGCCAAGCCTCCTCGTTCGATTCCCTTTCCCGTCGCAGAAGCCTGATCACAGCGCATGACGCAAACCGCCACCCCGAGCGTACCCGGCGCTCAGCCCGACCCCGCGGCTCGTCCCGAGACAGGGCCAAGCGAGCATGGGCATGGGAAGACGAGCTTCTGGACGCTGGTCGTCGGCTCGGTCGGCGTCGTCTACGGCGATATCGGCACCAGCCCGCTCTACGCGTTCCGCGAGGCGCTCGGCCCGGCGAGGGCCGACGGCATCTTGCTGACCGAAGAAGTTCTCGGCACGACGTCGCTGATCCTCTGGGCGCTGCTGCTGATTGTCACGATCAAGTACGTCGTCATCCTGCTGCGTATGGACAATAACGGCGAGGGCGGCATCCTCTCGCTGATGGCATTGGCCCGCAAGGCGCTCGGCGGTTCGCGCATCGTGTTCATGCTCGGGTTGCTCGGCGCATCCCTGTTCTACGGCGACGCCGTCATCACGCCGGCCATCTCCGTGCTCTCGGCGGTGGAGGGGCTGAAGCTCGTCACCCCGGCCTTCGAGCATTACGTCCTGCCGATCACGGTGGCGATCATCTTCGCCCTGTTCATGGTGCAGAGCCGGGGCACCAGCAAGGTGGCGGCCTTCTTCGGCCCGATCATGGTGGTGTGGTTCCTGGCGCTGGGGCTCGCGGCGCTGCCGCACATCGTTTCGCGCCCGGAGGTCTTCCAGGCCTTCAATCCCTGGTACGCGCTGCACTACCTCCTCGGCCACGGTACCGGGGCCCTGGTGGCGCTGGGCGCGGTGTTCCTGGCGGTGACCGGCGCCGAGGCGCTGTTCGCCGATCTCGGGCATTTCGGACGCCGGCCGATCCAAGTGGCCTGGCTCGGCCTCGTGGCCCCGTGCCTGACCCTGAACTATCTCGGCCAGACGGCGCTGGTCCTCAACGCGCCGGACACGACCGACCCGTTCTACCAGCTCGTGCCCGAATGGGGTCTTCTGCCCATGGTGATCCTGGCGACCATCGCCACCGTCACCGCGAGCCAGGCCGTCATCACCGGTGCGTTCTCGCTGTCGCGCCAGGCGATCCAGCTCGGGCTGCTGCCGCGCCTCGAAATCCGCCACACGTCGGAATCGCATTCGGGCCAGATCTTCCTGCCGCAGGTGAACATTCTGCTGCTGATCGGCGTGGTGGTGCTGGCCGTGCTGTTCCGCTCCTCCTCGGCGCTGGCCTCCGCCTACGGCATCGCCGTGACGGGGACGATGCTGCTCACCGCGAGCATGGGCTTCATCGTGCTCTGGAAGTCGTGGAAATGGTCGCCGATCGCCGCCGCCGCCGCGATCATGCCGTTCATCGTCATCGAGTTCCTGTTCCTGCTCTCGAACATGCTCAAGGTGTTCGAGGGCGGCTACGTGCCCCTCGTGCTGGCCGGGATGCTCATCATCGTGATGTGGACCTGGGTGCGGGGTGTGAACATCCTGTTCAACAAGACCCGCAAGACAGACGTACCGCTGCTCGAACTCGTCGGCATGCTGGAGAAGAGCCCGCCCCACCATGTGCGCGGCACGGCGGTGTTCCTCACCAGCGACCCGTCGATCGCTCCGGCGGCCCTGCTGCACAACCTCAAGCACAACAAGGTGCTGCACGAGAAGAACGTCATCCTGACGGTGGAGACCGTGGACACGCCGCGCTCCAGCGATGCGGACCGCATCCGCATGGAACCGATCGGCCCGCACTTCTCGAAGATCGTGATGAAGTTCGGCTACATGGAAACGCCGAACATCCCGCGGACGCTGACGCTCCTGAAGAAGCAAGGCTTCAAGTTCGACATCATGGCGACGTCGTTCTTCCTATCGCGCCGCTCGATCCGCCCGGCAGCGCATTCCGGCATGCCGCTCTGGCAGGACCGGATCTTCATCACGCTGGCCAAGAACGCCAACGACGCCACCGACTTCTTCCAGATCCCCACCGGCCGCGTCGTGGAAGTGGGGACTCAGGTCACCGTCTGAACCGGCCGGGTCACGGCCTCGGCAGGTTGATGATGGGCGGCGGCGGAGGCGCCTCGGGGGCGAGGGCTGCCAGCGTCGCCGGGCTTTTGCCGGCCGAGCCTCTGGCAGCCGGACCCTGGGCATGAGCAACCCGTGTTGTCGTCGCCGGCTTCGGTGAGGTTTTGGAATGCGCTCCCTGGCTCACGGCGGCATGGGAGGTGGCGACGGCGCGACCCGGTTCAGCCTGGACTGCCAGGACCGCTGGAGCGGGCTGGGTGCCAGTCACCTCCGGTACGGCGGCGGCCACCGTTGCCACGGGAACGCTGGTGGGAGCCGAATTCGCGACGGCCTGGACCGATGCGGACGGGGCCGCCTCGGGGGCGGCGAGCGTCGGTGCGGCCGCATAGGCCAGGGCGGCCGGCGGGCGGGCCTGCTCTACGGCGCCGGGCTTGCGCTTCTCGTAGAAGGCGTTGCCGCCGGCCACCGCAACGTAATGCATGTTGTTGTAGTGGAACGTGCGGCCCGCCGTGTGGAAGTACATGGCGCGGCCGACCTTGGGATGGCGCTGGCCGGCCAGGACCGCGTCGGCCGCGTCCGCGACCTTGGTCAGGTCCTTCTCCGCCATGGGCTTGGTGAGTACGCCGGTGGCGAACTGCCGGGGCTGGCCGACGACGGCGCAGATGCCGCTATTCGGAAAGGCGGCGGCTTCGAGGCGGTTCATCACCACCGTGCCGACGGCGAGCAGGCCCTCGGAGTCGCTGCGGTTCGATTCGAAATACATGGCGCGGCCGAGGCAGTCGCGCTCTTGGTCGCTCACCGCCATGGGTTTGGCCGCGAGGCCCGGGCCGCCGAGGGAGCCGGTCGTGGTGGGGGAATTGCAGGCACCGAGGCCCATCGTCGTCATCAGCAGGACTCCGTAAAGTCCCGTCGTCGCCGATCGGGGATACCCCATGCCGTCTCGCTCCCGTCCGTTTCTCGAACGGTCTAGCTCGACGGCAAATGTGGTTTCTTTTCGGACACGGTTCGAATGACCGGGGCTTCTCCCCGCCGCTGTGGTCCTGAGGTCACGCCCGGCCTTCGTCGCCGATGCGGAACGGATGCCTACGTCAGAGCATGGGCAGGTGCTTCGGCTTGCGCCCACGGGGAAAGGCGGCGTCGAGACGCTGCCGGTGGTTCTCCGTCAGGATCAGGTCACCGGCCGCGGCATTCTCCTCCACATGGGCGATTCGCGAAGCTTTCGGGATCGCCAGGAGGGACGGCGACTGGGTCAGCGCCGCGAGCGCGACCTGCCGCTCCTTCGCCCCCGTTTCGGCGGCAATCTCCCCGAGGACGCGCCCGCCGGCCGAGTCCGGACCCGGAAAATCGTCGTGGCCGAAGGGGCTGTAGGCGACCAATGCGACGCCATGCGCCGCGCACCAGGGAAGGACGGCGTGTTCGATCGCCCGTTCCCCGAGATGGTAGAGAACCTGGTTGCAGGCGATGCGGCCCTCGCCGGCCACGGCGAGCGCGTCATCGAGGTCGGAAACGTCGAAGTTGCTGACTCCCCAGGAGAGCAGTTTGCCCTGCCGGATCAACCCCTCGAAGGCACCGATGGTCTCTTCCAGCGGGGTCCCACCCCGCCAGTGCAGGAGGTAGCTGTCGAGCCGGTCCGTCTTCAGGCGAGCCAACGAGCGTTCGCAGGCGGTGACGACGGATCGGGCCGAGGCATGGTTCGGCAACACCTTCGAGACGAGGAACACCTCGTCGCGCCGCCCCTCGATCGCCTCGGCCACGACGAGTTCGGCCTCGCCATACATCTCGGCGGTGTCGATATGGCTCATTCCGAGATCGAGGCCACGCCGCAGGGCGGCGACGGCGTCGGGCCGGTGTGCCTCGTCGAGGTACCACGTGCCCTGTCCGATGACGGAGACGGGGCGTCCGGTCTGCCCGAAGGTCGTCTGCCGCATGCGGATCTCCCCTTCGAATAGCCCACGGCCGGATGCAGGTCCGGCCGTGCGGGCCCGCCTCAGGCCGTCAGAGTGCCGTGGCAGTGCTTGTACTTCTTGCCAGAGCCGCAGGGGCAGGGCTCGTTGCGCCCGACGCGGCCCCAGGTCGTGGCGTCGTTCGGGTCACGCTCGATGACCGCCGTGTCCGGGGAGAGCGCCTGCGCTGCATAGCCGTAGGCCGGGCCGCCGCCGCCATCGCTGCCCGTGCCGCGCCCGGCATAATCCATCTCGTTCTCGCCGGTGACGGGATCGAGATGCTGGGCGAACATGGAGGGCAGTTCCGGGCTGGCGAAAGGGTTCGCCCCCTGCGGCTCCTGCTCCTGATAGGTGATCTCTATGCGGGCGAGCTGCTGGGTCACCTGCTCGCGCAGGCTGCCGACGAGACCGTTGAAGAGCTCGAACGCCTCGGACTTGTACTCGTTGAGCGGGTCGCGCTGGGCGAAGCCGCGCCAGCCGATCACCTGGCGCAGGTGGTCGAGGGTGACGAGATGCTCGCGCCAGAGATGGTCGAGGGTCTGAAGCAGAACCTGCTTCTCGACATAGGTCATGACCTCGGGCGTGTTCTTCTCCGTGCGGGCGGCATAGGCCTCGTCGGAGGCGGTGCGCAGGCGGTCGCGCATCTCCTCGTCGGCGATGCCCTCTTCCTTGGCCCAATCCTCCACCGGCACGTCGAGGTTCAGCACCTCGGCGACGCGCAGGCGCAGGCCTTCGATGTCCCATTGTTCGGCATAGGCGTTCTCGGGCACGTGGATGGCGACGAGATCGTCCACGACGCCGTGGCGCATCTCGTCCACGGTGTCGCGCACGCTGTCCTGGCCCATGAAGTCGCGGCGCTGCTCGAACACGACCTTGCGCTGGTCGTTCATGACGTTGTCGTATTTGAGCACGTTCTTGCGCATGTCGAAGTTGCGCGCCTCGACCTTCTGCTGCGCCTTCTCGATCGCCTTGTTGATCCAGGGATGGATGATCGCCTCCCCCTTCTCAAGGCCGAGGCGGGTGAGCATCCCGTCCATGCGGTCGGAGCCGAAGATCCGCATCAGGTCGTCCTGAAGGGACAGGTAGAATTTCGAGCGGCCGGGATCGCCCTGGCGGCCGGAGCGGCCGCGCAGCTGGTTGTCGATGCGGCGCGATTCGTGGCGTTCGGTGCCGATGATGTAGAGGCCGCCGGGGAGGGCCTTCTTGCGGCCGGCCGCGAGGTCGGCGGGCTCGCCCGAGGCCAGAACCTTGGCGCGGTTCTCCTCGATCTCGGCCTTGATCGCCGCGGCTTTCGCGTCGCGCTCGGCGCCTTCGGGCACGCCCGCGAGTTCCTTCTCGAGACGCATCTCCAAGTTGCCGCCGAGTTTGATGTCGGTGCCGCGCCCGGCCATGTTGGTGGCGATGGTAATGGCGCCCGGCACGCCGGCCTCGGCCACGATATAGGCCTCCTGCTCGTGGAAGCGGGCGTTCAGCACGGCGAAGGTCTTGGTCACGCGGCCTTCGCGGGCGGCGGCGTAGACGTCGGTGAGCGCGTTCAGGTCGGAATAGTCGAGCTGGCGGAAGCCGGCCTTGGTCAGCATCTCGGCGAGGTGCTGCGACTTCTCGATGGAGCCGGTGCCGACCAGGATCG
This sequence comes from Methylobacterium sp. SD274, assembly GCF_017355285.1. Taxonomy (NCBI): domain Bacteria; kingdom Pseudomonadati; phylum Pseudomonadota; class Alphaproteobacteria; order Hyphomicrobiales; family Methylobacteriaceae; genus Methylobacterium; species Methylobacterium sp. SD274. Next base: position 132,074 of record NZ_JADIJP010000004.1, on the reverse strand, counting down.
GCTGATGGCGCGCATGCGCCTTCTCGATCTCGGCGATGATGCCGTCGTACTTCTCGCCCACCGTCCGGTAGACCTCGTCGTCCTCGTCGACGCGCTCGACCTCCTTGTTGGTCGGGATGTCGACGACTTCGAGCTTGTAGATCTCGGCGAATTCATCGGCCTCGGTGGAGGCGGTGCCGGTCATGCCGGCGAGCTTGGAATAGAGCCGGAAGTAGTTCTGGAAGGTGATCGAGGCGAGCGTCTGGTTCTCGGGCTGGATTGTCACCCGCTCCTTGGCTTCGAGCGCCTGATGCAGGCCTTCCGAGTAGCGTCGGCCCTGCATCATGCGGCCGGTGAACTCGTCGATGATCACCACTTCGTCGTTCTTGACGATGTAGTCCTTGTCCAGGGTGAACAGGGTGTGGGCGCGAAGCGCCTGGTTCACGTGGTGGACGAGGCTGACGTTGTGGGCGTCGTAGAGGTCACCCTCCTTCAGCAGATCGGCGCCGCGAAGCAGATCCTCGATGAACTCGTTGCCGCTCTCGGTGAGCGAGACCGAGCGTTGTTTCTCGTCGAGGTCGTAATGCTCCTTCTCGAGATGGGGCATCAGCGCGTCGACGGAGACGTAGAGCTCCGAGCGGTCGTCCACGGGGCCGGAGATGATGAGCGGCGTGCGCGCCTCGTCGATCAGGATCGAATCGACCTCGTCGACGATCGCGAAATTGTGCCCGCGCTGCGACAGCTGCGAAAGCTCGTACTTCATATTGTCGCGCAGGTAGTCGAAGCCGAACTCGTTGTTGGTGCCGTAGGTGATGTCGCAGGCATAGGCGTCCCGGCGCTGCTCGTCATCGAGGCCGTGGACGATGGTGCCGACGGTGAGGCCGAGGAAGCGATAGACCCGGCCCATCCATTCCGCATCGCGTGAGGCGAGGTAGTCGTTCACCGTGACCACGTGCACGCCGAGGCCCGACAGGGCGTTCAGGTAGACCGGCAGCGTCGCCACCAGGGTCTTGCCTTCGCCGGTGCGCATCTCGGCGATGCCGCTCTCGTGAAGGACCATGCCGCCGATGAGCTGCACGTCGAAATGGCGCTGGCCGAGGGCGCGCTTGGCCCCTTCGCGCACGGTGGCGAAGGCGGGAACGAGGATATCGTCGAGGGTCTTCCCGGCAGCGAGCTCGGCCTTCAGCATGTCCGTCCGGGCACGCAGGGCCTCGTCCGACAGGGCGGAGATCTCCGGCTCCAGGGCATTGATCTCGGCGACGCGGGGGCGATAGCCCTTGACGCGGCGATCGTTGGACGAGCCGAATATCTTCTTAGCGAGGGCGCCGAGCATCGTGAACCTGCGGTCGATCGAAATATCAGAAGGCGTGAGTTGGCCGGGCTTATAGAGGTAAATATTGTACGGCGCATCCGAAAGGGCGGACTGCCTTCAACTCCGAAAGCCGGTGAGCGCGCGGCCGACATGCTCGTCACCGGACGGCAGTCGATCTGCTAAAGCGCCAAAGCGGCTCTTTGGTTCTCGATGATGCGGACCAGAGCCAGGGCCGTGAGCTCCGAGGATTTCGGATTGGCCGGCAGGGCCTGGTTCTCGATGCTCATGTCGAGGGTCCCGAAAGCGCCCATCGCCTGGAGGCGGTGTCCATTGCCGGTGGCGCGGGGATCCGCCACCAGGGCGATCCGCGTCCTGTCGAGGCCGATGCCGGCGAGCGCCGTGAATGACAGCGACATTGGCGTTGGCCGGGAACAGCCGGGCTGCCTCCCGCGCCGTCCCTTCGAAGAAGGTCGTGGCCTCCGTCAGGCCATCGAGATCGATCCACTCTTCCGCCGAGGTGCCAATCCAGGCCACGGGCGGCTTGACGATGCGATGCATCACCCAGTCCAACGGCAGGATCGAGGCCGCAGCGAGGGCGTCGACGGCGGCGAGTGCGCCGGTGGGTACGAGGATCTGGCTTCCACGCGCCTCCGCGGCGGCGACGAGCCTGTCAAGAAGACCGGCCTCGCAGAAGGCGCTGGTCGACGAGACGGCGAAGCTCTCGGCGTGACGGAGCGCCACGAGGCCCCAGGGTTCCACCGCCGCCCGTCCGGCCGCTTCGATCACCATGTCGGGCTCGACCCCGGCTAGGGCAGCCGGTTCGGGGAGCCAGCGGATCCAGGCGGGAAGGTCGGCCTCATCGGGCCTCACTCGCGTCCCGACGCCGGCCAGGACGACGTCGCTGCCCCGAGCGTCGAGAAGGTGCGTCACCCGGCGCGCGATGGCTCCCCAGCCCACCAGGGCGATACGAAGCGGCCGACGGCGATCCGGCCGCGCCGCCGAAAGATTAGAGAGTAGAGACAAGGGCCGGTATCCCCACGACTGGCGAAGGCTGACGCGGCTCAACGCCCTGCTGCGCGATCTCAAGAAATCTTCGGTCGCGGGCCTGTCAAGCTTCCTGCCGGCCGCTGGACATACAGGCGTCAGTTGATCTCACAGAAACCCATGCCCGTGCCGACGACGCGCTTGTCGGCGCACCATGTCGCGGCCGTGCGGATCTCCCTCGCCGCCGGCGCGGGGACCGGGAGGACGGGGCGCAAGGTCACGGCCCGTCCCGCTACGGTATCGTTCTCTGGCGCATGTGCACTGGAGCGGATGGGCCGCGACGCGCCGATTCCAGCACCCAGGGCAGCCGATCGGGCGGGAGTGATAGAGGGAGCCGGACGGGAGACCGAAACGGAGCGTCCGCCCTTGAAGCGGGCCTGCGCCGTCGTGATCGAGGCGGACAGGATGAGACAAGCGGTGGTGATGATGACGCTGGTCCGCATGCCGCTCTCCCAGGAAGTCCGGAAAGGATGGCGCATGCGGGCTTAAGACCGCTTTATCGTGATCGGTCGGATTCGCCCGAAACCCCACATGCGCTTGTCTTCCGCCCTTGCCCGCGCCACCTCTCGCCCACAGATGCCCGCGGCGTCCCGCCGCTCGCTGTTGCCACGTCTCCAACCTGGCCGGACAGAGCCTCATGGACGTGGCATCCACCTGTTCGAGGAATCCCCATTGATGACGACGCCTCTCCTTCTCCGGCGCTCGGGCGCCATGGCGCTGGCCGTTGCGCTGCCCTTCGCCTCTGTGGCCTTGCCGCTGCAGGCCTTGGCGCAGACGCCGCCTGCCCCGGCTGCGGCTGCGGCTGCGGCGGCTGCGGCGGCTGCCCCGGCCGCCCCGGCGCTGCCGCCCGAGACGGTGGTGGCCAAGGTGAACGGCTCGCCGGTCACCGCGGGCGACCTCGCCATCGCGGCCGAAGACCCGGCGCTCTCGCTGCCCGGCGTCGACGAGGCCCAGAAGAAGAACCTGCTCATCGATTACATGGTCGACCTCAAGGTCGGCGCGCAGGCCGCCGAGGCGGCCAAGGTCGGCGACTCGCCCGAGTTCCAGCGCAAGCTCGCTTATTTCAAGAGCAAGCTCCTCCTCGACGAATATCTGGAGCGCGAGGCCAAGAAGGCGGTGACGCCGGAGGCCGCCAAGGCGCTCTACGACCAGACCCTCACCACGATGAAGCCCGAGGAAGAGGCGCATGCCCGTCACATCCTCGTCGACAATGAAGAAGAGGCGAAGAAGATCTCGGCCCGGATCAAGGGTGGCGAGGACTTCTCCAAGATCGCAGCGGAAGTCTCGAAGGATCCGGGCTCGAAGACCGAGGGCGGCGATCTCGGCTGGTTCACCAAGGAGCGCATGGTCGCCCCCTTCGCGGAGGCCGCCTTCAAGCTCCCGGTCGGTCAGGTCTCCGACCCGATCAAGACGCAGTTCGGCTGGCACGTGATCAAGGTCGAGGAGCGGCGCACCAAGCCGGTGCCGACCTTCGCCGAGATGAAGGAACAGGTGGACCAGTACCTCACCCGCAAGTCGCAGCAGGACCTCATCCTGAAGCTGCGCGAGAGCGCCAAGATCGAGCGCACCGATGCGGCCACGCCCGCCGCCGCACCCAAAGCCCCCTGACGTTCGGCTTCCCGAATCCGGACGGTCTGCGAAAACGAAGAAGGCCTGCCCCGTCGCCGGGGCAGGCCTTCGTCTCGTCGATGCCGCGAGGAGGCGTCAGGCGATGTACTGGGCGCCGTTGATCGTCAGGGTCGAGCCGGTGATGAAGCCCGAATCTTCCGCCGCGAGATATTCCACCGCGCGGGCGATCTCCTCGGCCTCGCCGAGGCGGCCCACGGGGATGGTCGAGATGATCTTGTTGCGGATATCTTCCGGCACCGCCATCACCATGTCGGTGGCGATGTAGCCCGGCGCGATCACGTTGACGGTAATGCCCTTCGAGGCGCTTTCCTGGGCCAGCGCCTTGGCGAAGCCGATCACGCCGGCCTTGGCGGCCGAGTAGTTGGTCTGGCCGGCCTGGCCCTTCTGGCCGTTGATCGACGAGATCAGGATGATGCGGCCGAAATTGCGGGCGCGCATGCCCTCGATGACGGGGCGGGTGCAGGTGAACATCGAATCGAGGTTGGTCTTGATGACCGCCTGCCACTTCTCGAAGGTCATCTTGTGGAACGCGCCGTCGCGGGTGATTCCGGCATTGTTCACGAGGATGTCGATGGGGCCGACTTCGGCTTCGACGGCCTTGATGCCGGCTTCGCAGGCGGCGGCGTCGCCGACGTCGAACTTGAAGACCGGGATGCCGGTCTCGGCCTTGAAGGCGTTGGCGGCCTCGTCGTTGCCGCCGTAATTCGCGGCGACCTTGTAGCCCTTGGCCTTGAGGCCCGCCGAGATGGCGGCACCGATGCCGCGCGTTCCGCCGGTGACGAGGGCGATGCGTTCCTGAGCCATGGCTTCCTCCAATTTTCTTGACGTCTGATGGATCGTGACGTGCAATTTCTTGCACATGAGCGGCACTGCCGGGGCTTAGCGCACCCGTGTCCTTCCGCCCATTCCATTTAAATTTGCTGCGCCCTCAAGAATTCTCCTGGACGATGTCCAAGGTTTTTGTCGGGGGCGCAGCCGTTATACTGTATTCAATCGTGCCGGAACGCTTCAGGTGCGCTCAATGCACATGGCCACGCCCATTCCGCCGCCGATGCAGAGGGTGGCGAGACCCTTCTTGGCATCGCGACGCTTGAGCTCATGCAGCAGCGTGACGAGGACGCGGGCGCCGGACGCGCCGATCGGGTGGCCGATGGCGATGGCGCCGCCATTGACGTTCACCTTGTCGGTGTCCCAACCCATGTCCTTGTTCACGGCCAGCGCCTGGGCGGCGAAGGCCTCGTTGGCCTCGATCAGATCGAGGTCGGAGGGCTTCCAGCCGGCCTTGTCCAGCGCCTTGCGCGAGGCCGGGATCGGGCCGGTGCCCATCACCTTCGGGTCGACGCCGGCGGTGGCCCAGGACACGATCCGGGCCAGCGGCGTGATGCCCCGGCGCTCGGCTTCCGAGGCCGACATCAGCACGATGGCGGCAGCGCCGTCGTTGAGGCCGGACGCGTTGGCGGCCGTCACGGTGCCGTCCTTCGAGAAGGCGGGCTTGAGCTTGGCCATCGCCTCCACGGTGGCGCCGTCACGGATGTACTCGTCGGTGTCCACGATGGTGTCGCCCTTCCGACCCGGGACGGTGACGGGGACGATCTCGTCCTTGAAGCGGCCTTCCTTGCGGGCGGCCTCGGCCTTGTTCTGCGACTTCGTCGCGAACTCGTCCTGCTGCTCGCGGGTGAGCTGGAAGGCCTGGGCCACGTTCTCGGCGGTGGTGCCCATGTGGTAGCCGTTGAAGGCGTCCCAGAGGCCGTCCTTGATCATCGTGTCGACGAGCTTCACGTCGCCCATCTTCTGGCCGCCGCGCAGGTATTGCGCGTGGGGGGAGAGCGACATCGATTCCTGACCGCCGGCCACGATGACCGTCGCGTCGCCATTGGCGATCTGCTGCATGCCGAGGGCGACGGTGCGCAGGCCCGAGCCGCAGACCTGGTTGACGCCCCAGGCGGTGGCCTTCTCGGGGATGCCGGCCTTGATGGCGGCCTGGCGGGCCGGGTTCTGGCCGGCGCCGGCGGTGAGGACCTGGCCGAAGATCACTTCGTCCACGTCGTCGGGGGAGACGCCGGCGCGATCCAGGGCGGCCTTGATCGCAATGGCGCCGAGCTCATGGGCCGGGACGGTGTTGAAGGCACCTCCGAACGAACCCACGGCGGTGCGCGCCGCTCCGACGATGACGATGTCTTCCGCTGCCATTGAAGTTCTCCTCTGGGTAGCCCGCGCGACGTTGAAGCCCTCCGATGGGCATGCGCACTTAAGGCCAACTGAAGCGATGAAAGCGCTGGGCAAGGTGAAGTCAAGCGCGTGCGGAAGCTCGGCGAGGGAGTCGGCGAGTGACCTGCCGGTCTTTGTTACCGAAGGCGTCGCGCGGCGTGTGGCACTATTCTGCGGGGATCAGGGCCAAATTGCTGTTTTCGTCGGCGGGCGAAAGCCTTAAGGTCCGCTTACGCGCAGTGATAAATGATACCCGGACGGCGCATCGGGCCTCGAAGGGATTGGGCGCTGGAATGAATGTGTCGGGAAAGGCCACGAGGATGGCGGAGAACGGTAAGTCGCAGCAAACCGTTATCAAGAAATACGCGAACCGGCGTCTGTACCATACCGGAACCTCGACCTACGTCACCCTCGAAGACCTCTCGACGATGGTGCAGAACGGGGAGGATTTCCTCGTCTATGATGCCCGTTCCGGCGACGACATCACCCGCTCCGTCCTGACCCAGATCATCTTCGAGCAGGAGAACAAGGCGGGCGAGGACAACCTGCTGCCGGTGGCCTTCCTTCGCCAGCTCATCCGCTTCTATGGCGACAGCATGCGGACCATGGTGCCGAGCTTCCTCGAATTCTCCATGGCGAATTTCGCCCGCGACCAGGACGGCCTGCGCGAGAAGATGAACCAGAGCTTCGCCCCCTCGGTGTTCCAGAGCGCCATGGAGGAGCAGGTGCGGGCCAATATGAGCTTCTTCGGCGATGCCATGAAGATGTTCACCACCTTCGGCACCGGTCCGCTCTCCGGCATGAAGACCTCCGCATCGGCGCCGACGCCGACCCAGCCATCGAGCGCGGCTCCCGCGCCCGACAGCGACCTCGACGAGTTGAAGCGGCAGATGGCGGAGATGCGGAACCGTCTGGAAGATCTCGCCAAGAAGTAGCTCGGCGGCGCAAATAACCAATCGCCGATTTCGTCCTGAAGGAATGCTGACGAAACGTTAACGTCGGCCCGCGCGTTGCGCTTTTCTGCCCATCACAGGCGGAAAGGCGATAAGTGTCACAGAACGGCACGGGAAATCGCCCCAAAACGGGACAGTCGGTCCCCGAGGGGGATCGAGAGACGGCGCGGACGCTCGTAGTCGTCGATGGCGGCGAGGCAGTCTCACGCAGGTCGAGCGCTACCTATGGCAGGCCGAACGCCGAGTTTCTGACCCAGCTTCTCATCAGCGGCGACCCGGCCATGCGTGCCTCCCGCACGGAGCGTATGCGCTCCGCCACGGCGCGCTACGCCGAGACGACGCGGATCGGCACGGGCCGGCGTCGCGCCTGACGTATCGGGACAGGCGACGCAAAAAACCGCCCGAAGGCGGTTTTCGCAAGACAGCGTTTCATGACGTCGTTTCGTCCCGGTCCTTATCGAACCGATGACGGAGCGAAGAATCAGGCCTCGGCCGACTTCACCTTGAGGACCTGGCGGCCGCGGTACATGCCGGTCTTCAGATCGATGTGGTGGGGACGACGCAGCTCGCCCGAATCCTTGTCGGCGACATAGGTCGGGGCCTTGAGGGCGTCGGCGGACCGGCGCATGCCGCGCCGCGAGGGGGAGGTCTTTCGCTTCGGAACGGCCATGGGGTAGTCCTGCTACGGCAAAAAGGGTGCACGGGCGCCGCCCCGCGAGGGAAGAGGCAACCTCGGCACCGTGTTCAAACGGAGATTCGATGGCGAGTGTATAGCGATACATCGGCCGTCTGGCTAGAGCCGCCCGAGGCCGGACGTCCGGAAAAAGGAACCGCCGATCCTGCGGGGAGGCTGCCGGTCCGGACTCGCCGGAAGGTTCACCGGTCTGTGAAGTCCCGTTAAGCGCCGGTTCAACCGCCGCGCTTCACTTTGCAGATACGGTGACGCCTCGTCGAAGACTGCGCCGCCACATCCCGGGAGATTGCCGTGACTTCATCTCGCATGACCACATCTCTGCTCCGCACTCTGGCCGTGCTCGGCTGCCTCGCGGCGGCTCCCGCCCTTGCCCAGGCGCCGAGCCCGTCGACGCCCTCGACGTCCACCCCTCCCACCGTTGCACCGAAGGCGCCGACAGCTCCGGCCGCCCCGGCCAAGCCCACGGCGGACAAGCCCGTCGCTCCCGTCACGCCAGCGGCCAAGGTCGATCTCATCGACCTGAACAGCGCCTCGGTGGCGGAACTCGAAGCCCTGCCCGGTATCGGTGCGGCGCGCTCCGCCGCGATCGTCAAGGGCCGGCCCTATCACGGCAAGGATCAGCTCGTGTCGAAGAAGATCCTCACACAGGGCGTCTATGACGGGATCAAGGACAAGGTCATCGCCAAGCAGAAGTAGCCGCCCGGCTCGATGACCCGGCGCTCGTCCGGCGCCGGGTTGTTCGCGGGCAGGCGCGGTGTTACGCGGCCGGGGTAGCGATTGCCCCGCCAGAAGACACAGAACCGATGCCTCCTCAGCCCATCATCCGCGTCCATCGCGGCGATCTCCCGGCCGATTACGTGCCGGGCGCGGCCATCGCCATCGATACCGAGACGTTGGGTCTCAATCCGCATCGTGATCGGCTCTGCGTCGTCCAGATCTCGCGCGGCGACGGCAGTGCCGATGTCGTTCAGATCGTGCCTGGCTCGAGCCCGCCCGAAATACTCAAGCGCGTGCTGGCCGATCCGGCTGTGACGAAGATCTTCCATTTCGCCCGGTTCGACCTCGCCGTGCTGTTCAGGGCCCTCGGCGTGATGCCGGCCCCCGTCTACTGCACCAAGGTCGCCTCCAAGCTCGCCCGCACCTATACCGACCGGCACGGCCTCAAGGATGTGGTCCGCGAACTCGTGGGCGTCGACCTGTCGAAGCAGCAGCAATCCTCGGATTGGGGCGCCGAGTCCCTGAGCCAGGCGCAGGTGGAGTATGCGGCCTCCGATGTGCTGCATCTGCATGCGGCGCGTGCCCGCCTCGACGCGATGCTCGCCCGCGAAGGGCGCATGGATCTCGCGCGGAACTGTTTCGACTTCCTGCCGACCCGCTCCCTCCTCGATCTCGAAGGCTGGGCCGAGACCGACATCTTCGCCCACACCTGATCGGGCACGCGCATGCCGCAGGAGGGTGTGCAGGGGACGGTGCGGCGGCGCACATCGATCGTGCCCCTGCGACCCCGTGCGGTTGATGATTCCTCAATGCTCCGCCCATAAGGTTGTTGCACGGCCACAACTTCGCCATCGGCCGCGCGCATCCGGCGCTCGACATGGTTGACGCTGGCAGGCACGGCTCAGCACATGATTGACGGGATGTGGCATGTTGCAGGGTGCAACGTGCCGGTGTCTCATCGGATCGGTCAGGCGAAGCGGCTCGGATCATCACCATGCACGGGGTCGACGCCATCCACGCGACGGGGACGACGGGATCGGGAGCCGATGCGCGCCGCAACCGCGCTCATAAGCGGGCTCGCAACCACAGTACGCAGGTTCGCTACCTGCGCCGCCTCATTCCTCTCTCTGCCGGTGCGGCGATTCTCGCCCTCGTCGTGGGGACGCTGTTCAACCCCTTCGGCACCGTCCTGCCGGCCGTCACCATGGGGCCGGTCACCCTGTCGGGCACCAAGGTCAAGATGGAGAACCCGCGTCTGTCCGGTTTCCGGAAGGACGATCGGGGCTACGAGGTCATCGCCACGGCCGCCTTCCAGGACGTGCGCAAGCCGACCCTGATCGAACTGCAGGCGATGAAAGGCCATCTCGTCACCGACGATTCCGGCGGGCTCGCCCATATGGAAGCCGCCTCGGGCCTGTTCGATTCGGCACGCGAGACCCTGGTTCTCGAACGCGACATCAAGCTCTGGACCGACAAGGGCGAGGATATCCGTCTCCTCACCGCCGCCATTGATTTCAAGGCCGGGACGGTGAAGTCCGACCAGGCCGTCGCTGTGACGCTTCCCACCGGGACGGTGGCCTCCGACGGCCTCGACATGGTCGATAACGGCCGCGTCATCTCCTTCATCGGCAACGTCCACGCGGTGTTCCACGGATCGGACAAGGCCGAGGGCGCCGGCTCCGAGAGCAAGCCAGACGTGAAATCGCCGCGCATCCTCACCTCCGCCGCCGAACCGCAGGATGGGGAGGCACGCCGGTGAACCGTTCCACGCTGGTCTCCACCCTCGCCCTCTGCGGCCTCCTCGCGGCGGGGAATGCGGTGGCGCAGATTCCGTCCGGCACGTCTCCGGCGCCTGCTGCGAAGGCGAACAAGCCGACCGCTCCCGGAAGCACCTTCGGCGCGAGCGGCGGCAAGGACCCCGTGAAGATCGACGCGGACCGGCTCGACGTGTTCGACCGGGAGAACAAGGCGATCTTCGCCGGCAACGTCGTGGCCGTGCAGGGCGACAGCACCATCCGCTGCTCGACGATGACGGTGCATTACAAGCGCGGCAAGGATGCCAAGCCCGGGGCACCCGCGCCTGCCGCCGATGGCGCCAAATCTCCAGCCGGTATGGCCGAGAACGGTATCCAGAAGGTGGAATGTGCCGGCCCCGTCACCGTGGTGCAGAACGATCAGGTCGCCACCGGCGACAATGCGGTGTTCGACCAAGAGGCCAAGCGCATCGTGCTCACCGGCAATGTCGTGCTGAGCCAGTGCCAGAACGTCACCCGCGGCAGCCGCCTCGTCTACGACATGAATACCGGCCGGGCGAACATGGACCCGATGGCCGGCGGCCGCGTCTCCGCGATGTTCGTGCCGCAGAAGGAGGAAGCCGCCAAGGGCGGGGCCAAGGGCTGCGCCCAGCCGGCGAGCGCTGCGGGCAAGCCGGCACCCAAGCCCTCCGAAGCCAGCGCGGACAAGCCTACCGCGAAACCGAGAGCGCAGGCCAATTGACCTCCGCTCTGCCGCTGGCCTCGGTGCCAGACCCGATCAGCCCGCGAATCGCCGGGTCCGTCTCAGACGGAGCCGGGCGTGCGCCGTCGCTCCTGTCGCGCCTCTTCGGCCGCGGTAAGGGACGGCCGGCGGCCGGGGAGACGGGCCTGTCCGGGAATGGCGGCGGTCCGGGCATCCTCCACGTCGAGGGCCTCCGCAAAAGCTATGGCGCGCGTACCGTGGTCCACGAGGCTGGGCTGACCGTGCGCAACGGAGAGGCCGTGGGCCTGCTCGGCCCCAATGGCGCGGGCAAGACCACGATCTTCTACATGATCACCGGACTGGTCTCGGCCGATCGCGGCTCGATCAGTCTCGACGGCCTGCCGATCACCCACCTGCCGATGTATCAGCGGGCCCGTCTCGGCATCGGCTATCTGCCGCAGGAAGCGTCGATCTTTCGCGGCCTGTCGGTGGAGGACAATATCCGCGCGGTGCTCGAAGTGGTAGAGCCGAACCGCAAGGAGCGCGAGCGCAAGCTCGATTCGCTGCTCGAGGAATTCGACATCGCGCGCCTGCGCAAATCACCCTCGATCGCGCTTTCGGGCGGGGAGCGCCGCCGTTGCGAGATCGCCCGCGCGCTGGCGACCTCTCCGAGCTTCATGCTTCTCGACGAGCCCTTCGCCGGCATCGACCCCATCGCGGTGGGCGACATCCAGGATCTGGTGAAGCACCTGAAGCAACGCGGGATCGGCGTTCTCATCACCGACCATAACGTGCGCGAGACGCTGGGCCTCATCGACCGCGCCTATATCGCCCATTCCGGCCGCATCCTCACCGAGGGTACGCCTGCCGAGATCGTCGCCAATGAGGATGCGCGGCGTCTCTATCTCGGCGAGGATTTCCGCCTTTAGGTCCTCGCTGGCTAGTAGGGTCCAAGGACCGCGAAGCTTCGCGCGACTCGCACGACCTGATTCATTCCAGATGTGACATGCGGTGAGACTAGGCGACCGCGATGCTGCGTTGCCGCCTCGCGGATGGCCCGAGGCGACGGATGCATCCCGGCCTCAGCCGGTGCCCTTCCACCCACTGCCTATTTTGTCGCCAAACTTCATACCTTCTCTGGATTGCATGCGTTTTGTGCATGTTGTTTCAGCGAGCCGGCAATGTCGCTCGCGAGGCGATGGCTTTTTGACGTGGAATATCAGAGCGTTGGGTTTGGCCGGGCCGGACGGAGGATGCTCTGAGTCATCCGCTTCGATGTTGCGCTGCGGCAAGTCCAAGGGAATCACGCACTTCGCGCTTTGACGGCAGGGCGAGATGGCGATAGACATATGCGAAGAGAAAAAGAAGCAATATTCATGCCGAGTGGCGTAGGGGTTCTGTGCCTGCCCTCGGCTGGGCTCACCTGAAGGCGTCGGGGCAACACCATGAGTTTGCTGCAGCGACTGGAAATGCGTCAGGGCCAAGCCCTGGTGATGACGCCACAGCTTCTCCAGGCGATCAAGCTTCTTCAGCTCTCCCAGATCGACCTCGCCACCTATGTCGACGCCGAACTCGAGCGAAACCCGCTGTTGGAGCGCGTCGAAGGCGATGCGGACGGTGAGCGCGTAGGCACGGAGCCGGCCGTGGACGCCTCGGGTGACGGGGAGGGGGATTTCGATTCGTCCGAGCCGGACAACTGGATGGCGACCGAGCTCACCGCCAGCGGTGCCGAGATGGAGAGCGTCCTCGACACCCGCCTCGACAACGTCTTTTCCGACGAGAATCCCAGCCATGCCCGCGAGGCCGCGTCCGGCGACATGCTGTCTCTGACACCTGCGCCCTACGGCAATACCGGCGGCAGCTTCGATGGAGAGGCGCCGGATTTCGAGGCGACCCTGACCTCGGAAGTCTCTCTCCGCGAGCATCTCAGCGCGCAGCTCGATCTCGCTACGCGCGACCCGGGCGACCGGCTGATCGCCGGCTTCCTCATCGATGCGGTGGACGATGCCGGCTACATGCGCGAATCCATCGACGAGGTGGCCGAGCGCCTCGGCGCCAGCCTCGATTCGGTGGCGCGGATGCTGAAGCTGATCCAGACCTTCGATCCGCCGGGAATCGCCGCCCGCGATCTCGCCGAATGCCTGAGCCTGCAACTGCGCGAACGGGACCGGTTCGATCCGGCGATGCAGGCGCTGGTCTCCCGCCTCGACCTCGTGGCCAAGCGCGATTTTCCGAGCCTGCGCCGTCTCTGCGGCGTCGACGACGAGGATCTCGTGGACATGCTGGCCGAGCTGCGCCGTCTCGATCCCAAGCCCGGCCGGGCCTTCGGCTCGCGCGCCGTGGAGGTCCTGATCCCCGATGTGTTCGTGCGGGCGGCCTCCGACGGGTCCTGGCTCGTGGAACTCAACGCCGAGGCGCTGCCCCGCGTGCTGGTGAACCAGAGCTACTATGCCCGCGTCTCACGCGGCGCCTCGGCCGAGGGCGACAAGGCGTTCCTGTCCGAATGCCTGCAGACCGCCAACTGGCTCACCCGAAGCCTGGAGCAGCGGGCGCGGACCATCCTCAAGGTCGCCTCCGAGATCGTGCGCCAGCAGGATGCGTTCTTCGTCAACGGGGTGGCCCATCTGCGGCCCCTCAACCTCAAGACCGTCGCCGAGGCCATCGGCATGCATGAATCCACCGTCTCGCGGGTCACCTCCAACAAGTCGATCGGCACCAGCCGCGGCACGCTGGAGATGAAGTACTTCTTCACTGCCGCCATTCCGGGGGCCGCGGGCACGGCCTCGCATTCCTCCGAAGCCGTGCGCCACCGGATCAAGCAGCTCGTGGACGGCGAGGCGGCCGGCGACGTGCTCTCGGATGACGCGCTGGTGCAGAAGCTCCGCGACGAGGGCATCGACATCGCCCGGCGCACGGTGGCGAAATACCGGGAATCGTTGCGTATCCCGTCCTCGATCGAGCGTCGCCGCGAGCATTTCGCCTACGCCCGCTGAGGCGCGGTCCGCGAAGCGCGGAGCCGATCCCGCAACTGCGTGCGGCGCACCCCGCGGAGCCGGCTTTCCATTCCGTTGACTTCTCTCCCCGACGCTCCTTTACTCACCTGCCGAACGTCGAAAAACCGGAGGATACATGGGGTCATTGCGTGTCACAGGCCATGGCCTGGACCTTGGCGAAGCCCTTCGCGGGCGCGTCGAAGAGCGAATGGCCGGGACCTTGTCGAAGTATCTCGACAGCCACATGAACGGCACCTGCTCCGGCCATGTGACGCTTCGACGGGACGGCACGGCCTACCGCACGGATTGCGTGCTCCACCTCGTTTCCGGCCTCACCCTCGAAGCCTCGGGCGCCTCGCATGACCCGCATTCGAGTTTCGAGCAGACCGCCGACAAGCTCGAGAAGCGCCTGAAGCGCTACAAGCACCGCCTCAAGGATCATGGCGCTGCCCTGCACGAGGGAGCGACGGTCCAGGCGGCCTATGCGGTGTTCCAATCGCCGAGCGAGTTGGACGGGGACGACCTCGAGGACGAGGCGGATCAGGAAGACGAGGCGCATCCTCCCGTGGTGGCCGAGAGCACCAAGACGCTGAAGCGTCATTCGGTGAGCGAGGCAGTGACGGCCCTCGACCTCACCGGTGCCCCGGTGATCGTGTTCGTTCATGCTGGCACCGGACGGATCAACGTCGTATACCGCCGCAGTGACGGAGCGATCGGGTGGGTGGACCCACCCGACGCGGCGTCCTGATCGATCGGCCCGGAGCGGAGATTCTTCTTCGGAGAAAGCCGGTCCGTGACGAGAGGCCGAATTGCCGTCCGGGATGCGTGATCCCGGCTGGCTATCCGGCCTAAGGGCCGTTAGTCGACCATCGGCCGTTTCCGGGTGCGTGGGAACCACGCATCCGTAGCGCTATTTCAAATGAGCGGCGTCCATTTGGCCGTCGCCGATGGGGCGACTGTCCTTATCATGCCAGTTCTGGAATTCCTCAGTCCAGATTCCGTGGTGACCTCTCTGCGCGCTCGCGCGAAGAAGCAGATCCTCCAGGAATTGAGCGCCCATGCGGTGCGCCAGCTTCCCGCGCTCGACGAGCGCGAGGTGTTCGAAACCCTGCTTCAGCGTGAGCGCCTGGGGTCTACCGGCATCGGCGACGGTGTCGCGATTCCCCACGGCAAGCTTCCGGGGCTCGACCGCCTGTTCGGCCTCGTCGCCCGCCTGGAGCGTCCGGTAGATTTCGAGTCGCTGGATGGCCAACCCATCGATATCGCCTTCCTCCTGCTCGCTCCGGAAGGGGCAGGGGCCGAGCACCTCAAGGCGCTCGCCCAAGTGGCGCGGCTGCTGCGGGAGCCGGGCATGCTGGAGCGGATCCGCGCGGCGCGGGATTCCAGCGCGCTCTATTCTCTGCTGACCCAGACGACGAAATCCGAAGCGGCATGAAACGCGTGAATTTGGATAAGTGCCGGTCTTCGGCCGCTGCCGCCGTCGCGTGTGCCATCCTGTGGGGCGCGCCCGCCCATGCCGATGTCGCGTGCGCGCGCGACGTCCTCGTCGCCAATTCGATGCAGCGCCAAGCCATCGACCAGCTCGAACAGGCCGATGGTGACGATGCCAACCGGTGCCGCGTCTGGCGCCGGCACGTGGAGACCATGCGCCGGGTCTCGAGCGTCTACGGCCGTTGCCTCTCCGGAGCGGAGCGGGCCGCCAAGCTCAACGAAGTGCAGACCTCGGAGAAGGATTTCTCGGGGCTCATCCGGACTCGCTGCCGCGGTCTTTGAAGACACGACCACGCACAGGCGGTTGATGCCCGCCGATTGACTCAGGGGCGAGGCATCGGTTGTCCTCGTCCACACCGCCATGCTTTTCGCCCGCCTCTCCGACGACCTGTTCAAGCCGCTCGCCTCGCCGAGCCGGGCGTTCAACGCGGCCCTGCTGCTGCATCTGCATGCGCGCGTCTTCGCAGAGACAACCGAACCTCTGCGCAAGAGCGAGTTGCTCGCCTCCATCGGCGATTTCTCCGCCGACTGGTCCCAGGGCGAGATCGCCGACGACGATGCCACGCCGGCCGATCCGATCGAGCGCCGCTCTGCGGTCTATCGGCGTCTCCTGGAGGCCGGCTGGCTCGTGGAGCGGCGCGAGCGCTACGTGCCGGTGGTCGATTTCGACCCCGATGCCCGCCACGTCATCGAGGAACTGGCGCGTATCGATCGGGGCGAGACCCGCTCCTATGGCGGCGCCGTGCTCGAAGTGCTGGGCAGTCTCGAGAGTGCCGTGGCCAACCCGGCCGAGCGTTCGGAGGCCCTCGTCAACGCCGCCAAGGCGTCCCGCGCCTTCCTCGGACACCTGCGCAGCCTCGCGGGCTCCATGCGCAAGATCGAGGAGCGCATCCTGCGCGAGGAGGACCAGGGTACGGCCTTCCGGCTCTATTTCGAGGAGTTCGTCGCGCGCCACCTCGTCAGTGACTACCGTACCCTGCACACGCGCCTGAACCCGTTCCGCTTCCGCTCCGGCATCGTGCGGGAGGCCGGACGAGCGCTGCGCGACCCCCTCACCATCCGGGCCCTCGCCGAAGCGGGACTGCGTGAGGGGCGGGCCGCCGACCTTCCCCTCGCCGAGCGGGCGGTGCGGCGCGACCTCGCTGAGATCCTGTCGATCTTCGAGGGGCTCGACCGGCATCTCGACAGCGTCGCCGACATCGTCGCCCGGCTGGAGCGCCGGATCGCCGCGTCCCTGCGCTACACGGATCACCGCGATTCCGACCGGATCGAGCGCACGGCGGCGGCGCTACGGGCGGTGGGGGCTGCCGAATGGTCGGATTCGGCGCCCCTCGCCCAGGTCTCGCTGCTACGTCCGCCGATCGGGGAGCCGCATTTCTATACGCCCCGGATGAGGCGGGCAGCGATCCTGTCCGAGCCGCTGCCGGAGATCCATCTCGACCCGGCGATCGAGGCCTTCATCCTGGCCAAGGACGCCTTCCGCCAGCGGGTGATGGTGACGCCCGAGCGCGTCATCGCCTTCGTCGAGCGCAAGCTCGGGACGAACCCCGCCATCCGCGGATCCGAGATCGTCGTGGCGGATGTGGACGAGTTCGTGGTGTTCCAGCGTCTACGCGAGATCGACGTGCTGTTCGACGGGCTCCTCAACGATCGCTACCGCCTCACCCGTGTCGCGGGCCGTGTCTCCAACGGCTGGCTCGATTGTCCGGATTTCATGGTGGAGCGGTCGTCCCCGCCCCCAACACGCGGGCCAGCGAGCGCGGGCGAACGGCGACCGCGGAGATAAGACCCCGCGCGTCGTCCCGTACGGTGGGGAGGACCGAATGTTTGCGTGCATTGCACAATTGTCGTGACAGACGAGATGTCATCACAAACGTGTCAATGCCCTTGGCAGACTTGAAGAGTCGGATCATCCTCTTGGTATACCCGCATCAAAGCGGGACTGGTAAGGAGGTTAACCCATGAGTACCGGCAAGTGCTTGATCAAATCCGCCTGGATCGCCGTCGAGGTGGGGAAGGAGCGAACCGAGAGGGTTCTCGTCGTCGAGACCTACATCGCCGTCAGCCCGCTGGAGCGGAATTTCGACGGTGACCGTTATTCCAAGGTAGTGGAGGAGGTGCAGCGCGTGCTCTCCCAGAACCCCTCCATCGACCGTGCCTCGATCCTGAGCATGCATCGCGACACGGAATGCCTGTCGTTGTTCAAGGCCTCCCCGGCGAAGGCCGCGTGAGAAGAGGGTTTTGTGTCGCGACGGCGATCCGAGTAACGAGGCGGGGTGACGGGGCACCGTGTCCCGCTCGACCGGACCGTCTGAATGATCGAGGCCTTCCGCGCCATCGTCGATGGCGACGAGCCACCGCCTCCGGGTGCCCGTGCACCGTCCGAGGAGGATCTCATCCGCGCGCTTCAAGTCGTGCTGAAGAGCCAGTGCCTCTATGCCGATACGCCCGGTATCGGCCGGTCTTACGAGATCGCCCGGTATTACGCGCCGTTCTTCAAAAGCTATTTTGCCTGTCTCGGCTACTCGTTCGAGGTCTCGCCCCGCGACCAGATGGTGTTCCTGCGCGTGCCCGCCGACGGCGTACGCCATGACGGGCAGGCCGAGCGCCTGCGCAAGGACGAGACCCTCGTGCTGCTGGCCCTGCGCCTCGCCTATGAGGAAGGCCTTCGGGAACACCGCGTCACCACTGACGGTGTCGTGGAATGCACCACCGACGACATCGCCGAATCGATCCGCACCGCCGCCCGCAGCGAGGCGCCGGAAGAAGCGCGCCTCACGGAGATCCTGCGCCTTTTCGCCCGCAAGGGTGCCCTTCGCCTGGGCGAGCGCGACAAGGTCGAGAAAATCACGCCGTTGATGATCCTTCCCGGTGTCTCGGTGCTCTCGCCCGATTCCTGGATGGAGCAGGTCCGCGCCTGGGCAGCGGCGCGAATGGACGATGACGGCTGAGCCCGATCAAGGGCGGCATCCACATCGGGGTTAAGATTTCACATGAAACATGCGTGGCAGGGCTCGAAGCCCCGACGTCGCCCCCTGTGAAAAAGAGGACGATGGGACCGTCGACTTGCATCGTCGGGCCGCCCCGTCCATGCCGTGGCTCCGTCATTTCCATCGAGGACTTGCCCGCCCGGTGTATCGGCTCACCGACATCGCCCTCTCGAATTGGTACCTGATCCGCCGCGAACAGATCCGGATCCGGGGAGCGGCTGCCTTGGTGGGGCCGACGGGGGCCGGCAAGTCGACGATCTTCGACGCTGTCGGCACCGTGCTCGCCGGCAACAACGCCAGCCGCCTCGCACTCAACGCGTCTGCCTCGGGGCGCAGCGCCCGCACGGTCCGCGATTACTGCCTCGGCTGGATCAGCGACCCCGCCGAGGGCGGTCGTCCCACCCGCGAGGCCTGCGAGACCCTCATCGTCCTCGTCTTCGAGAACGAAACCACCGGACGCGTCGTCTCCGTCGGTCTCGCGCTCGCGGCCCGGGCCGAGGACAGTCGCGAGACCACCCTCTCGCGCTTCATCGCGGTCGGACACCGGTTCGAGATCGCCGATTACGTTCGCGAGACCGCCGAGGGCAGCTACGTGGCGCCCTGGCCGGAGATCGCAAAGGATCTCCGCATCCGGGCGGACAGGTTCGAGGAGTTCCGCTCATCGGGCGAGCGTTTCACCGCCGACGTCCTGGCGCTGATGCGCGAGGGCGCGCCGAGCCCCGAGCCGCGCCACTTCCTGCGTACGTTCTCCAACGCCGTGGCCTTCAAGCCGATCTTCGATTCCTCCGCCTTCGTGCGCTCATTCGTCCTCGAACCCGAGCCTCTGGACGTCGCGCGCATCCGCCAGTCGGTGGAGAACTGGCGCCGTCTCCTGGAGACCATCGAGGAATTGGAGCGCCGGCTCTCCCATCTCGGCCGAATCCTCAAGCGCTACGAAACCTGGGCGGAAGCCAGCCTCTCGGCCACCCTCGACGAGTTACGAGCGGCCGGCGCCGACCTGCGCCGCCGCATCCTCGACTACAGCCAGGCCCGCTCTCGCCTCGGCGACGTGGCGGAACGCCTGCGCATCGCCCGCGAGAGCGTGAGCACCAGCCAGGGTTTCGTGCGCGAGATCGACGGCGAGATCGCGGGCAAGAAAGCGATGCTGGCCGGGAGCCAGGGGGAGGGGCGGCTCGCCGCCTCCAATGCCGGCCTCGCCATGCTGGCGCGCGACAAGCGCGACCTCGCCACCCGCGTCGCCGATCTGGTGGGGCTGGTGCAGGAGGCGGGCAAGCTCAACGTCGTCTTCTCCGAGATCCAGCGCATCGATCCGGAATCGGCGCGGATCGTGGCCGCCTGCTCGCGCTCCGGCCTGCGCCGCGATGCGCCCCCCGAGGAATCGCTTCGCTCGGACGGACAACTCGGCCCCCTTCTCACGGCCCTCGCTTCCCTCTCCGACATCGCCACCCCCCTCGATACCGCTGCCGAGGACATGGCCCTGCGTGCCCGCGCCCAGGAGAAGGAGGCGCATGCCCTCTCGGCCGAAGTCGGCAGCGGGCGCGCGGGCGGCGCGCGCCTCTCCTCGGACACGGCCGCTTTCCGCGACGAACTCGCCCGGCTCGGGATCGAGGCGACGCCGATCTGCGAACTCGCCGAGATCACCGATCCGAAATGGGGACCGGCTCTGGAGGGCCTGCTCGGAGGCGCTCGCGAAGCTCTCGTCGTCGAACCGGACCGGCTGAATGAGGCCTTCGCCCATCTCGAAGCCCGCAAGAGCCAGTTCTATCGCTGCCTGCTGGTGAAGACGACGGACACCGCGCGCCGCCGGGGCGGGCGCGACGACGAAGGGCCGATCTCGCTGATCGAGACTCGCGATCCCCATGCCCAGGCGTTTCTCGCGGCCCGGCTCGGCGGCTACGATCTCGCCCCCAACGACGCGGCCTTGGCCCATATGAGCCGCGCCGTGGCGCCGAGCGGCCGCTCGACCTCCGGCATGGCCTATTCCGTAGTGCGGCCGGTTCAACTGATGATGACCCGTGGCAGCCGCGGTCCCACGGCGGAGAGCCGGCAGAACCTGGAACACGCGGTCAATGCGGCACGGCGCCTGCGCGGCGCGGCCGGCGTGCTGCGCGAGGCCGCCCGCATTGCCGCCATGCTGCGGGTCCGACTCGCCGACGCCAATCTCGACATCGTCTCCCTGCGCCAGGAGGCTGACGCGATGGAGGGACGGCGACGCAGCCTCACCACCGAGCGCGAAGCCGTGGAGAAGGCCGATACCGGCGCGCTGGAGGCCGAGATCAAGGAGCTCGCCAAGGAGCGATCGGCCTATCTCACCGAACTCGTTCAGGTGCTGGAGCCGAAGCGCGACGCGCTGCTCGGCGAGGAAGCGGGCCTGAAGGCGAAGGTCGCCACCGCGCGGGAGGCGATCCGCGCCGCGCTTCAGGCAAGGCGCGGCGCCCATGCCCGCTGGATCGCGGGGGATTCCGTGCGCATCCGTCTCGTCCGGCCGGACGGGTTCGATCCGCTGGCGGTGGCCAAGGCGCGGGCCGACGCGGCGGGCCTCGAATCCAAGGAGTTGGCGGCTTTGGCCAATGCGGCGCGCGGCGTCGCCCGCGAGGCGATGGAGACGGCGCGCACGCAAGGCCGTGCCGCAGAGCGCGATCTCGCCGAATACTGCGTTCAGTGGCGCATCGAGAACCCCCTGGGTAACGGTGATGCTCCGGCCTCCTTCGGCTTTTCCTGGGTCGCCCGCGCCCATGACGAGGTGGCGGGCCACGAGCTGCGGCGCTACCGCGACCAGGCCGTGCGCGCGGAGAGCGAGATGCGCCGCCTCATGACCGAGGACCTACTGACTCGCCTCGCCGACAAGTTCGAGCGGGTCCGGACCCGACTCGATGCCCTGAACGAACGCCTCTCGACCCAGACCTTCACCGGCCAGACCTACGCCTTCGAGGCCACCGTCGATCGTCGCTACGCCGCCGTGCATGCCCTCGCCACCGAGGTGGCGCGTTCGGCCGACGCAGCGCAGGCGATCCTGCCGGGGGAGGGCGAGGACGTACCCCCGGGGCCGCTCGCTGCCGCGATCGAGGAGATCACCGCCCTGATCGCCGGGGACGAGAGCGCGGCGCGGCTTGCCGATTACCGCAATTACTTCGTCTACGAGATCGGCATGCGCGACAAGGCGGGTAACCGCACCACCATGTCGAACCGAGCCTTGCGTGGCTCGGGAGGCGAGGCGCAGGCGCCGTTCTACGTCGCCATCGCCGCGTCACTCGCCTCGGCCTACTATCCCGGCGACCGGCCCGGCGACGAGAATCCCGGCCTCGGACTCTGTCTCCTCGACGAGGCCTTCTCGAAACTCGACGTGCGCAACTCCCAGGCTTTGGTGGACCTCTACCAAGCCTGGGGATTACAGCTTCTCATCGCGGCGCCCGAGGACAAGCGCACCACGCTCACCGAAGTGATGGACACCATCGTCACTGTCTACAAGAGCCCGGATCTGACTTCGGTCCGGATCGAGGCCGAGCATCCGCTCGAGACGGCTAAGCGCGCGCTCGCCGCCATCAACCCGGAACGCCAGGGTATCGAGCGATTCCAGGTCTCCGACGCGGCGGAGTGAGGGGCGTGGCCGGAGGCACCTCCTCACCGTCGCTTTGGCTTCGCCTCTGGCGCACCGAAGGCCCGACGGGGTGCCTTCGGGTCCTTTCCCCGTAGGCGGGGAGAGGGGAAAGGGTGCCGGATGCGATGCGCTTTGCTGTGACGAAGGCGCGATCAGACCTGACGCGAGGCAGCGTCTCGGATCGCGGCAAGAGTCAGGATGGCGGGGGCATCGCTCCCGGTTACCGCGAGGTGATCGGCGCCGCTGGATAGGAGCAGCGCCAGGGCGTCCTTCAACGACGTTTCCGCGGTGACGCCCGGCGCATCGCCCGGATCGCCCGGAACCGCGATCGCGCCCGCTTGGCTCAGGGCCAACCGGCGCAAAGCCCGGTCTTCACCGACGAAGCTCTCCACGAATCGGTCGGCTGGGGCTGCGAGCAGGCGGTCCGGCGTGTCGGCCTGGACGATCCGGCCCTCCCGCATGAGCACGACGCGGTCGCCCATCCGCATCGCCTCGTCGATATCGTGGGTGACGATGATCACGGTCTTCTTGAGCCGGCGCAGGATCTCGCCGACCTCTTCCTGAAGCCGGTCGCGGGCGACAGGGTCCACGGCGCCGAAGGGTTCGTCCATGAGGAGCACGTCAGGGTCCGCCGCCAGGGCGCGGGCGACGCCGACGCGCTGGCGCTGGCCGCCTGACAATTCGTCGGGCCGTCGCTGGCGATACGCGTCCGGGTCGAGGCCGACGAGGTCGAGCATCTCGTCCACCCGATCTGCGATCCGGGCGCGTGTCCAGCCCAGGAGGCGGGGCACGGTGGCGACGTTCTCGGCGACATTCCGGTGCGGGAACAGACCGATGCCCTGAAGCACGTAACCGATACCACGGCGCAGCCGCACCGGCTCGACCTCCGCCACGTCGCGTCCGTCGAGGAGGACACGTCCGGCATCCGGCTCCACCAGACGGTTGACCATGCGCAACGTCGTGGACTTGCCGCAGCCGGAGGGACCGATGAGGACGCAGGTCGTCCCGGCGGCGATGTCGAGGTCGATCCCGTCGACGGCGGGCCGCTCTGCGCCGGCAAAGCGGCGCGAGACGCCCTCGAACCGGATCATCGACCGAGCCTCGCGGTCTCTGGCGTCAGCAGCCGAGGCAGATCGAGCCCATGGTGGTCCGCATCTTCCGGTCCCAAGCCTTGTCGCGCGCTGCGGATATCTTCTGGGCCTTGAGCATGTCGGCTTCGGTGGAGGCCCGATTGAAGGTGGAGCCCGGCGGCTTGGTCACGCCCATGGCAGTGGTCATGCGCTTCGGCGCAGGCTGCTGTGAAATGTTCGAGGGCTGCGCCTGAACGGGCACGGCGACGAGCAGGCCCAGACAGACGGACGCGGCAAGGAAGCGTGTCATGATCAATCTCGACTTTTGAAACATATAATGACGCAGTAGCAGGCCGCGGATACCAGCGTTCCCGGTCCGCCATGCTTGGTCCGCCATGACGGCAAGGTTATGGCTTTCCGAGGCGGTCTACTGACGACAGCGCAGACAGTGCCGAATCCTCACGCGGTCTTGCGTGTGCCAGCGCACCGGTCGATCACCGGTTGTCCTCAGCGGCGTCAGGCGAGGTGGGACGTATCGGCCGGAACGCGACCAGGGTCATGTCGTCCCGGCGGCTTTCGAGCCCCCGATAGGCAACGAGCTCAGCCTCGAGAATGCTGATCTGCCGGCGGAGTTCCTCGTCGCGGCTGCGAACGAGAATATCCGACACGCCACGATGCCCGAGGAGCCGGCGTTGCGCGCCGGGGGGGGCCATCTGGTCGGTGAGGCCGTCGGTCATCAGGTAGAAGGTGTCGCCCGGCGCCACGTCCAGAATGATGTCCTCGGTCGTGAACCGGGTGCTCCCGTGCCGTGGGTAGCCGAGCCCGTGCCGCGCGCCCTTGATCCGGGCGAGGCCCGCTTCCGTGATGCTGGTGAGCGCCAGTCCGGCGCCGGCGAAGCTCAGCCTTCGTGCCGCGGGGTCCCAGATGCACACGCCGCAATCGAGCCCATCGTCGGATTCCGCACCGCGCCCGTCCTGGCGCAACTGGACGCGGACCATCTCGTCGAGGGCCGTCAGGATCTCGGCGGGCGAGCGCAGGCCGCGCTCGTGCAGCAGCCGGTCGAGCGCGGTGGCGACGATGAGGGTGATGAAGGCGCCCGGCACCCCGTGGCCGGTGCAATCGGCCACCGCGACGATGCTGAGGTCGTCGAGGCGTTCCAGCCAGAAATAGTCGCCGCCGACTTGATGCAGCGGCTCCCACAGAACGGCGACGTCAATGCCGGCGCCGGCCAGTGCCGCCCGGTCGGGCAGGACGGAGGTCTGGATCCGGCGGGCGTAGCCAATGCTCTCCATCACCTGATTGTTGGCGTCCGCGAGCTTGGCATGAGCCTGTTCGAGCTCGGCGAGAAGCTGCTTCGCCTCGTCGCCGGCGCGCAGGCCCTCTACCATACGGTTGAAGGCCGAGGAGATGACGTCGATCTCGTTGCTGGCCCGGACGGCACCGTCGAACTCCACCAACGACCAGCGTTTGTGCTCGACCTCGCGCATGGCGAGCAGCAGCCGCTTCAAGGGGGCGAGGACGTGTTTGCGGACATTGGCATGGAGGGTCAGCACGAAGGCGAGCATCAGGATGAGGGTCGCCCCCAACGCCAGGAGCGTCTGTTGCTCGGCGTTGCGGCGCAGGGCTTCGGTGGACAATCCCAGCGTCAGTCGCCCCGCGGATTCTGCGCGCCCCGCCACCGTGACGGTGCTGGAGGCGCGGATGAGTTCGAGGCCCCGACCGGCCGGTATCTCGCCGACGGACATCACCAGCCCGCCTGCCGCGTTCCAGGCGCGCACGAACTGGAAGGCCGGATCGAGGGTGAGGGCCTGGATCTGCGCTGTGAAGACGTCCGGGCGCTCGCTCCAATCGGGGCGGGCGATGGAATGGGCGGTCAGAGTGACGAGGAGGTTCGCCCGTTCGGTATAGAGCCTGAGGCTGTCGGTGTAGTTCACCCAGGCGATGCCGATCTGCGTCGCCAGCACGACGATGGCGATCACCGGGTAGATCCGCAGGAACAGGGTGTGGGCCAGACTGTCGAGGTCGCGTCCCTGCGCAGAGCCGCGCAGCGCCCCAGGCCGCATCGTGCCGGGCGCGGATGCCGAGGCGTCGGCGAAACCGGCGAGTTCCCGGAAGTCGTCGCCGCTAAGGGGACCGCCGCCCCTCAAGGAGCGCTTGCGGGGGGGAGAACCCATGGCGGGCGATGCCACCTCGGCCCCCGGATCGGAGGTCATGGCGGCGAGACGGTCCGGATCGAGCTGCGGAACGAGCGGACGCAGCCGCGTCCGGCATGTTTGGCGGCGTAAAGCGCGGCATCGGCCCGGCCGAGCGTCTGTTCGAAGGTCTCGGTTCCCTCGATGGCCGCGACGCCGATGCTGACGGAGAGTGCCAGCGGTCCGCCGGGCCATTCCACGCCGGTCTCGTCGACGAGACGGCACAAGTCCTCGGCGACCACGAGCCCGGCATCGGGTTCGATCTCGGTGAGCAGGATCGCGAATTCCTCGCCGCCCATGCGGCCGATCACGTCCACCTTGCGCAGCCGCTTGCGACAGGTCTCGACGAAGCAGATGAGGGCCGCGTCCCCGGCGGCATGGCCGAACTCGTCGTTGAGGCGCTTGAACCGGTC
The DNA here is from genome assembly GCF_017355285.1 of Methylobacterium sp. SD274. Lineage (NCBI taxonomy): Bacteria > Pseudomonadati > Pseudomonadota > Alphaproteobacteria > Hyphomicrobiales > Methylobacteriaceae > Methylobacterium > Methylobacterium sp. SD274. The sequence continues at coordinate 106,334 of NZ_JADIJP010000004.1, read as the reverse complement.
GAGATCCGCCATGAGAAGGCAGGCCGGAACCCGGTCGCGTTCGTATCTCAGCCATTCACGCCGGCTGATTTCCATGAAGCGGCGACGGTTCACCGCGCCGGTGAGATCGTCGGTATCGGCCAGGCTCCTCAGCTTGGCTTCGAGACGGGTCCGATTCTCGATTTCGCCGGACAGCGCCTCGTTGAGGGCCTGGAGGTCGCGTTGCTGCTCCGCGAGGCGGCGGTTCGCCCTCTGCAGGTCGAACTGCATCCGGTCACTCAACCTCACGAGGCGGCGCTGCTCGTCATAGCTGCGGCGGTAGGCCTCGGCGAGTTGCTGAACGCCGCCCGCGACCTGCGCGAGGCCCGCCAGCATCCCGTTGGTCTTCACCAGGACCGCTTCTTCGGTGTCGTAAAGACTGAACGCTTCGCCGACGGCGGGTGGATCGCCGATCTGCGCAACGATCTCAGGCTTGGTCTTCATCCGCATCAGTGCCCCGTCTGCGCGGTCTCGACGAGATCGAACCGTGCGTGGGTGAAGTCCGACGCGAAATCCTCCCCGGCCTCGGCGATGGTCTCGTCCCCCTCGGCATGGAGCCAGCGGATGGTGACGCTACGGCCTGCCTCGGCGGCGTCCTCGAGAGGCATGAACAGGTTCATCAGGCCCTTCGCGCTCGAAGAGTTGAAATAGACGAGGGCGACTTCGAACACGATCGGATCCGTGCTCGATGCGGCGAGGTAGGTCCGCAAGGCCTGGAGCAGGGGGCCGAAGAAGGCCGCGGCATCCTCCGGGTACGATTCACCGGCCAGCCTGAAACGGCCGGCGGCGAAGTCGAAATCCACCTCGGGGGATCGGGGGGTGGCTGGAATCTGAATCCGGTCCATTGCTGGGGCGCCGTCAGATGAAGGCTTTGAGGCAGAACAGACTGCGCTCGCTGCCAAGGTCGTGAAATTCGAACTCGACCGGTGCGCTCGACCGGCGGGCGATCTCGATCAGCCCGATGCTGCCGCCCAGACTGCCTTCATCGGGGGCCTGGCGTAACTTTTCGCGGTAGAAACGCTTGAGTTCTTCGCTCGACATGCCGGCAATATGGTCCAATCGCTCGCGCAGGATAGCGGCATCGGCCTTGGGAATCTCGTTGCCGCACACGACGAAGAAATGTCCGTTCTCGACGCCCACAACGATCATTCCCGCGCTGATCATACCGCCGGAGGCCCGGTCCGTGGGAAGTTTGTCGGCCGAATACCGGATGATGTTCTGGGCCTGCTCGACGAAGATCGAGAACACCCGCTTGGCGATGGTGGCGTCCGTCTCACCCTGGATCATCCGAAGCTTCAGGACTTCCCCGAGCGAGAACAGGACATTCTCCGAAAGGTCGCCGCCGAACGAAAGGATGATGCCGTTGCGCTTCGACGTCTCGAAAAAGGATTTGAAATCCTGCGCGAGCAATGCGTCCTCCCTGGACAAGGCGGATGGTGATGCCGGAGCGGCGTCCAAGCACACGATCCGGAAGCATTAGCTCCAAAGCGTCTACGGAGAGTTATCGCTCCGGCGCTAGCCCGAGAGAAGCACAATTCGTTCCACCCGATTAACCACGGTGTGCCGGGCCAGGGTCCGTCATGATCCGGAAGGGGGACTTCCCAATTCCGAAGTCTTGTCGTCAAGTCATGAGCCGTTGAGCCGACCGGTCGAGAGAAACAATTTATAGGGATTTGACACTGTAGAAGTCGCGGGTGCGCGTTGGCGTGGGCACGAATCCAGACCTCGTCGGTCTGAAGTGGATCGGATCGTGACGCAAGAGAAGTCCGTCCTCATCGTATCGGATCGGCCGGACCGGGTAAGGCTGCTGGCGCGCGCCATCACCACGATTCTCCCTTGCCGCAGCGTCCTCGGCGACCAGTCGATACCCGCCATCCTCCCCGTCGTCGCAGTCATCGACATGGACCCTCGGGAAGGCGTGGCGGCAGCCTGGGCGACCCGCCTCCTCATGTTGCGCGTGCCCTGCCTCGTCCTCACCGGTTCGCCTGCCGACATCCCGCACAAGGCGAATCCGGCCCTGCGCATCGCCGCGGCCGATACGCCGCGCCCAACCATCCTCTCCCTCCTCCTCAGCCTGATCGACGCCGGCCGGAAGATGCGGACACGGTGCGACGGCGAGAACGCCGCTGTGGAAGCGAAGGCGCATCGCGCCTGTTCGGTCGTGGCGGGCATGTTCCATGCGGCGCAATTCGATCAGTCGATCTCGGCCGACGAGGTCGATGCCGGCACAGACGTCATTCTGGAAGCCGTCTCGGAGGGTGGGATCCGTGCGTGGCTCGACGTGCTCGGACGCTACGACGAGTTGCTCTATCAGCATTCTCTCAGCGTCGCCGGGTTCGCCGCGGCCTTCGGCTTCCACCTCGGGATTCCGCGGGCCGACCGGAAGCGCCTGACCAAGGCCGCGCTGCTGCACGATATCGGCAAGGCCAAGATCCCCCTCGCCATCCTCAACAAGCCCGGCGCGCTGACCTCGGACGAACTGGCCATCATGCGGACTCACGCCGCCGCCGGCGCCGACATGCTCACCGGGCAGGAAGGGTTCGATCAAGCGATGCTCGATGTGGTCAGGCATCACCATGAGATGCTCGACGGCAGCGGTTACCCGTCCGGCCTCACCGGCGATGCGATTTCCGATCTCGTCCGCCTCGTGACGATCTGCGACATCCACTCCGCCCTCACCGAACGGCGCGCCTATCGCAAGCCGCTCCCGCATGCCGAAGCCCATGCCATCATGCTCGGGATGACGGGCAAGCTCGACATGCCGCTCCTGCGGGCCTTCCTGCCCATCGTCAGGCTCTCGACCCCCGACGACGCCCTGGTCTAGGGATTACCGCGTTCGGTTTACCGAACCCGGACCCGTTTGCGGGACCCGTTCACTTGGATCGATGTCGCAGGACGGCCGCAATTTTTGCAAGAAAGTTCTAGTTCAAAAGTTTTATCTCTTCGTGTGAGATCTAAGCGAAGACCCATCTCCCTCGCCTTGTTCTTTTAAAAGCACGTTTCGTTGACCCGGATCGTCGCTGCGATCACAGTTCGGCAACGATGCCGGGGCGCATTCGACGATCGGACGGAACGTTCTGATCGATGCCCCCGGCACATTCCCGAACCCGATCGGTAGGCGCTCGATGTCTCTACAAGGCAGCTCTTTCTCAGGCCCGCTCCCCCGCATCGTCGGCTTCAGCGCCAATCTCCAGCGTCCCTCCAAGACGCGGGCGCTCGTCGAAGCGGTGGCCGAGGCGACCGGTGCGCGGCTCCGCGCCGATATCCGCCTGTTCGACGTCGTCGATGCCGGGACCGGCCTCGGCGCGGCCTGGTCGCGCGATCAGCTTTCGCTGCCGGCCCGGCGTATCCTGGAGGCGATCGAGAACGCCGATGCGCTCATCGTCGGGACGCCGGTCTACAAGGGCGCCTATACCGGCCTGTTCAAACACCTGTTCGACTTCGTCGATCCGGCGGCTCTCGTGGGCAAGCCCGTCGTGCTGTCGGCCACGGGCGGAGGCGCGCGTCACGCCCTCGTCGTCGAGCATTCCCTTCGGCCTCTCTTCGGCTTCTTCAGCGCGCAGACCGTCCCGACCTCCGTCTATGGCAGCGACGCGGATTTCGCCGACGGAATTCTCGTCGACGAGGGCGTGCGGGGCCGCGTTTCCGATGCCGCGTCCCAGCTCGCTGCGCTGCTCGGCGCACGGGCGAAGCCCTCGGCTTCGTTCGAGGCCGCGCCGGCCGCCGCCTTCGCCGCTCCGAACCGATAGCCCGCTCGGACGACCGGGGGCGCCGGCCGGGCGATGCGCCCGACGGCGCCGAGATCGGCGCCTCCTACAGAGCCTCAGTCAATAAGGGCTGGACACATGTCACGGCAGACAACCATCGGTTCCGACATCCTCGGCCGCCTGACACCCTGGCTCGTGCCGGTGGCGATCATCGCCGGCTGGCAGGCGGCGGCCTCGACCGGCCTCGTTTCCACCCGCTTCATGCCCGCGCCCTCGGACGTGATCGCCGCGGGCTGGCAGGCGAGCAAGACCGGTGAGCTTTGGGCCAATCTCTGGATCAGCTTCCTGCGGGCGGCCGTCGGCTTCCTCATCGGTGGCAGCATCGGCTTCGCCCTCGGTCTCGCCAACGGCCTGTCGCAGCTCTCCGAGAAGCTCACCGACACGACCCTGCAGATGGTGCGCAACATCCCGCACCTGTCGCTGATCCCCCTGGTCATTCTCTGGTTCGGCATCGACGAGGAGGCCAAGCTCTTCCTTGTGGCCATCGGCGTATTCTTCCCGATCTACGCCAACACCCTGCACGGCATCCGCTCGGTGGATCCGCAACTGGTGGAGATGGGCCGGGTCTACGGCATGTCGCCCACGACCCTGTTCCTTCGGGTGGTCCTGCCCGGTGCGCTGCCTTCGATCTTCGTCGGCCTGCGCTACGCGCTCGGCATCATGTGGCTCACGCTCATCGTCGCCGAGACGATCTCGGCCTCGTCCGGCCTCGGCTACATGGCGATGCAGGCGCGTGAGTTCATGCTGGTGGACGTGGTGGTGCTGGCCATCGTCATCTACGCTCTCCTCGGCAAGATCGCCGACACCCTGACCCGGCTGCTGGAGCGTTCGTTCCTCGCCTGGAACCCGGCCTACCGGAACATCTGAGGGCATCGACCCGACATGCCCCTGTTCTTCGATCAACCCTACGGACGACGTCCATGACCGCCTCCACCCTGCTTCGGGCGTCCGACGCCCCTCTCGCGCCGCCCCGCGAGGTGCCCGTCGCTCCCCCGCTTCGCCAGTCCACGCGCCCTGCGCCGACCGCAGGCACAGGGGTCGCCGTCACCCTGCGCGGCCTGGCGAAATCCTTCGACGGTCATCAGGTGATCGAGGGGCTCGACCTGCACATCCCGGCGGGCCAGTTCGTGGCCATCGTCGGCCGTTCGGGTTGCGGCAAAAGCACCTTGCTGCGCCTGATTCTCGGGCTCGAACAGCCGAGCGCCGGGCGGATCGACCTGGAGAACCCGGGGGCGCGCTCGGCCACCAAGCGCATCATGTTCCAAGAGCCGCGCCTGCTGCCCTGGGCCCGGGTCGCCGACAACGTCGCCGTGGGGCTCGGCGGGGCCGGGCGACGCCAGGAACGGCGCGAGCGAGCGGCGGCCGTGCTGGCCGAGGTCGGCCTCACCGACAAGGCCGGCAACTGGCCGGCGACCCTCTCCGGCGGCCAGCGCCAGCGCGTCGCCCTGGCGCGCGCCCTCGTCAGCCGGCCGGGCCTGCTCGCCCTCGACGAGCCTCTCGGTGCACTGGACGCCCTGACGCGCATCGACATGCAGGACATGATCGAGCGGATCTGGCGCAACCAGGGCTTCACCGCCATCCTCGTCACCCACGACGTCGCCGAGGCGGCAGCCATGGCCGACCGCATCCTCGTGGTGGAAGAGGGCCGCGTCGCCCTCGACCTGACCGTGGACGTGCCCCGCCCGCGCCGGCGCGGCGACCCCGAACTCGCGCGGCTGGAAGGCCGTATCCTCGACCATCTGCTGAAGGACCGTGCCCCGGTCTGATCCCCGGACGCGCGCGATCCCACCGGCACAACACCAGGAGCATCCCATGACCGCAGAGACCGACGTCCTCTGGTTCCTTCCCACCCATGGCGACGGCCGCTACCTCGGCGCGCAGGAAGGCGCCCGCGACGTGTCGCTGGCCTATCTCCGCCAGATCGCGCAGGCCGCGGACGAGCTCGGCTATTACGGCGTGCTGCTGCCCACCGGCCGTTCCTGCGAGGATTCCTGGGTCATCGCCTCGGCTCTCGCGGCGCTGACGAAGCGCCTGCGTTTCCTCGTGGCGGTGCGTCCCGGCCTGCAGGAACCGTCCATGGCCGCCCGCATGGCCGCGACCCTGGACCGGATCTCGGACGGGCGCCTCCTCATCAACGTCGTCACCGGCGGCGACCCGGTGGAGCTGCGGGGCGACGGCGTCTTCCTCGACCATGACGAGCGCTACGTTGTCACCGACGAGTTCCTGCATGTCTGGCGCGGGCTGATGTCCGGCGAGACGGTGAATTACGAAGGCAAGCATCTCAAGGTGGAGGACGGCCGGCTCATCTTCCCGCCGGTCCAGAAACCCTATCCACCGCTGTATTTCGGCGGCTCCTCGCCGGCCGGCATCGAAGTCGCGGCCGAGCATTGCGAAGTCTACCTGACCTGGGGCGAGCCTCCGGCGGGCGTCGCCGAGAAGATCGCCAAGGCGAAGGAAGCCGCCGACCGCAAGGGCAAGACCTTCTCCTACGGCATCCGCCTCCACGTCATCGTCCGCGAGACCGAGGGCGAAGCCTGGGCGGCGGCCGAGAACCTGATCTCGCGCCTCGACGACGAGACCATCGCGCGGGCGCAGGCCACTCTCAAGCGCCAGGATTCCGTGGGCCAGAGCCGGATGATGGCGCTCCATGGCGGCGACCGCACAAAGCTCGAAGTCTCGCCCAACCTCTGGGCCGGCGTCGGCCTCGTGCGCGGCGGCGCCGGCACGGCGCTCGTCGGCTCGGCCGATCAGGTGGCGGACCGGATGAAGGAGTACATCGACCTCGGCATCGATCGCTTCATCCTCTCCGGCTACCCGCATCTGGAAGAAGCCTACCGCTTTGCCGAACTCGTCTTCCCGAAGCTGCCGCTTCGCGCCACCACCGGCGTTCCCCCGAGCAACGCCCGCAACAACGGCCCGTTCGGCGAAGTCATCGCCAACGACATCGTGCCCAGCCGCCGCATCGCGGCGCATTGAGGGAGAGCATCGCCTCTCCCCGCTCGCGGGGACAGGGCTGCGGCGACCCCGTCGTCGGCGCGGCGAGGCGGCAGCCGATGGTGAGGGGCTGACGCCGAAGGAGGTTCCTCCGGTGAGTCCCCCTCACCCTCGTTCCGGCTTCGCCTCCACTCACCGGATGACCGACAAGGTGCATCCGGTCCTATCCCCGCCCGCGGGGAGCGGCGGCGCTCTCACCGGACACCTGTTCCAAACGCTGTACGAGGACATTCCATGCCCCGTTCCACCGCGCGCACCCTCTCCCCGCCTCGGCAGACGACCCTCGCCTTCCTCACCGCCCTCGCATTCCTGATCCTCGGCACGCTGCTGGCGCGCGCCGAGGACAAGGTCATCCGCATCGGCTACCAGAAATACGGCACGCTGGTCCTGCTGAAGGGCAAGGGCCTGCTGGAGAAGAAGCTGGCGCCGCTCGGCTACCGGGTGAGCTGGGCCGAGTTCCCCTCGGGGCCGCCACTGCTGGAGGCGTTGAATGCCGGGGCCATCGATCTCGGCTCGGCCGGGGAGGCGCCGCCGATCTTCGGGCAGGCCAACAACCCGGATTTCCTCTACGTCGCCCACGAGCCGGCGGCTCCCTTGGGCGAGGCGATCCTCGTCGCCAAGGACAGCCCGATCAAGACCGTCGCCGATCTGCGCGGCAAGAAGATCGCCCTGAACAAGGGCTCGAACGTCCATTACTTCCTGGTCGAGGCCTTGGCGAAGGCCGGCGTGCCCTACGAGGCGGTGACGCCGGCCTTCCTGGCGCCCGGCGACGCGGTCGCGGCCTTCTCGCGCGGCGCCGTCGATGCCTGGGTGATCTGGGACCCCTTCCTCGCCTCGGGCGAGCGGGCCACCGGCGCGCGGACTCTCGTCAATGGGACCGACATCGTGCCGAACCGGCAGTTCTACCTGTCGACCCGCCCATTCTCCGACGCCAACAAGGAGGCGCTCGATACCACCCTCGCGGCTATCGGCGAGATCGACGCCTGGGCCAAGGACAATACCGACGCGGTGGCAGGCGAACTGGCCCCCGCCATCGGCATCCCGGCGCCGATCCTCACAATCGCCCTCAAGCGCCTGACCTACGGCGTGACCCCGCTGGACGCGGCCGTCATCGCCGACCAGCAGAAGGTGGCCGACACGTTCCACCGCCTCGGCCTGCTGCCCAAGCCCATCACGGTCTCCGACGCAGTGCGGAAATCCGGGAGCTGATGGGGCTCAACCGCCCGGCCGGCGCCGGCATGAGCCGGCGCAGGACGAGGTGGGTCGTCCCGCACAGGACGAGGGGGATGACGACGAGAAGGCTCGCGAACCAGGCCCAGGCCGGCATCATCGTCTGGGCGACGGCGTCGCTCATGCCCCAGACGTAGTTGATGTTGACGGGGTCCAGCCCGGCATCGGGGCGCGGACCGGGCATCAGGAAGAAGCACACGAACAGCACCGCGACGGCGAGGCCGGACCATGCCGCCCAGGCACGCCGGTCATAGCCGAGGCGCCAGACCAGGTAGACGAGCAGGAACGGCAGCCAGCCGTGGAACAGCGAGAGCCCGCGCAGGAACAGCGGGTTCTCGGCCTTGAACATGTAGGCGGTCATGCCGGTAAGCGACACGCCGCCGAGTTCGGCGAGAAAATCCACCACCCAGAGCAACTGGGGTGCCAGGATGCCCACCGTCGGCATGGAGACCAGGAGCGGGCTCTCCCGCCAGATCCCCACCAGGGTGAGCAGCAGGGCGACGTCGCAGAAATAGAGGAAGTTGGTCGGCCCGTACCAACTCCAGTAGACGGGCACGAGCACCGCCATGAAGGCCGTATAGGCGAGCTTGAGGGCCAGCGGCAGGCGTTGTGCGCTCGCCGGTTCGAGAGAGGCGGCGGCGTCGGCCAGGGTCGCTTCCGCGACCGCGAGGGGATCGGTCGCCGGGACCATGCTACCGCTCATGTCCGATCCTCATTCATGTCCGCCGCCCCTTCGTCCGTCGAATCGATCGGCCGCTTCAAAGCTTGGCCCAGGCGGAGGACACACGAATTCGCGCGCCTTCGGCGTGACGCGCCGCACGCGAGGGGCGTCATTGCTGAGGGCCGGCTTCGCATGCGAGCCGCGATGAGCCTTCACGGCGGTCAGGCCGCGGCGCGGTCGCGTCCCGACGCCTTGGCCTCGTAGAGGGCCTCGTCGGCCCGCGCGATCGCCCGGATGAGCGACGTTTCCCCCGCCGCGACCATGCTCACCCCCATGCTGGCGGTCCAAGTCGGCAGGTCCGGCAGCGCCCGGAAGGCACGTCGTAGATCGTCCGCGAAGGCGAGGGCGGTCTCGCGGGCGGTGTCGGCGAGAACGACGATGAACTCGTCGCCACCCAGGCGCACGAAAAGGTCCCGGCCCGAAAGGCGGCGCATGGTGCAGGTGGCCAGGGCGACCAGCACCGCGTCGCCCGCCGCATGGCCGTAACGGTCGTTGATGGACTTGAAGTGATCGACATCGATGGCGATCACCGCCGTGTCCAGGGCGACGATAGCCGGCGAATCCGCCGTGAGGCCGGCGCGATTGAGGGCGCCCGTCAACGTATCATGCAGGGCGAGACGGCGAAGAACTGCTTGCGCCCGTTCGCCCGGCATCGAGATGAGGCCGAGATTGAGGATGGGGAGCAGGATCTGGTCCGCCAGCAGTGGCACCAGGGCCACGGCATAGGGGATCTCACTGTGGTTCGTCAGGATGACCAGCGTGAGCAGATAAGCGGGGATGTATCCGAGGAGCGCCAGTCCGGCGATGCGGCGCCCTCCCATGACGTCGCCGCGCCGGCCGCTCACGAGAACCGAGCCGATCGCCAGCATGACGACCGCCAAACCCAGGATGCCGCCCATCTGCGCGGCCGTCCGGTCCAGCAGAAGGGCGGGGCCGAGATATCCGAGGCCGGGCAGCAGGATCAGGGGGATCGCCCAGGGGCGACGCTTTGGCAGACCGTCGAACCGGTCCACACCGGTGAGGACCAGGAGAGAGGAAGCGCCGAGCAGCGCGTGCAGGACCGCGATCGCAACCGGATGATCGCCCACCACTCCGAAGCCGATCATGATCGCCGCGTAGATTCCGGAACTTGCCGCCCAGTCGAGCAGGAAAGATTGTCCGGTCCGGTTGCGCCACAACGTCAGATAGACCGTCATGAAAGCAACGCTTATCAGCGTGCTGCATAGACTAAGGGTCGGCACGTCGGGAATCGGAAACATGAAGGCGACTTCGTAGCGGCACGGACCGAAACTGTCTTAACGGCAAAGCCTTAAGAGCGCATCACCGAAGGATCCGGTCCAGCTGAATCCTGGCGACAACTGTCGCGAGGTTGGTGTGATGTGATAAATACCGGCGCTCTGCTCGTGGCGATTGAGCGAAGGCAATCCATCGCCGGTGCACTAAGTCGTCGCGAAGCATCGTTGCTCGTCGAGCGCGTGTAAGCCTTTCGCGCGACTTTCAAGGTCGCGCCACGACCCGCCGGGTCGGCGGTCACTCCAGCCTCACCACCACGCTGTCGCTGGCACCCGACGCGTCCATCACCGAGATCCTGGCGAAGCCCGCGCCGTCCGGTGACCATTCCGATTGGCGCCGGGCGCTCTCGGCGACGGGCAGGCTGTTGACCATCCAGGTGAGGGGCGGCACCCCGCCGAGCGCCTTCAGGGCGAGGCTCGGCGCGGGGCCGGGCTCTGCGAGGCCGAGATCGATGCGGGCGCCATCCGGCGGGTAGGCGATCTTGAGGGCCGAGCCCAGGGCCGCCGACAGGGTCTTGGGCACGTCCTTGCGGATGTGGCGCAGGGGCGGCGGCAGGCCGGCGGTGGTGGTCACCAGGGCGTCGCGGGGCATCGGCACGGAATCGGGCTCGCCGCCGAAGCGCGAGAACGCGTCGAACAGGATCGGCGCGGCCACCGCCCGCCCGACGAGACCCGGCACGGCGTTGCCGTCCGGCCGCCCGACCCAGACCGCGATGGTGACGCGCCGGTCGAACCCCACCGCCAAAGCATCACGATAGCCGTAGGATGTGCCGGTCTTGAACGCGATCCGGTTGGGCAGCGCGTTCTCCGGCGGCGGCGCACCGCGCAGGGTATCGGCGACGTACCAGGCCGCCACCGGTTCGGTGACGCGCAACTCCGGCGGGGGCGATGCGGCCGGCCCGTCGAGGCGGCGGATCAGGTCGGGCACCGAGCCTCCACGGGCGAGGCCGGAGAACAGCCGCGCGAGGTCGGTGAGGGTGATGCCGAGGCCGCCCAGAGCCACCGGCAGGCCGGGTGCCGTGTCGCGCGGCAGGTCGATCCGCGCTCCCGCGCCGCGCAGGCGGGCGACGAAGCGGGCGGCGCCCACCGCCTCCAGCAGGTCCACCGCCGGCACGTTCAGGGAGAGCTGGAGCGCGCGCCGCGCCGTGACGGTGCCCTGGTAGCTGAGGTCGAAATTCTCCGGCGCGTAGGAGCCGGCAAAGCGCACCGGCCGGTCGTCGAGAAGGGTCTCGGGATGGGCGATGCCGTTCTCGAAGGCCAGCGCGTAGATGAACGGCTTCAGGGCCGAGCCGGGCGAGCGGATCGCCCCCGTCATGTCGATGGCACCGGAGCGGCTGGCGTCGAGATAGCCGGCGCTCCCTACCTGCGCGATCACCGCGCCGGTGCGGTTATCGATGGCGAGGATCGCCGCCGAGATGTCCGGCCCGATGGCCGCGGCGCGCTCGGCGGCCAGCCGTTCGAGGCTCGCCTGCAGCCGCCCGTCGAGGGAGAGGCGCTGGACCCGCGCGGCGGGATCGGCGGCCACGGCCGCTTCTGCCGCATGGGCCGCCAGCATCGGGAAGGGCTTTCGCTGGTCCGGCACCGGTTCTGCCTTGGCGGCCTTCGCCTCGGCGGGCGTGATGATTCCGCGCGCGGCGGCGATGTCGAGCACCCTGTCGCGCGCCTGCCGGGCGCGGGCGGGGTAGCGATCCGGCCGGCGCGCCTCGGGCGCCTGCGGCAGGCCGACGAGGAGGGCTGATTCGGCGAAGGAGAGCCGGGCGGGCTCGCGCCCGAAATAGGCGAAGCTCGCTGCCCGCAAGCCCTCCACCGGGCCGCCATAGGGGGCGAGCGCGAGATAGAGGTCGAGCACGCCGTCCTTCCCCAACCGGCGTTCCAGCTGGACCGCCCGCACCATCTGCCGAAGCTTTGCGCTGAGCGAGCGCTCGGGGCGCGGCTCCACGAGGCGAGCTACCTGCATCGACAGCGTGGAGCCCCCGGAAACGATTCTGCCGTGGCGGAGCCATTGCCAGGCGGCGCGCAGGGTCGCGGCGGGGTCGATGCCGGGATGGTCGGCAAAGCGCCGGTCCTCGTAGGCCTTCAGCATGGCGAGCATGCGCGGATCGACGTCCGCCCCCATGACCGGCAGCCGCCAGCGCCCGTCGGCGGTGGCGAAGGGGCGCAGGAGATGGCGGTCCCGGTCGAGGATGACGGTTGATCGGAGGCTCGCCTGGGTCAGGTCGAGGGGCGGGAGGGTCGCGACGAAGCGCCAGAGGGCGAGGGCGGGGAGGAGGATGAGGAGGGCGATCACGCCGCCGGAAACCCTCCCCCCCTTGCGGGGGAGGGTGCCTGCGGAGCAGGCGGGAGAGGGGGCGACCTCTCCGGAACTGGCGCTCCCCTCTCCCGACCCACTTCGTGGGCCACCCTCCCCCGCAAAGGGGGGAGGGGAGGGGATGTCGCGTTCCATGAGCCTACTTCGCGCTCACCTCGACCGAACCGAAGGCGGTGCGGCCGAAGCGTTCGGGGCGGTACATGTCCTCGATGGTGGCGCCGGGATGGACATAGGTGCCGGGTGAGACCGCCCGCACGGTGTAGGCCACGGTGAAGAAGGCGGATTGCTCGGGGCTGCGCTCGTAGGCCGCCACGAAACGATCGTCTCGGAACTCGGTGCTCACCGGCTGCACGTCCGACTTGGCGAAAGCGAGCCCCGCCAGGGCATCGGAATCGAGGAGCTTCGGATTGTCGATCTCCAGCCCGGCGGGCAGGCGGTCCACCAGCAGGAGGCGGCCGGCGCTGGCCTTGGCCTCGGCCACCTTAAGCACCACCACGAGGCGGTCGTTCTGGCGAACTCCTTGCGTGAGATCCACCACCGTGCCGTCGAGGCGATGATAGGTTCGCTCGATGGAGTAACCCCGTGATTCCGCCGGCTCCGGCGCGATGGGATTGCCCGACACGCTCACCACAGTCTGGGCGGCGCCCGTCCCGTCATTGGTGATGGTGACGGGCCTCGCGTCGAGGGCGGGGGCGCGGTAGAGCCGCGAGACCGGGCCCGATTGCCGCGTGCCGTCGACGCTGAAGCTCAACGCTTCCGCGTCCTTGGCGAGCCCCTCGGCGGCAAGCACCATCCAGGCATTCTCCTGGGTGCTGGTGAGGCGTCCGCTGGCCCGCTCCTGGGTGATGACCTGACCCAACGGCCGGATCGTCTCGCGGGCGAGGCCCGTCTCGGCGGCGAGAGCGAGAAGGCCGGCCCCGTCGCGCAGGCGCGAGCCGTAATCGGCGCGATAGGTCGAGGTGTCGCGCGCGGATCCGAGCGCGGTCACCGCCGACTCGAACGCCTTGGCCGCGCGGCCCCGGTCGCCGAGGAGGGCGAGAGCCGCCGCGATCTGGCCGCGTCCGAGGGGGGTCGCGAACTCACCGAGCTTGGTGTCGGCGAGGTAGCGCAAGTCGCCCATCACCGGGCGCCCGTTCCGGGCCAGCACGTAGGCGGCGTAGGCGATGTCCATGCCGCCGTCACGCACCTCCGTGGTGTTGGCTACGGTGTTGCGCAGGCGGTCGAGGGCATTGGCGAAGGCGGTCTGCGGCACCGCGAATCCGCGTTCACGGGCGCGGGTCAGGAAGTCGGTGACGTAGGCGTTGAGCCAGACGTCGCTCGACCCCCCGACGCTCCACAGGCCGAAATCGCCCGAAGCGTCCTGGCGCGAGAGCACGCGGTCGATGGCCTCGCGCACCCGCTCGTCCACTTTGTCGTCGATGCCGAGCCTGTCGAGGGAGGCGAGCTTGTTGACGTAGAGGAGCGGCATCGCCCGGCTCACCGTCTGTTCCGAGCAGCCATAGGGATAGCGGTCCAGTGCCTGGAGCAGGGCGGGCACGTCGAGGGCGGCGAGCGAGGAGGCCGTCACCGAGACCGAGCCGGTGCCGGGGAGGATGTCGGCGAGGAGGTCGCCCGTCACCTGCATGGTGGCGCCGGGTTCGAGGGAACTCACCGAGCGGCGGACCAGCGCGCCGGTGCCGGGGCCGATATTCAGCGAGAAGCTCTGGCCGACGGTGCCGGTAATGCCGGGGCCGGAGAGGTTCACGTCGAGCCGCGACAGGCCGGGGCCGGCGGCGGTGATCGGGATCACCAGGGAGCCCTTGGCGCCGGCCTCCAGCTTCATGGTGCTGTGGACCGCGCCGGCCGAGACCAGGACCGGGCCGGTGAGGTCGAGATCCACGGTATAATCGCCGGCCTGTCCCTCGACATTGTCGATGGCAATGAAGAAGCGCGAGCGGTCGCCGACATTGAGGAAGCGCGGCAGGGTACCGGTGAGCACGACGGGATCTCGGATGATCACGTCGGCCTGCGCGGAGCCGACCTTCGCTCTGCTCCAGGCGGTCACCATCACCCGGCCGGTGCCGTTGAAGGCGGGCAGGGGAAAGTCGACGCTGGCCCGGCCATCGGGGCCGACGCGGACCACACCGGAATAGAGCGCCAGCGGCGCCTGGGTCGGCGGAGAATCGGAGAGTTCCGCCGCGCCGCCGTCACCGCCCGAGCGGATCGCGCCGAGCGTGCCCTGCATGCCGTCGATCAGGTATCCGTAGAGGTCGCGGATCTCCGGTCCCAGCGCCTTCTGGCCGAAGAAATAGCCGAAGGGATTGGGCGATTCGTAGCGGGTGAGGTTGAGGATGCCGACATCGACCAGGGCCACGCTGATCCGTGCTTCCTCGCCGGAGGAGAGACCGGCGAGCTGGATCGGCAGGGTCAGGGTTTCGCGGGGCCGCGTGGTCACAGGCGCCCCTACGGTCACGGCGAGGCTGCGCTTGTCGGTATCCACCGAGAACCAGGCGAGGCCCAGTGCCCGGCCCGGCAGGCGCTTGGCCGCCTGGTCGAGCGGACGGTAGGCGGTGGCGACGAGATAGGCGCCCGACCCCCATTCCGCCTTCACGGGAATATCCACGGTGGTCCCGCTGTCCGACACCGTGACGTCGAGGATGTCGTGGACCTTGTCGCTCACCACGGCGAGGGTGGCCGTGCCCTTGAAGCGCGGCTGGAGACGGGCCCTCAGGGTCTCACCGGCGGCATAGCTCGGCTTGTCGAGCTTCAGGTCGAGGAGATCGGGCACGTCCGCGGTCTCGGATCCGCCCCAGCCCACGGTGAAGGTGACGCTGACCGTGGCCTCGGGCCGGCCGGCGACCAGGGCTTCGAGGCGGTAGGTGCCGAAGCTGACCGTGGAACTGACCCGGCCCGGCGCGTCGGCGGCGAGGTCGAGCCGCCCGTCGGCGATGCGCCGCGTCGAGGTCACCGGCTCGAACGACCAGCGCCCGCCTTCGCGGTACCATTGGTAGTTCCGGTCGACCTTGGACAGGGTCCAGGCGACGCCGTTCTGTGGGATTTTCCGTCCGTCGGGGCTCGCCATGACCACGTCGAACGTGGCGACACCGCCTTCCGGGAGGTCGCCCGAAAAATTCTTGCGGATGGCGAGGACGGGGCCGGAAGGCAGGATCGGCAGGGTGACGCTTCGGCTCAGCGCCCGTCCGCCCGGCTCGCCGACCTGCAGCGTGATCTTCGCCTCGATGGGGCGCGGAGCGCTGAGTGCCTGGACCGGCACCGTCACGGTCGCCGATCCCTTGGCGTCCGTGGTGGCCTTGGCCTCGATCTCGGCCGAGGTCGCCTCCACCTTCTCGTCGTCGAGGCCGATGGAGAACCCGTCGAGCCCCTTGATCCCGCTCGTCGCGGCGGCCTGGACCAGGACCGTGCCCGACACGTCGAGGCCCGAGCCCGGCGCGCCGTAGAGATAGCGCGCGGCGACGTCGATGGTCGCAGGCTCGCCCTTCGTCAGGGTCGGGCTCTTCGGGGTGAGGGTGACCTCCAGGCGCTCGGGGACGTAATCCTCGACGAGGAACGTTGCCTCGCCGACAGGCGGCGCCTTCGCATCGGTATAGGCGGCGATCCGCCAGGTGCCGTGCATCGCGCCCGGCATCAGGGCGAGGGGCAGGGCACGGCCGCCGAGGCCGGCATCGGCGACCTGGACGCGGCGATACTCGACCCCGTCCGGACGCTTCACCACCAGGGTGAGGGGAAGGTTCGGCACGGCGATGCCGGCGGCGTCGCGCAGCAAGGCCGTAACTTGAACGGTCTCGCCGGAGCGATAGACACCGCGCTCGGGGAAGACATAGGCCTCCACCGCACCCGGCTGCGGACGGCCCTTCACGCCCCGGTCGGTGAGATCGAAGGCGCTCTGAGAGAAGTCGAGGAAGCCGTAATCGTCGCCGAGTTGGGCGACGACGAGGCCGGGGGCGATCCCGCCCTCGCCCCGCGCGAGGCCCGGATCGAAGGCGACGTGGCCCTGGCCGTCGGTCTTCTTCGTGGCCAGCACCTCGTTGTTGCGGGCCACGAGGCGGATCTCGGCGCCGGGCACCGTCTTCGCGCTGGCGAGCGAGCGGGCGAAGACGTGGATGCCGTCGCGGCCCTTGAAGGCGGTGAGCCCGAGATCCGAGACGACGAACCATTGCGTCGCCTGGGCCTCGTAGCCGCCATCCTCATCTGTCGAGGCGGCGACGCCGCTGGCCTGGGCCAGCATGATGTAGATGCCGGGCTCCAGCTTGCCGACCGCCTGCAGCACCGGAAAGGCGGTGATAGCCTCGTGATTCAGTTCGGCCTTGGCCGTGTCGAGGGTACCCTTCCAGACGCGCATGCCCTTCTGATCGGCGATGGTCTTCGCGGTCATGCCACTGAGCTGACCGAGGAACTCCTCCGAGCGCAGGGACGGCAGCAGGCCACGGTCGCCGACGCGTAGCACCTCCACATCGATTTTCGGCGCGTTGACCGAGACCAGCGGTACGCCGGCCTGTCCGGTGCGCGGCAGGACGTAGTTGCGCCCGGTGAAGCGCACCTGGGGCGAGCGGTCCCGCACGTAGACTTCGTAATCGGCCGATTTCAGCAGGGCCTCGCCCACGGAGGCCGGGATGCCCGAGCGCAGCACGAAGGCGTAGCGCTCGCCATGCTTCAGCCCGTCGACGCAGATCTGCTGGCCGCTGCCGGTGACGGCGGCGTTGGAGGCGCCCGAGACGGCGACGAAGGGCGTGAAATCGGTCTTCGGGGCCAGGCTCTCGGAGAACTGGAAGCAGACGCGCGGGGCGGCGGCGTCGGAATCGACCTTGTAGTCGAGGATGCGGAAGCCGTGCTCAGCGCGCAGACCCTCATAGGTTTCGCGCACCGTGGCATCGTCGGCGAGCGCGAGGCTGGCGCGGTAGGCCTCGAGCGAGGGCCGCCATTCGGATTCATCGGCATAGACCTCGCCCAGCGTCGCCAGGGCCTCTGCCTCGGCAGCGGCACCGCGCGCCTTCAGATAGGCCTGATAGGCGGCGGCCCGAGCCTGGCCGCGCAGGCGCTGGCGGAAGGAGTAGTCCCCGGTCTGGTCATCATTGCCCACCGTGCTCGCAGCGCGAGCATAGGCGATCCAGTTCTGCGGGTCGCCCGCATCGGCGGCAATGGCCCCGGCGAGGGGCTTGAGGGCATCGGCCGGCTTCTCGGCCTCCACCAGGGCCTCACCCTCGGCGCGCAGCTTGGCCGCCGGTTTGGCGGGACCGGGGGCGGCCTCCGACCGCAACGTCGCCTCGAGACGGAATCCGTCACTGGCCAGCGCGTCACGCTGAAAAGCCTTGGGTAATGGCGCTGGTTTCGGGGGTGCGATCCGCGCCACCGGACGGTCGGGCGCCTGGGCGAGAGCCGGCATCGCGACCAGACCGCCGAGCGCCAGAGTACCGGCGAGAACGCTTCTGGCAAAGACGGTTATGGAAAAATGGGCGGTCGCGCGCCCGAGCCTGGTTGATCCCGACATCGCCCACCTCGTCTTCGGCGGCATCCGATCCCCCCTCGGTGCCGCGCCGGACCCTAGCACCTCGCGCGCGCGCCGCAATGACGCGCTCGCTCTGACGATCGGCTGGAAATCCGGCGATCCCTCTGTCACACCTTCGCAAACGGCATCGGCACAGGCCATCGGGGAGCGTGGACCATGACGCAGCGCGCGCGATTCGCAGGGGTTGCGGCGGCTCTGGCCCTCCTCGTCCTGCCGGTTCAGGCGCAAGGCCCCGCCCAGGCGCCTGCCCGTGCGGCACCGGCGGCCGACCCCGCTTTCGAGGCGGCGAAGGCGGCTTTCGAGCCCCTGCCGGAGGCGGAGAGGAAGGGCCTGCAGGACGCCCTGGTCTGGACCGGCGACTATAACAGCGTGATCACCGGCACCTTCGGGCGACGCACCTACGACGCCTTGCTCTCCTACCAGAGGCGCGCCGGACACCCCGCACCCGGATTCCCCGACGCGGGGATGCGGGCGGCGATGCTCGCCGCGGGTGATGCCGCCCGGAAGGCGGCGCGCTTCACCGTGAAGCCCGATCCGGCGAGCGGCGTCATGATCGGCGTGCCTGAGCGGCTGCTCGCCAAGCGCAGCCCTCAGGCCGGCGGAACCCGCTGGCAAAGCGGGGATGGCCGCGTCACCCTCGACACCAAATCCTTCGCCCCGGAGGAGACCAGTCTCGATGCCCTATTCGCCCGCATCACCGCGCCGGGCGCCGACCGCAAGGTCACCTACAAGATCAAGCGACCGGATTTCCTCGTGGTCACCGGCGAGACGGCGACGGGCAAATCCTACATCCGCTATGCCGCCGCCCCGGGGGGAGTTCGCGGCTTCACCATCGGCTACGACAAGGCCCTCGGGCTGGATGTAGACCGCTTGGTCATCGCCGTCGCCAACAGCTTCGTACCGTTCCCGGAGACGGCCGATGCCGCTCCTGCCCAGGTAGCGGTCAAGCCCGGTGGGACACTCGACAGGTCCACGCCGGCTCTGGCGGTGAAAGCCCTGCCGCCTCTGGTCCGCGCCGCTGTGACGACAGGCATCGGCCTCGTCGTCGCCCCGGGGCGTGTCCTGACAAGCTCCTCGGTCCTGGAGACCTGTGCGGCACCACGGATCGCCGGCGCGGCAGCACGCATCGTCAAGGTGGATTCAGGCCGCGGTCTGGCACTTCTCGAAGGGACCGGCGCGAAGGGCCGCGTTGCCACCCTGGCCGCGAAAGGGAGCGCGTTGACGCCGGGCGATGCGCTCGTGGTCCTGGGGGCCGATGGGGGAGGGGGGATCGCCGTCTCGTCGGGCCAAGCCGCCGGGGATCGGCTCTCCGCGCCGCTTCAGCCCGGATCGTCGGGGGCCATCGTGCTCGACCGGGACGGAGCATTGGCGGGCCTCGTTTCCCGCTATCCATCGTCGCCCCGTCTCGTCGCCGGTGTGGCGCCGCCAATGAGCTACCCGATGGTCGATGGCCGCGTGGCCTTCGCGTTCCTGGCCGAGAACGGCATCTCGCCGGGGGCGGCCAGCGGCGGATCGGGTTCCACCCTCGGCGCGGTCGCCTCCAGGGTGGCTGACTCGGTGGTCGGCCTCACCTGTCCATAAGGATCGCGTTGTCCCGGATGCATGACCTGCGGGGCGCCGGAACGCCCCGCAGGTCCGGTCGTGCGGTCAGAGGCGTCCCGTGACCAGAAGCACGATCAGGATGATGATGAGGATACCGCCCAGACCGAAGCTCTGCCCGCGATAAGCGCCGCCACCGAGGAAGTTGCCGCCGCCGAGGACGGCGAGGATCAGAATGATGAGCAGGATGGTGGTCAGGGTCATGGGAAAGAAACTCCGGTCACGCCCAACCAACATTGCTTGAGCTTGACCGGTGCAACGTCCATCCGCCGATTCCGTTCAACGCGACCGCGTCACGATGATGCAGATTGATGACGGTGTTGCAGGAAAGTCGATTTCAGCCCCAGCCGCACGGTCGGACGGTCACGAGACGCACCCGTCGCCGTCCGGTATCAGGCCCGCCAGTCGGGGAGATCGCCCGCCGTTTCCGTGAGCCAGGCCGGCACCGGTAACCCGCGCTCGGTGAGGAAAGCCGGGTTGAACAGCTTCGATGCGTAGCGCGCCGCCCCGTCGCAGAGAATGGTCGCGATGGTGTGGCCGGGGCCGAGAACCCGCGCGAGCCGGATCGCGCCGGCGACGTTGATCCCCGATGAGCCGCCCAGGCTGAGTCCTTCCTCGCGCATCAGCCCGAACACGATGTCCAGGGCCTCCGTGTCGGAGATGCGGAAGGAATGGTCCGGCCGGAACCCTTCGAGATTGGCGGTCACCCGGCCCTGGCCGATCCCTTCGGTGATCGATGAGCCTTCGGCCTTCAGCGTGCCGGTGGTGTAATAGGCATGTAGCGCCGATCCCTCTGGATCGGCGAGCGCGACGGTGATTCCGGGCTTAAGCGCCCGCAAGGCCTGGGCGGTGCCGGCGAGGGTGCCCCCCGTTCCGGCGGCGCAGACGAAACCGTCGATCCGCCCCTCCGTCGCGGCGAAGAGCTCGGGGCCGGTCGTCTCCACATGCGCCTGGCGGTTGGCGACGTTATCGAACTGGTTGGCGAAGAAGGCGCCGGCCGGTTCGGTGGCAGCGAGGCGCTCGGCGAGCCGGCGCGCCACATGCACGTAATTGTCCGGGTTGGAGAACGGCACGGCCGGGACCTCGACGAGGCGGGCGCCGGCGAGGCGCAGCGTCTCCTTCTTCTCGGCCGATTGCGTCTCCGGGATGACGATGACCGTGCGGTAGCCGCGGACCGAGGCGACGAGGGCGAGCCCGATGCCGGTATTACCCGCCGTCCCCTCGACGATGGTGCCGCCCGGCCGGATCGACCCGCGCCGCTCCGCATCCGCGACGATGGACAGGGCCGCCCGGTCCTTCACCGACAGTCCGGGATTGAGGAACTCGGCCTTGCCGAGGATGGTGCAGCCGGTGAGGTCCGACGCCCTGCGCAGGTGGATCAGCGGCGTTCCGCCGATGGCGGCGAGGACATCGCCGGAGAGGGAAGGGGTGCGCGTGGTCATGACGGGTCGGGCGTCTCCTGCGATGTGAGGAGCAACGAGCATGACCGACACGGCGTCCCGCGACCACCCACGATCACGCGGATCGCAGAAAGGTACGCCTATCGGTCGAGAAGGGGTTGCCAAGCTGAAAAGGAGATTCTAGACACCCCCACCGACGGCGGAGCGCACAACTCTCCCCCGGTCAGGTCGGCGCCCGTAGCTCAGCTGGATAGAGCACCAGACTACGAATCTGGGGGTCAGAGGTTCGAATCCTTTCGGGCGCGCCAACACTTAGCTAGGTTTCCAGTCTAGCCTGAAACTGCCAGGAGCCATGCCACGGGTAACACCGCGAGCGCCCTGGGAAGTTCACCCTACCCTATCTCGTTCTTGATCCTGCTTCATCGTTCAAGCGACTGACTCGCTGTCCAATCGATTCGGGCGTGGCCTTCCGTGCTGCGCCGTTCGGGACGGATGAAACCAAGGCTATTCTGACGCTTTGATCGATTACGATCCGCCATGGGTTGGCGATCGTTGGCGAACGAAGCCGAAGGAGGGAAGGGTGCCGAGACGTGTCGCGGAGCTGAGGGGAGATCCGGCATTCGGTCAGGCCGTGCATGCGGTGCGGGGAGCCGCGAGCGTCTTGAGCGGACGTGCCGTTACGCAGGAGGAAGCGGAGCTGCTGGTGAGCTTCGCACTTGCCGCCTATGCGAATGCGGGCGGTCTGACCGAGCCCAGCCTGAGCCGCCTTTCGCAATTCTCGAACACGCTGCCGCCCGAGGAGAAGTTCGAGACCCTGCTGAAACACTGATGTCGTTTCGAGACTTGTCGAGCCAAGCGACAGAGGCCGGCTCTCGTCAAAGAGCCACCTCGCAAGATCCGATCTCCAACATCAGGACGCTTTCCGTGCAGGATACACCCGAAGCCGATAAGGCCGCGCGCGACATCGCGGAGAATGTTCTGGCTGCCTATGTCAGGCAGGTGAATTCGCGGATTCACCCGGGCGTCGAGCAGACGCTCGTCACGCGTCTGGCCGAGGCCATCCGTCCCCGGCTGGATGCTTCGGCGGAAGACCTTGTTGCGATCGCCAATGCGGTACTCGACGATGTCGAGTTGACCGCCCCCGAGATGCGCGGACCCAGGATGACATCCCTGAACCCGATCGACAGATCCGTCACGGCGGCTTTGCGCTGACGGTCGGCGCAGCCGGCGAGAAGCGTCCCGCGCGTGGGGGCATGGGTCGAGCACCTGACGGGGGAGACCATCTGCCATGAGCCGGAGCCGGGATACCTCCTCCACCGCTCTGGATGTGGTTGGCCGGCTGTCGGAAGTTTCTCGGCTCGCGGGCCAGCTGGCAGACCGTGTCCTCAGCGCCCAGATCGCCAGTCAACCCATTCCCGAAGCGCAGATCCATGCGCTGCTCGATGCCGCCATCATCCTCGATGCCTATGCGATGAAGCTGCCACCGCTGCTCGAGCAGATGATCGGCAAGGTCGAGGATAACGAGAGGGACAATCCGGCGGCGGGTTGCAAGGCCGATGGTGCGGGGGTGGACGCCGAGCGCCAGGCTTGGCCGTCGCCCCACTCCGAGGGGACAAAGGGCTGAGAGAACCCTTTGGTCGCGGGATCATCGACCGGTTTGTCCGAGTTGATCGATCACACCCATAGCACGGAGGCAGTTCCATGGCCGACATCCGTCATTCGCGCCCCGACCCTATCGAGCAGGGCGCGCAGGCCCGCATCCATGGTCATCCCAAGGATGCATGTCCCTATCCTCGCGATAGCGAGGAGCGTTTATCCTGGATGGAAGGGTATGACGGCACGCCGCGCGAGGAAGAGCCGGTCCGGCCATCGTACGAAAGGCGTCTTTGAGCGGAAGCCGGGCGCGGCCCATC
Organism: Methylobacterium sp. SD274; assembly: GCF_017355285.1. NCBI lineage: Bacteria > Pseudomonadati > Pseudomonadota > Alphaproteobacteria > Hyphomicrobiales > Methylobacteriaceae > Methylobacterium > Methylobacterium sp. SD274. The sequence goes on along the minus strand of NZ_JADIJP010000004.1, from coordinate 83,589 downwards.
GCGTGAGAGAACGAAGGGCCGCGTCTGTAAACAAAGCGCGATGAACGGTCAGGCCGCCGTCCGCGCCTCGTAATAGAACGCGGCAATTTCATCGATCAAATCGCGCTTCTGCTCATCGATTAGATCCGAGAGGATGTCGTCACCTTCCCGGTCGATGGCCGATAACAGGCGGATGTCGGGGAAAACTCCCTCGAACGTCACCAGCACTTCCGCCTGGGCGTAGGGATCATGGGGGTCGAGACAGTGATGGCTCATCATTGGGCAAACGGCGCTCACTTCGGTCAAGAACGAAAATGCCATACACGCGGTCCGCCCAGGATAATATATAGCATGATAATGCTTATTTGCGCATCGGGGCGGCACGCCGCCACGCTCTGACCCATTTTGGAGGGGAGCGGCGGCGCGTCGGATACCGCAACGCGGCCCCCGTTTCGACCGCAACGCGACCCCCCCTTCGACCGCCATCCATCGGTCCTTGGCCTCGGTCCGGCGGAACGGCGCATCCTCCCGATGGTTGTCGGCGCGGAGGGCCACCAATGCGCGCAGTGATTTTCGATATCGACGGGACGCTGCTCGACAGTGTCGACCTGCATGCCCAGGCCTGGGTCGATGCCTTCGCCCATTTCGGGGTGGAGACCGATCCCGCTCTGGTCCGGCGCCAGATCGGCAAGGGCGGCGACGAGCTGATGCCGGTCTTCCTGCCGCCGGATCGCGTCGCTCGCGAGGGCGAGACGATCGAGGCTTACCGCTCCGACCTGTTCAAGCGCGAGTACCTGGATCGGGTGCGGCCGTTCCCCGGGGTGAGAGCTTTGTTCGAGCGGATCAGGGCAGCGGATCTACGGATCGCCCTGGGGTCCTCGGGCAAGAAGGACGAAGTCGAGCATTATCAGGAGTTGCTCGGCATCGCCGACCTCGTCGACGTCGTTACGTCTTCGGATGATGTGGAGCGCTCCAAGCCCCATCCCGACATCTTCGAATCGGCCCTGAAGAAACTCGCGCCCCTCGAACCTCGATCGATCGTCGTGGTCGGCGATACGCCCTACGATGCGGAGGCCGCGGCCAAAGCCGGTCTCTCGACGATCGGCGTCCTCTGTGGCGGCTTCCCCGCTGCGGACCTGTCGAAGGCCGGCTGCATCGCGATCTATCGAGACCCGCAGGATCTGCTCGCCGGTTTCGATCGCTCTCCCCTCGTCGCCTGACATCGCCCCATCGGTCCGACACTCCGTCGGAGCGCAGGTCAGGGGCTCGCTTCGTCGCAGCCTGGAACAGGGGCGAGTGGTCGTTCTTATCAGAATGACGCTGCGCACCGCCTGGATGCGAAGTAACGGAGCTAATAAAGATGATGACGATTCGTCGAAGCCTTGCCGTAGCGGCGGCCGTACTCATTGCGGGTCCGGCTTATTCCCAAAGCAAGCCTCTGGCGCCACCGGCAACCGATGCGATGCCGCCGGTCGAGCTGACGGTTGCACTCGAGAATGGAAAGCCCGTCTGCAGTCCGGCCGAGTTGCGGCTGCCCGCCGACACGAATGTGGAGCTTCATATCGTCAGCACGGCGAACGCGCCTGTAACGATCACCGCCGAGGGACAGTTCGAGAACGCCAAGGTGCTGCACGCGGATGGCGACCTCGTCCACGTCATGAGCGAGAAGGGCTACACCGTGAAGCAGAACGGCAAGGGCGTGCTGCGGTTGCGGACCATGAAGGCGGGCGAGACCGCCTATGGCTGCACCAGCACCCGTAATGCCGATGCCCCCTTCGTCGGCAAGCTGATCCTGACGCCACCCGCCGGATGACCAGATGGCGCTCCGGCTCAAAGCCGGGCGCCGTCATCCTCTTGGCCGGCTGCCCTGCCCCCGGCAACTCTTCGGAGATCAGCCTGTCCGGCCACCATTCTCAGTGTCGTTAAGCTATGTCTTAACCGGAAAGCCTCAAGAACCCAGTCTTGAGCGCTGTCGATGCGAGCCATCGCCCTGACCGGCCATCACGGCGCGAACAATCATGCTCGATTGTGAAGGCGCGAGACAATGGCCGTACCGGGTTCAGCACCAGCCAGCCGCAGCGACGGCAAGACCGCCCTGCTGTATCAATTCAAAGATCGCGACGGGACGTACCATTTCGCCGGGGAGGACCATATCGACGGGGTCCTGATCGGCGCGAAATGGACGATCGGCACGCTGACCTACAGCTTTCCCGCGAGCGGGAGCTTCTACGAAGGGTCCGGTTACGAGGAAAATCCGGGTCAGTTCGGAGACCCCCTCTACCACCAGGCCTTCAATCCGCAGCAGCAGGAGGCGACGCGCTACACCCTCGACCTCGTGGCTTCCTACACCAACCTGAATTTCCAGGAGATCACCGAGACCGCCACGACCCATGCCGAGCTGCGCTTCAGCCAGACCTTCTGGAAAGAGGAGGGCTCGGCCCATGCCAACTTCCCGTCGAGCAATCTCCAAGCCGGGGATGTCTGGTTCGGAACCTACTCCGACCAGCCGTTCTACAGCGTTCCGGCGATCGGAAACTGGGGCCAGGCAACGAACATGCACGAGATCGGGCATGCGCTCGGCCTGAAGCATGGCCATCAGGATTATACCTACGTCCCCCTGAATGGCGACCTCGGTCTCGCCGGTAGCCCGCCCCGCTACGGCACGGCGGCGCTTCCCCTGGAGAAGGACGGGCAGGATTGGTCGCTGATGACCTACCGGTCCGACCCGACCAATTTCGATCATCCGTTCGAAGGCGAGGGGTTCAACCAGCCTCAGACCTACATGCAGGACGACATCGCCGCCCTGCAATTCCTCTACGGCGCCAATTTCGGGACCCAGAGTGGCAACACGACCTATCGCTGGGACACCAAGACCGGCGAGATGTCCATCGACGGCATCGGCCAGGGTGCTCCCACCGCCAACAAGATCTCCATGACCGTCTGGGACGGCAACGGTCGGGACACCTACGATCTCTCCAATTATGCGACCGCCCTCGACGTGGATCTCCGCCCGGGGGCTTTCTCGACCTTCTCCACCGCGCAGCTCGTCAACCACCAAGCCTATAGCGGCGGCGACGCGATCGCGGTCGGCAACGTCGCCAACGCGCTCCTGCACCAGGGCGATCTCCGCTCCCTGATCGAGAACGCCATCGGCGGCCGGGGGCATGACCGGATCGTCGGCAACACGGCCGATAACCGCCTCGACGGTGGCCTCTCGTCCGACAAGATGTTCGGCCTGACCGGGAACGACACCTACCTCGTCGATGACGGGCGCGACGTGGTGGTGGAGTGGGCCGGCCAGGGAACCGACTACGTGCGGAGCAGCGTCTCCTACGCGCTCGGCGAGAATGTCGAGCACCTGATCCTCATCGGCAATGCCGCGACGAAGGCCACCGGCAACGATGGGGCGAATGCGCTGCGCGGCAATGCGGGCGACAATGCCCTCAATGGCGGGTCCGGACACGACCGGCTCTACGGCAATGACGGCGCTGACACGCTCCTCGGCGGCCTGGGCAACGACCGGCTCGAAGGCGGCGCCGGCAACGACAGGCTCTATGGCGGTTGGGGCAACGACGTTCTCATCGGCGACCGGGGCGACAACGTCCTGATCGGCGGGCGCGGAGACGATCAGTTCTTCCTCGGCGCGGGAGCCAACCGCTCGGTTCTCGACATCCATTCGGGACACGACACGCTGTTCGATTTCAGCGCCTCGAGCGGTGACCGGATCGATCTCTCCGGGCAGAGCTATGCCGTCGGGCGATCCTCCGACGGCTATGCCCTGCTCACCCTGTCGGGCGGCGGTACGGTCGAGCTCGACCATATCCGAGTCTCGCAGGTCGATTCGGGTTTCTTCGTCTGAGAACAGACCTCGCTGAGTCTGACTCATCGAGGCCTGCCCGCGCGACGGCGCGGGGGCGGTCGTGCGCCGGATCTCACTCATCCTGACCTATGGGTCGGGGTCGGTGAGACCGGGTATGAGGCCGTTCATGCCGCATGGTCCGCTTGCAAACCCCATCTCGCCATGGCGGCCGATTGCCCTCCAGCCCGGTCACTCGGCCGCCGACGCTTGTCCAAGGGGCTCTCAGGGAAAGGCGGCCGATTTCTCGCTGCTCTTCCACAACGATCGACAAAAGCCCCACAATGCCGGGTGAGACCTGTTCGCTCTCTTCAGTCTGCAAACAAGCCGATGACTATTGCTGAATGTTAGCCGCCACATAAAGTAAGAATTAATTAATACTTAAGCTTCGTGGGCGATATCGCGCTTGCACATGCAAATGGAAGGCGCAGTCTTCCATGGGTAAGACGGCAACGAATAGGCTATATAATGCTACTTAACAGGGCCGTGAAAGCAGCGACCTCTCGCAATACTCTCTTCGGAGGATTTTCCGGCGTCGCTTCCAAAGCGACGGCGTCGATCGTGATCTCCCTGTTCCTGGTCCTGATCTGCCTGTCGCTATACTTGTTCACGAGCCAGTCTCAGGAAGTCGAGAGGGCGGTCAGGCTGAGCGCGACCAATCTCGGAAACGCCGCGTCCCGGAACGTCAGCAATTGGCTGATCGGCAAATCCGACTTGGCGGAAATGGCCACCCAGCAGATCGTCAAGGGAATGGACGACCGTCAGATCGACAAGGTTCTGGGATCGCCGGCCATGACCAAGTCGTTCATTCTCAGTTCCTTCGGGGACGTCCGGGGGAATTACACGAAGATCCCGAAGGGCCCCATCAGGCCAGGATACGATGCACGCGAGCGTCCTTGGTTCAAGGCTGCGGTCGAAGCCGGGGGCGTCGCCATGACGGACCCCTATATTGCCGCCAGCACCCAGGAAATGACCATCACGATTTCAGCGCCGGTCTATGACGAGACGAAGGAGCTGTTCGGCGTGATCGGCAACGACTTCAGTGTCGATGTCCTTTCGAAGATGATCAACGAGGTCGATATCGGTGGTTTCGGCTACGCCTACCTGGTCTCGAAGACCGGTAAGATCCTCGTCCATTCAAAGGCCGAGCTCCTCGGAAAGCCGCTTTCCGACTTGGTCTCCGGACCCCTTCCGCCGATCGGACCGGCTTTCACGGAGGTGACGGAGGAGGGCCGTTCTACACTCATGACCTTCGTTCGCGTGCCCAACCTGCCGCCCGCGATGGAATGGTACGTTGCCTTGTCGATCGATCAGGCCAAGGCGTTCGCCCCCGTCCAGCGCCTCAAGTTCGTGATGATCGTCGCAACGCTCTCGGCCCTGGTCATCATGGCCCTCGTCGTCAGCCAGCTCCTGTCACGCACGGTCGCCCGTCCGCTGGGAAGTCTCGTGAAGGTTCTGGAGCACATGTCCGCCGGTCACATCGACACCGAGATCAAGGCCGCCGCCCGGAACGACGAGATCGGCGCGGTCGGGAGAGCGGTGGAGGGCATCAAGACGATGGTCGGCCAGAAAGCCGCCGACGTGGCCGACCGTGATCGGATCGCCAAGGAAGCCGCTCTCCGGGAGCGCCAGAGCACGATGATGGCGATGGCCGACGATTTCGAGAGGTCCTTCAGCAGTGTCATCGGGCTCGTCGCCTCGTCGGCCACGGAGCTTCAGGCCACGGCCCAGACGATGACATCGGCCGCCAGGCAGACGGCCGGTCGGTCGACCACCGTGGCGGCGGCGGCCGAGGAGGCGGCGACCAACGTCAACACCGTCGCGGCCGCGGCCGAGGAACTGGGATCGTCCGTGCAGGAGATCGGGCGTCAGGTCGATGGCTCCGCCAATCTCGCGCAATCCGCCGTGTCCGAGGCCAGCGAGACACGCCGTCTCGTGGAGGAACTGAGCGGCAGCGTCGCGCGCATCGACGCGGTGGTCGAGATGATCTCGATGATCGCGAGCCAGACGAACCTGCTCGCCCTCAACGCCACCATCGAAGCGGCGCGGGCCGGGGAAGCGGGACGCGGATTTGCCGTCGTCGCCGCCGAGGTCAAGGAACTCGCCAACCAGACGGCCCAGGCCACCAAGGAGATCTCCGGGCAGATCGCGCGTGTCCAGGGCTCCACCGAGCAGACGGTCCATGCGATCGGCGAGATCGCAGGCCGCCTCCAGGAGATCAATGGTGTCGCGACCGCCATCGCTTCCGCGGTGGAAGAGCAGGGGGCGGCGACCCAGGAGATCGTGCGGAACGTGGCCGAAGCGGCCGCCGGAACGAAGGAGGTGACCTACAACATCTCCGGCGTGGCAGGCGCCGCCGAGGAAACGGAAGCCGCCGCCGCCCAGGTGCTCGTCTCGGCGTCCGAACTCTCGCGTCACTCCGAGTATCTCTCGAGCGAGGTCGGCCGCTTCCTGGCGACCGTGCGGGCCGCCTGACCCCGAGGGCAACACGTCGTCGGGTTTGGACGGACGAAAATGGAAGGGGTGGGACGCCACGGGACGGCGTCCCACCCCTCGTGCCCTTGGAGGAAGCCGGACGGCGCCGGCCAGACCCGGCCTCACCCCGCCCCAGCCTCCACGACACTCACCACGCTGCGGCCGTTGCCGCGTTTCTCCACCCGGACCTGCACGGCGATGCGCTCGATCATCGCCGCCACATGGGTGATGACGCCGACCTTGCGGCCGCGGCCCTGGAGCGTCTCCAGGGCGTCCACGGCGAGGTCGAGGGTCTCGGCGTCGAGGGAGCCGAAGCCTTCGTCGATGAAGAGCGTGTCGACGAAGGAATCGCGGCCCTCCAGGCCCGACAAGGCGAGGGCGAGGGCGAGGGAAACGAGGAAGCGCTCGCCGCCCGACAGGCTGCGGGTGGCGCGCACCTCCTCGCCCATGTCCCGGTCGACCACGTGGAGGGAGAGGTTGGCCGGGTCGCCGCGCACCAGCCGGTAGCGCGGGCTCAAGGCCAGCAGGTGCTCGTTGGCGAGCCGGACCAGGTGCTCCAGCGTCACCCCTTGCGCGAAGAGGCGGAACTTGATGCCGCTGGCCGAGCCCACGGCGTCGTTCACCGCCTCCCAGACAGAGAAGTCGGCGCGTGCCTCGGTGATCGCCGCCTCCAGCCCCGCCGCGCGCAGGCGCGCCGCGTCGTCCCGTTCGAGATCGGCCGTGATGGCGCCGAGACCCTGTTGATGGGCGGTGATCGTCTCGCCGAGGCCGGACGCCGCCGCTTGCGTGGCGGGACCGTCGATCTCGGGCGCGTCGAGCAGGTTTGCGAGGTCGGCCCGCCGCGTCGCGAGGGCGGTCTCCGCTTCGCGGGCTTCCGCCATGCGCGCATCCACGGCGAGGCGCAGGGAGGAGCGGATCTCCGGCGCGAGGGCGAGGGCCTCCCGCACGGCCTCGACGCCGCGCGGGGCGCAGGCGGCCGTGAAGACGGCATCGGCCTCCTCGCGCAGCCGCCGGGCCGCGTCGCGGGAAGAGGTCCCGTGCTCGGCCGCCGTCACCGCCGAGGCGAGGGCGGCGAGGGCGGCGGCGCGGGCCTCCTCCGCCCGTTTCAACGCATCGCGGGCGAGCTTGCGCGCGTCGTTGGTCCGGGTCCGATGCAGGCCGGTCTCCTCGCCGCCGAGGAGGGGCGCCCGTTCGGCCCGCAGCTCGGCGAGCTTTTCGGAACGGGCCAGCGCCTGGCGTCCGGCCGCGTCCGCGGCGGCACGGGTGAAGCCCAGGGCCTCGACCGCGCCGGCACGACGCGACGCGAGGGCCTGGACCTCCCGGTCGAGCTCTTCGCGCTGCCGGTCGAGGGCGCGGTGCGCGGCGGCGATCTCGGCCACGCGCCTGGCCGCGCCGGCCCCGTCCCGGTCGAGATCGGCCAGCGACAGGCCGGCGCCCGCCAGATAGGGCGCGATCTCGCGGCCGAGGGAGTCGAGCCGCTCCGTATGGCCCGAAACGCGGACCGTCCCGCCGTTGGCGGTGAGTTCGGCCAGACGCAGGGCCTCGCGCTCGGCGACGCAGGCCAATTCCGCCGCCTCGATCTCCCGGCCCCCGGCCTCGATCCGCGTCGCGACGGCGTCGATCTCGCCGCGCAATGTCCCGGCCCGCTCCAGCGCGGCCAGCAGCGGCTCGCGTGCGACCTTGAGGGCGTCGATCAGGCCCGTGAGCATGGACACCGCCTCGGCATCGAGCCTTGTCGGGACATGTCCGCCGACCGCCGCATCGCCATGGGTGGCGAGGAGGTGCGGGTGGAGAAGCGCATAGGCGGCGTTGGCGCGGTCCAGCGTCTCGATGGCGGCTGCCGCTGCCTGCTCGGTATTGCTCAACCTCGCGCTAGCGGCGGCGCGTGCCGACGCTGCCTCCGCCTGGGATTGTCCGGCGGCGGCGATGGCCGCATCCTGCTCCGCGCGCTGCGCCTTCAACGCCGCCGCGACCCGCCCGAGCCCATCCTGATCCTGGTCCCGGGCATGCGGATGATCGGTGGCGCCGCAGACCGGGCAGGGCTGATCCTCGATCAGCAGGCTGCGCAGATGCGCGGCCTGCTGCGAGACGGCCTCCTCGGCCAGCTCCGCCAGAGGGGCGACGGCCTTTCGCAGCTCGACCGCGCGGGCCTGCCGGGCGGCGGCCTCTTCGCTGGCCAACCTCGCGGATTCGAGGGCCAACCTCGCGGATTCCGCCTCTGTCCTGGCCCGTTCGAGGGCGAGGGACGCCTCCGCGTGGCTGCGCGCGAGGGGCAGCGCCTCGCGCAGCTGCTCGGCGAGCCGGTCGATCGTGCCCGAGCGCGCCCGTGCCGAGGCTTCGCCGACCTGTTCGAGCTCGGTGCTCAGCGCTGCCCGGCGCTCGGCTGCTTGCGTCCGCGCCGCCTTCGCCCGCGCGATCGCCCCGTCCCCCGTGGCGATCGATGCCGAGAGGCGGGAGGCCTCGTCCGTGGCCTTGCGGAGATCGGCCTTGGCCTGGGCCAGTTCCGCGCCGAGGCTCGCGCGCTTGGCAAAGAGCTGCTCGGCCTCGTTCGTCCGTTGGGCGAGAAAAGCCCCGCCCGTATCGGCCGCGAACCGGGCGGCGACGTCGCTGCGCGCGGACGCCGCCGCCGCGTGACTGGCATCCAGATGGGCCAGCGCCGTCTGTGCCTCCAGAGCCTTCGCCTTGGCGGCGTCGGCCGCCTCGGCGGCAAGGGCGGATTCGGTGGCGGCCTCGCCGATCCGGGTGTCGAGTTCGGCCGCCCGGGTCCAGACCGGCCCCAGCGCCTTGAACCCGGCTTCCGACGCCTCGTCCGCCTTGGCGGCCTCGTCATGAGCCACCCGCGCGGCTTCGGCCCGCGCTTCGGCCTCGCCGCGCGTCGTCAGGGCCAGTGCCAGGGCGGCTTCGGCGGCGGCGAGATCCCGCTCTGCCCGAGCCGCATTTCTCGCCGGCTCGCGAAGGGGCTCGACCGCGTCGAGCTCAGCCAGGCGGAGGCTGTCGGGCCGATGGATGTCCAGGGCCTCGCGCGCCAGGGCGAGGCGGGCTTCGGCCGCCGCCACCTGACCCCGTGTGTCGGCGATGCGCCGCGCATGGGCCAGCGCCGCGTTCAGCTCCGCCAGACGGCCGGACAACTCCGCCACCTCGGCGAGGAGCCGCGCCCGCTCGGCGTGTTTCTCCGCCCGCGCCGCCTCGTCGAGGAGGCCGAGGGCGTCGCGATGAGCCTCCAACTCCTTCACCTTGGCGCGCTCCGCCTCGGTGCCGGCATGAACCCGTTTCGAGATCTCGGAATAGATCGCCGTGCCGGTGATCTTCTCCAAGAGTTCCGCGCGCTCGCCCTCGGCAGCCAGGAGGAACGCGTCGAACTCGCCCTGGGCCAGCAGGACGGTGCGGCGGAACTGGTCGAAGGTGAGGTCGGTGAGGTCGCAGATCGCCGCGTCGACGAGGCCGGCCTTGCTGTCGCCGACGGAGCTCCCGTCCGCCAGCCGGGTGAGGGAGCGCGTCTTGTTCTGGAGACGGCCATTGGCCTTGCCGCGCGCTCGGTAGACCGACCATCGCGCGCAGTAGCTCTGCCCGTCCCGGCCGATGAAATCGACCTCGGCGAAACCCTCCGTCGCCCCCCGCCTCAGGATCGCCCGCTCGTCGCCGATGGTGATGGGATCGCCGCCGGGATCGGGCGCGCGCTCGCGGCCGCTCGTGGCGACACGCGGATAGCGCCCGTAGAGCGCGAGGCAGAGGGCGTCGAGGATGGTCGACTTGCCCGCCCCCGTCTCGCCGGTGATGGCGAAGATCCCGGTGGCGCCGATGGGGCCGCCGGACAGGTCGACGGAGAAGGGAGCCGCCAGGCTCGCGAGATTTTCGCCGCGTATCGCCAGGATGCGCAAGGGTCGTGGCCTCGTCTCAAGAAGTCAGGGGGATGCGCGGAAGGATGTCATAGCCCAGGATGACGGGCGGACGAGGGTGATGCAGACGCCGCGCAACGATGTCCACACGCGGCGGGATGGCGGCAAGGCTTCGACTTTGGGTTAATGGGATTTGGCAGGAGACTGAACAAGCCACGTCGTCATACTGGGGCCGCATCGCGGAGCCCGGAATCCAGAGCCGCTCCGTGGGCTCGATAGGGCACGCCCGGCGGATCTGGCTCGCACGCCTCTGGCGCGGCCCTCCGGGTCCGGGCTCGCTTTCGGCGCTCCGGAATGACGGCGGGGGTGTCAAGATCGGTGTGTACGGTCCCGCAGATCGGATGGCATCGACCCGCATTCGGAGCCCCTGGGATGGCGGGCGCCCAGAGTCGCTCGTCTTGACTGCGCTCCCTCTGAGAACGCCGGGCGGAAACGAGCGGTCTCTTCGGAGGAGATAAAGAGATCGAAGAGTGCGGCATCTGCCTCGTGCCGCGCTTGGAAGCTCTTCGGCGCCTGTCATGAGGCCACATCTCACGACCTTATCGCTGACGACCCGTCCGCAATCCACCCAAGCCAGCCGTAGAACGGACAGACAGGTCCCGTCCCAACACCGCCGTGAGAAGCAGTTTTGTCGGGCTCGAAAGCCGACATAGGAACATGCCTCCGCCAATCCTAAGGGAGGCTGGAGTGTGACATCGCGCCACAAACGATGCGATGAGACGCTACGCCAAGACTTCCGAGCGCAACAGTAGAATCCCTTCATATGCGTCTGTCGCGCATCGTGCTAATGCCCCTTGAAATATTTAATTAAGAGGGGGGAAATACAATGGCTAACTCGGTAAGCAAAGGGCTGAGGTTCGAATATTTCGACGCGGCCTTGAACGTTGCAAATCTAGCCGTCAACTTGGTCTCGCTGATTCCTGGTGTCGAACTCCCTAAAGAATTGACCCAGCTCTTCGGTGGTGCAGACACGGATCCGACCGTGGAACGCCTGGATGAAATGAGCGAGCAGCTCGATCAGATCGTCGAGCTGAACAAAAAGGTACTTGCGGCAGTCGATGAAGTTAGAAACGATATCGATCGAAATATTCTATCAAATATCAAGTCCGACGTAAGCGATGCTAAAACTTACGTCCATCAGTACCTAACAACAAGCGATCCTGAACTGGCAAACAGCTACCTGTTTGAGGCGGAAAGACTCTCGACATCTGCGGTCACACGGGCAAAGAACTATCTTTTGGATAGCAATGCCGATGCCGCCATTGCCGTTCCGGCGCTGCTATCCGCAATTACCACTCGAATTGCCGTCATTCGCGAGATCGGCGATGGGGCAACGTCCAGCGCACAATATAAAGAGACATTGCAGACGGCAATTGAATCGCTGTCCACGGGTATCGAAAAGTTCGAAGAGTCCGCTCAGAACAATATGCCGGCGAAGCTCGATGTGTATGAGAGGCAATCCGGTGATTTCACGCAAGTATGGATCAGGGTTTCCTACGAGCCGGCGTCCGGATCGATTTTTCAGGCTGAAATATTCGCAGGGGACAAGGGGACTGCATCAGTACAGCAGATGCTCGATGCGACAACCCTCATTTACGCCAATGGATCTCAATCCCTAAGAGAAGTGACTGATTATAGTGCCATCAAGGACCTATACATAAGGCGCGCACCTGTAGAGCAAACAACAAAACCGAATTTTTTGACTGATTTCAATAAATTAGAAGAAGATACCTTCAATAATTATTTCAGAGAAGCAAGAGGCATTGAAAAGCTCGAAAAATCTGCCGCTGCCCTGCTGAGCTTGACGCAAGGTCAGCATATCAAGGGTACGAACAACGACGACACCAATATTCGGGCTGATTCGAGCCTCGATGTGATCACCACCAAATGGGGTGAGAAGTTGCTCGCCCCTCACACACTGGAGGGCCTGAAAGGCAACGACACCCTCTTCGGCGGCCAAGGCGGCGACACGCTCCGGGGCGGCGGCGGCGGGATCGTCTACAGCGCAGAGGGCGACGGCAACGATACCCTTCACGGCAACGGCGGCGACGACATCCTGATCGGCGGCACGGGCAACGACCGGCTCGACGGCGGCGTCGGCGACGACCGTATGGACGGCGGCGACGGCGTCGACATCGCGAGCTACAAATCGGCGAAGGCCGGCGTGATCGTGTCCCTCGATGAGCAGGACTGGCAGGCGGTCGTCCCAGAAAAGACGATCGTGTTTCAACCAGACCCTTTCCCCTCCGAGGGGGGAGTCATCATCACCCCCCCTCCCATCATAACAACGATCCCGGCGGAAAAAGACCGCCTCCTGAACATCGAGAACCTCGAAGGCAGCGAGTTCAGCGATCGGCTCACGGGTGACGAAGGGAAAAACGTCATCTTCGGTTTGGCCGGCAACGACATCGTCAACGGGGGTAGGGGCGCGGACCGGATGGCGGGCGGCGTCGGCAACGACACCTACGTGGTCGACAACGCCGGGGATGTCGTCGTCGAGGCGGCCAATGCCGGCACCGACACTGTCCGCTCGTCCGTCAGCGTCACGTTAGCGGCCAATGTCGAGAACCTGACACTCACCGGCACCGCCGCCATCAACGGCACCGGTAACGCGCTGGCCAACACGATCCTGGGCAATGGCGGCGCCAACATCCTCGACGGCAAGGCTGGAGCCGACACGCTTCAGGGGCTCGGCGGCAACGATATCTACTATGTCGACACTGCCGGCGACCGCGTGTTCGAGGTGGCGGGTGGGGGTACCGACCGGGTGCTGACGAGCATCAGCTACGTGCTCGGAGCCGGTCAGGAGATCGAGCGGCTCGACACGACGAGTGCGGCCGGCACCACCGCGATCAAGCTCAGCGGCAACGAACTTGCCAACACCCTGGTGGGCAATGCGGGTGCCAACACCCTCGACGGTGGCGCTGGCGCTGACCTGCTCTATGGCCGCGCCGGCAACGACACCTACCTCGTCGACACTGCGGGCGACCGCGTGTTCGAGGTGGCGGATGGCGGCACCGACCGGGTGTTGACGAGCATCAGCTACGTGCTCGGAGCCGGTCAGGAGATCGAGCGGCTCGGCACGACGAGTGAGGCCGGCACCACCGCGATCAAGCTCAGCGGCAACGAACTTGCCAATACCCTGGTGGGCAATGCGGGTGCCAACACCCTCGACGGTGGCGCTGGCGCTGACCTGCTCTATGGCCGCGCCGGCAACGACACCTACCTCGTCGACACTGCGGGCGACCGCGTGTTCGAGGTGGCGGATGGCGGCACCGACCGGGTGCTGACGAGCATCAGCTACACGCTCGGAGCCGGTCAGGAGATCGAGCGGCTCGGCACGACGAGTGCGGCCGGCACCACCGCGATCAATCTCAGTGGCAACGAACTTGCCAACACCCTGGTGGGCAATGCGGGTGCCAACACCCTCAACGGTGGCGCTGGCGCTGATCTACTCTATGGCCGCGCCGGCAACGACACCTTCGTGTTCTCGACGGCCTTAGGTTCGAGCAACATCGACCGCCTCACCGATTTCGCGGCGGCGGATGACACGATCCAGTTGGCGCGGGACGTGTTCACCGCCCTCTCGGCGGGTGGCCTCGCGTCGAGCGCCTTCAAGGATCTCGGCAATACCGGCGCCGTGGTCGATGGCACCGACCGCATCCTCTACAACCACGACACCGGTGCGCTCTCCTACGACGCCGATGGTAGCGGCACGGCCAAGACGGCCATCCAGTTCGCCGTCATCGACACCAAGGTCACGCTGACCCACGTCGACTTCCTGGTGGCGTAAGCCCGTGACACGCCCTGGCCGGACACTTTGCGTTCGGCCAGGGCTTCTTGATTCTCAAAGCTCTGGGCCACCTACGCAAGATATCGCCGTGGGTGGTCTGCCAGCACGTTGCACGCCCCTCATAGGAAGGGTCGCCGCCGGCCGGGATGGGTTCTCCGCTCTCGAGCCCTCACAAGCATTTGGCCGTCTTGTCACGGCACCTCACCTCAGGCGTGGTGTAGCACGCGGCGCGAGCCCTAGCGGATCGGCGGACAGGGGACGTTGCAGAACGTCTGGACGTAGCTGGGCGAGACGTGAGGACCTCATCGGGGTCGGCTCCTCAGATCGGTGCCGGCGTCTCCCGCTCATTGATCTAAGCTTTCAAGTGGGAGTCCGACGAAGCCTTGGATGATGCCCGCCAAGGGCGTTCCTCGCCCAAAAGCAGACTGGCGAAAATCCACCCTTCCCGGACGTTGAGCGATGGGGACCAAGCGTCGAATTTCCACCACTCGGAATCGGAACGGGAGCCTGGGGGCGATCTTTCAGGACGACCTTTCAAACGGAGATACTGACCGGCAGGCGCCGCGACTTTGACATCGGACACCGGCTCGTGTCATCGGGCCGCGATGACGATGCGAGACCTTCCCCCCGGTGAAGGCCCCCTTGGCACGGGCTCCGGCGGGGAACGGCGGGTCGACCTTGGCCGTTGGCAGAGGCACCGCTTCTGTGCGGGCGCGCGATCCGATCCCGCATCGGGCCATCCTGCATCGAGCATGGCGACGAAGGAAGGGTGGCAGTGAGTGTCCTCGTGAACGGCGGCGAGTGCGGCGCGCTGATCGAGGCCGCGGATTGGTCTGCGACGCCCCTCGGACCCTTCGAGTCCTGGCCTGTTTCCCTCCGCACGCTGACGGCGATGATGGTCGCCTCGCGCCAGCCCATGTTCATCACCTGGGGGCCGTCGCGGATCGTCCTCTACAACGACGCCTATGCGCTGCTGCTCGGCCACAAGCACCCGGACGCGATGGGGCGTCCCATCGCGGAGGTCTGGTCGGAGATCTGGAGCGACCTCGCGCCCATCGTCGCCGATGCCTATGCGGGACTCTCCATCCAGATGGACGATGTCTCCTTCGTCATGGAACGCAACGGCTTTCCTGAGGAGACGCATTTCGCCTTCTCCTACACGCCGGTGCGGGAAGAGGACGGCTCCGTCGCGGGTTTCTTCTGCGCCTGCACCGAGACGACCGGCCGGGTCGGCGCCGAGACCCGGCTGCGCGAGAGCGAGGCCGAGGTGCGGGGCGTCCTCGACGGGATGGGCGAGGGTTTCCTCCTGCTCGACCGCGATTTCCGTGTCCGCCGCATCAACGCCGAGGGCCTGCGCCTCGACGGGCGCCCCTCCGAGGCGATCCTCGGCCGTCACCTCCTCGACGTGTGGCCGGATGCCGAGCGGATGCCGACCTGGCCGCTCTACCGCCGCGCCATGGCCGAGCGGGCCTCGGCCGAACTCACCTACCGCCATACTTCGACGCAGCAGGACATCTGGATCGAGGTGCGGGTCTACCCGTCGGGAAGCGGACTCTCGGTCTTCTACCGCGACATCAGCGAGCGCAGAGCGTCCGAAGAGGCCCTACGCGAACGTGAGGAGCGCCTGCGCCTCGTGATGGAGGGCGCGCGCGACCACGTCGTCTTCACCATGAACCCGCAGGGCGTCATCACGAGCTGGTCGGCCGGCGCCGTCGAGGTTCTCGGCTGGAGCGTCGCCGATGCGCTCGGCCGTCACGGTTCGATGATCTTCACGCAGGAGGACCGGGCGAAGGGGATCGATGCCGGGGAGATCTCCAGGGCCGTCGAGACCGGCCGCGCCGATGCCGAGCGCTGGCACCGGCGTTCGGACGGGACGCGCGTGTTCCTCGCCGGCTCCCTCCACCGGCTGCCGCCGGACCTGCAGGGCCGCTCGCCCGGCTTCCTTCGGATCGCCCGGGACGAGACCCAGCGCAGGGCGCAGGCCGAAGCGCTGACGGAGAGCGAGGCGCGGTTCCGCAACATGGCGGACCACGCCCCCGTGATGATGTGGGTCACGATTCCGGACGGGTCCTGCATCTATCTGAACCGGCGCTGGTACGAGTTCACCGGGCAGACCGAGGCGGAGGCCCTCGGCCTCGGCTGGACCAAGGCGACGCATCCCGACGACGAGGGGCTGGCGGCGGACACCTTCCTGTCCGCCAATGCTTCGCATGAGCCCTTCCGGGTCGAGTATCGCCTGCGCCGGGCCGACGGCACCTATCGCTGGGCCATCGATGCGGCGACCCCGCGCTTCGGCACGGAGGGCGAATTCCTCGGCTATGTCGGCTCGGTCATCGACATCGACGAGCGCCGGGAGGCGGAGGAGCGCCTGCGCCAGAGCGAAGGGCGTTTCCAGGCCATCGCCGATTCCATCGACCATATGGTGTGGTCGACCCTGCCGGACGGGCACCACGATTACTTCAATCAACGCTGGTACGACTATACCGGCGTCCCGGCGGGTTCCACCGACGGCGCGGGCTGGAACGGCCTCTTCCACCCCGACGACCAGGACAAGGCCTGGACGGTCTGGCGCCATAGCCTGGAGACGGGCGAGCCCTACCATATCGAGTATCGCCTGCGGCACCGGTCGGGCCAGTACCGCTGGGTGCTGGGGCGGGCGCAGCCCGTGCGCGACACAGGCGGCCGGATCGTGCGCTGGTTCGGCACCTGCACCGAGATCCAGGACATCGTCGAGGCGCGCGACGTGCTGGCCCGCTCGCGGGCGGAGCTCGAACGCGAGATCGCCGAGCGCATCCAGGAACGCGTGCGGATCTGGACGCTGATCCCCGACCTGCTGATGTCGGGCACCCTGGGCGGCCAGTTCCTCAGCGTGAACCCGGCCTGGAGCAAGATGCTCGGCTACGACGAGGCGACCCTGCTGGCGACGCCGTTCTGGCAGATCATCCACCCCGATTTCCTCGATGTCAGCGCCGGTGTCGTCGAGGCGATGCGCCAGGGCCGCACCATGCGGCACCAGAACCAGATCCGCACGGCGGCCGGCGAGTATCGCTGGTTCGATTGGGTCAGCGCGCCGGTGGGCGACGTTTTCTACGCGGTGGCGCGCGACATCACCGAGGAGAAGGCCCGCGAGGCCGCTCTCGCCCAGACCCAGGAGGCCCTGCGTCAATCGCAGAAGATGGAGGCGGTGGGCCAGCTCACCGGCGGCATCGCCCACGACTTCAACAACCTGCTCACCGGCATTTCGGGCAGTCTCGAATTGCTGCAGACCCGCATGGCGCAGGGGCGGCTGACCGAACTCGACCGCTACATCAACGCGGCGCAGGGCGCCTCGCGCCGGGCGGCGGCCCTGACCCACCGGCTGCTCGCCTTCTCGCGTCGCCAGACGCTGGACCCGAAGCCCACCAACGTGAACGGCCTGGTCTCGGGAATGGAGGAACTGATCCGCCGCACGGTCGGGCCGGCGGTGACGATCGAGGTGGTCGGCGCAGCGGGCCTGTGGCCGGCTTTGGTGGACCCCAACCAGCTCGAGAACGCGCTGCTGAACCTCTGCATCAACGCGCGCGACGCCATGCCGGATGGCGGCCGCCTCACCATCGAGACCGCCAACAAGTGGCTCGACGGGCACGCCGCCCGCGAACGCAACCTCGAACCCGGCCAGTATCTCTCCCTCTGCGTCAGCGACAACGGCACCGGCATGACGCCGGAGGTGATCGCCCGCGCCTTCGATCCGTTCTTCACGACGAAGCCGCTGGGCGAGGGGACCGGCCTCGGCCTGTCGATGATCTACGGTTTCGTGCGGCAATCGGGCGGCGAGGTGCGGATCTATTCCGAACTCGGCGAGGGCACGACCATGTGCCTCTACCTGCCGCGCCATTACGGCGAAGCCTCCGAGGTGGACGAGGCCGGCGCCTTCGCCGCCGCGCCGCGCGCGCAACGGGGCGAGACCGTGCTCATCGTCGACGACGAGCCCACCGTGCGCATGCTCGTGACCGAGGTCCTCGAAGAGCTCGGCTACACCGCCATCGAGGCGGCCGACGGCGCCTCCGGCCTCAAGGTGCTGCAATCGGACGTGCGCATCGACCTCCTCGTCACCGATGTCGGCCTGCCCGGCGGCATGAACGGCCGCCAGATGGCCGACGCGGCGCGGGTGGCGCGGCCCGACCTCAAGATCCTGTTCATCACCGGCTATGCCGAGAACGCCGTGGTCGGCAACGGGCATCTCGAGCCCGGCATGCAGGTGCTGACCAAGCCCTTCGTGATGGAAGCGCTGGCCGGCCGGATCAAGGACATGATCGCCTCCGGGTAGGGCTGAATTCGGCACCCGAACCCTCGTCTCCCTTCGGAGCGGCCCGGCGGGGGGCGGCGTTCTTCACCCGCCCACAGGGAGGAGAGTCTTTGGCTCAAAAGGTGTTTATCTAGCTGTTTTCAGATAAAGACATAACTGTATTTTAAATAGCGGAGTCATATTGGAGCAGAGCGGTTTTAGCACGAACCTGTTCTGTAGGGGCTCAAGATGGCGCAATTTCGTTATACGGCGAACGGTAATTATGACTTCGACAAATCCGAGTTAAAATATCAAGATTCAATCAACACGGAAGCCAGGACGCTTGATTTCGGCCCAGGATCGGCGGTTTCAGGGTATGGCCAATATGGAGACGAGTTTATCTACTTGATAGATGGCCCGGAATTCGAGGCGGTATTCCGTTCCTCCGGCGTGACGATCCAGGAAGTCGGCCTCTACGGCGATTCCAGCGACTTCGACTACGTCACGCGGGTCACTGGTGGAAATTTCGGGGATGTGTTTCGCACGGGCGACGGCGACGACGTCCTGAACGGCGAAGGCGGCAACGATGTGCTGGAGGGCGGTCGCGGCGCCAACGCCTTCGACGGCGGCACGGGCACGAACACGCTGAGCTACGAGCATTTCGATACGCCCGGCGGCTCGTTCGGAATGATTGTCGACTTGTCGATCGGCCAAGCCAGCGATTGGTCAACTGGCACGGCCGTCAAAGATACGTTCTCGAATATCTCAAATGTTCGAGGATCGCTGTATAAAGATGGTATAACCGGCGACAGTAACGGCAACGTCATAGAAGGCGGTGCGGGTGATGACGAAATGATCGGCGGTGGTGGCCTCGATACTCTGAGCTATGCGCATTCGAGCGAGAGCGTGAATGTCGATCTTGATCGAGAATTTGGTATCGGAGGCGACGCGGAGGATGATCAATTTACATCGTTCGAGAACATCCTCGGCAGTACGTTCGGCGATGCCCTCTACGGAGATGGAAGCGCCAATACGCTGAACGGCAATGGTGGTAGTGACGAATTGTACGGACGGGGTGGCGACGATCGCCTCGTCCTCAGCAGCTCGCCCGCGAAGGTGCAGGGCGACGAGGGAACGGACCTGCTCTTCATCCTCACGGGCAACCTTGTCGAGCTCACCGAGCTTTCGTTCACCAGCTCTGCCAGTATCGAGAAGGTCTACGTCCGCAACCAGGCAGCTCTCGACATGACGGGTGTCGATGTCGGCACGAAGATCTATTCGCAGAGCCAGGCCAACGGTTTCTCCATCATCATTGGCACGGACAGTGCCGACCGCATCGTGGCCGGAAAGGGCGGCGACACCCTCAACGGCGGTCAGGGTGGCGATGCCCTCTTCGCCGGCGCGGGAGCCAACGTCTTCATCTTCGCCTCGGGTGATGGCCGCGATGTCATCCGCAGGTTCGAGGCGGGCAGCGACGTCATCGACGTCAGCATGCTCGCGAGCAGCATGGATGGGCTGAAGATCGGATCTTTCCACGGCGAGGCCAACACGATCATCACGTTCACGGGCGATTCCGGACCGTCCGACAAGATCATCCTGCTCGGCGTAACTGCCGATTCCGTGACGGAAGGCAGCTTCGTCTTCTAAGGTCTGCACCCTCCTCCGGCCTGCCCGGTCGCGCGATCCCAGCAGCGCGACCGGGCGATCGTCTATGCCGAGCACCGTGGTCGGCAACGGTCCTCTGGCATGCGGGTGCCGGCCGGCCGCATTGAGGACATGATCCCCTCCGGGCGGGGCTTAAGGACGGCATCCGGCCCTCGCCCCCTTCGATGCAGCCCGGCGCGAGGGTCGCGCCGCTCGTCACCCGCCCGCAGGGAGGAAAGTCTTTGGCTCGAAAAGACTTTATCCGGCTATTTTCAGAAAAAGCCATGTTTGTATTTTAAATAGGTGTGTCATATTGAATAAGGGCGGGTTTAGCACGAATCTATTCTGCGGGGATTAAAGATGGCTCAATTTTGTTATACGTCGAACGGCAGCTACAACCTCAAAAACTCCGAGTTAAAATATCAACAGCCAATCACCACGGAAGCTAGGACGCTCGACTTTGGTCCTGGATCGGCAGTGCAAGGGTATGATTTTTTTGGAGACGAATTTATATACTTGATCGATGGTCCGGAATTAGTAGCGCATGCCCTTCCCTTCAACCTGACGACCCGGTCTGCCGGTCTCTATGGCGATTCCAGCGACTTCGATTACGTCACGCGGATCACTGGCGGAAATTTCGGGGATGTGTTTCGCACCGGCGACGGTGACGACGCCCTGAATGGCGGCGGCGGCAACGATGTGCTGGAGGGCGGTCGCGGCAGAAACACCTTCGATGGCGGCACGGGTACGAACACGCTGAGCTACGAGCATTTCGATGCGCCCAGCTTCGACGATTCGTATGGTGTGGGCATCGACATGGTGAGCGGCACGGCCAACGATGGCACTGACAGCATCGTCTTGGATACATTCTCGAATATTTCTAACATTCGCGGCACGCACTATGCCGACACCATTGAAGGCGACGCGGCAAACAACGTCATCGAAGGCGGTGCAGGCGTAGACGATATGATCGGTGGCAATGGTATCGATACGTTGAGCTTCAAACATTCGAGTGCTGGCGTGATTGTTGATCTCCGAGAAGGTGACGGCTTCGGCGGTGACGCGGAGGGAGATACATACGAATTGTTCGAGAACATCCTCGGCAGTACGTCCAATGATGTGCTTTACGGAAACGGCGACGCCAACACGCTGAACGGCAATGGCGGTTCCGACGAATTGTATGGCCGGCGTGGCGACGATCGCCTCGTCCTCAGCAGCTCGCCCGCGAAGGTGCAGGGCGACGAGGGAACGGACCTGCTCTTCATTCTCAAGGACAGCACCGTCGAGCTCACCGACGTCTCGTTCACCGGCTTGGCCAGCATCGAGAAGGTCTATGTCCGCGACGGGGCAACCCTCAGCATGTTGGGTGTCGATGTCGGCACGAAGATCTATTCGCAGAGCCTGGCCGATGGCGGCTCCACGATCACCGGCACGGACGGAGCCGACCGCATCGTGGCCGGAAAGGGCGGCGACGACATCACCGGCGGTCAGGGTGGCGATGCCCTCTTCGGCGGCGCGGGCGCCGACACCTTCGTTTTCGCCGCGGGCGATGGCCGCGACGTCATCCGCAAGTTCGACGCGATCAACGACAAGATCGACCTCAGTAGCCTCGACGGCGACACGGATGGCCTGGACGTCCGGTCGTTCCAAGGCGGCGACAGCACGCTCATCACCCTGACCCGCGAATCCGGACCGACCGACAAGATCATCTTGATCGACGTCGCGTTCGGTACCCTGTCGGAGGGTAGCTTCATCCTCTGACGCCCGAACCGTCATCCAGCCTGCCCGGTCGCGTGATCCCAGCGCGACCGGGCTATCGCCTATGCCGAGCACTGTCGTCGGCAACGGTCCTTTGGCATGCGGGTGCTGGCCGGCCGCATCGAGGACACGGTCGCCTCCGGCCGGGGCTGAGGACGGCATCCTGCCCTCGCCCCCCTTCTGTGCGGCCCGGCGCGAGGGTGGCGCCGCTTGTCACCCGCCCGCAGGGGGGGCAGCTTTTGGCTCGGAAGGGCTTTATCCGGCTTTTTCCAGATAAAGCCATAACTGTATTTTAAATGGTAGAGTCATATCGAAGCAGAGCGGTTTTAGCGCGAACCTGTTCTGTGGGTGATCAAGATGGCTCAATTTCGTTATACGTTGAACGGCAACTACGATCCCAAAAATTTCAATATTGGATATCAATCATTAATCAACACGGAGGCCAGGACGCTCGATTTCGGCCCTGGTTCCGTGATTGATGGATATGAAGATTCTGGAACTTCTCTTGTATACTTCTTGGATGGGCCGGGGATTGAATATGAGGACCAGATCTTCCAACTGACGACCCAGATGGCTGGCCTCTACGGCGATTCCAGCGACTTCGATAAAATCACGCGGGTCACCGGCGGGGATTTCGGGGATGTGTTCCGCACGGGCGATGGCGACGACGTCCTGAACGGCGGCGGCGGCAACGATACCCTGGAGGGCGGTCGCGGCGCCAACACCTTCGACGGCGGAGCCGGCACGAACATGCTGAGCTATGAGCATTTCGATGCGCCCAGTTTCGGTGATTCGTATGGTCTGGGCATCGACATGGCACGCGGTACAGCCAACGATGGCCTAGGGACTATCGTCGCGGATACATTCTCGAACATCGCCAACATTCGCGGCTCGCAGTATGGAGACACCATTGACGGCGACTCGGCGAACAATGTCATCGAAGGCGGCGATGGTGCCGACTATCTCACCGGCGGCGGCGGCATCGATACGTTGAGCTACGCGCATTCCGAAACAGGCGTGACCATCGATCTTGAGCAAAGAATTGGATCCGGTGGCGACGCGGAGGGGGATGACCAATGGGGGTTCGAAAGCATCCTCGGCAGCACGACCGATGACGTCCTGTCCGGAAACGGCGACGCCAATACCCTGAATGGCAATGGCGGTTCCGACGAATTGTACGGTCGGGATGGCAACGATCGCCTCGTCATCAGCAGTTCGCCCGTGATGGTGGATGGTGGCGAGGGGACGGACCTGCTCTTCGTCAACAAAGGCAGTGCCGTCGCCCTGACCGACGCTTCGTTCACCGGCTTGGCCAGCATCGAGAAGGTCTATGTCCGCGATGGGGCGGCCCTCAGCATGACGGGCGTCGATATCGGTGCGAAGATCTATTCGCAGAGCCTGGCCGTTGGCGGCTCCACGATCACCGGCACGGACGGCGCCGACCGCATCGTGGCTGGAAAGGGCAGCGACTACATCACCGGCGGCAAGGGCGGCGATTCCCTCTTCGGCGGCGCGGGTGCCGACACCTTCGAGTTCGTCTCGGGCGATGGCCGCGATGTCATCCGCAAGTTCGATGTGACCGAGGATGTGCTCCACATCGGTGTCATCACGGGCAGCATGGATGACGTGAAGATCGGATCGTTCCACGGCGAGGCCAACACGATCATCACCTTCACGGGTGACACCGGAGCCTCGAACAAGATCATCCTGCTCGGCGTCACGGCCGATTCCGTGACGGAAGGCAGCTTCATCTTCTGACGCCCGCGCCGTCCTCCGGCCTGCCCGGTCGCGTGATCCCCTCGCGATCGGGCAGGCGGGTCGAGCGTCTCTCTATTGGGCGCGGCGCGACAACGACACCGCATAGGCCGGCGAGCGAATCGCGAACATCGGGTCGTCGGCCGGGCCGGCGATGCCGGCGGGGAGGTCCACCACCGGATCGAACGTGGCCGCGTCACAGGTGGCGGCGGGCTCGAGAGCCGTGATGGCGAGGGTGCCGAGCTTCGTGCTCTTGCGGCTGTCCTCGGGCCACAAAGCGGTCGGGTCGGCGGTGGGGTCGCCGGCCTCGCCGTGGATCGCCACCAGGGAGAAGGTGGCCGGCCCCTTGGCGAGGCGGTCCTTCAACTCATCGGCATAGAAGCTGTCGGGCTTGGCCTTGAGGTCGTCTTCGCTCAGGCCGAGCTGTCCCGCATCCGCGACGGTCTTCAGCTTCACCACCTGCGCCTCGCCCTTGGCGTTCGTCAGCGTATAGGCATGGACGCCCCAGTAATCGACGCCGGCATAGCTCGCCGGGACCGGGCGGGCGTTGAGCCAGGCCGCCTGTTTCGTGGTCTCCGGATTGGCGGCGGCGAAGGCCTTGACCTTCTCGGCATCGGGTTTGCCGTCGGGCCCGGGCGCGCGGACCGAGACGAAATCGAACAGCTGCTGGGGCGTGCGCGCCGAGAAGACCGGCGCGGAAATGATGACGAGGACGAGGTCGCCCGCCGGGTCGCGCAGGCGCATGGCGAAGCCCCGCGTCACCGGCTTGGCCTTGTCCGACACGTTCGGATTGCTGCCGCCCATCGAGAATCTCGCCGTCACCGGCACGGGCTTGGCGAAATGCGGTGCCTTCGACAGCCCCGCCGCCTCGGCCGAGGGCGTGAACTGCCCGGTGAGGCAGACGCCCTTGGCGCCGCTGGCCCGCACGCCGGGCTTGTTGCCACCGGCCACGAACTGGCCGTTGACGATGGCGGCGGCATCCGCCTCCTCGGCTTGAACCGGAGAGGCGAGGGCGAGCGCCATGGCGCAGCCGGTGGCGACGATCGTAGATTTCATGGCGCTGTTTCCCCCGTCGCCCGGCTCGCATCGGCATGGGCCGGCAAAACTCGATGGCGCACAATCGAATTATAATATGTACAGGGTAACGGCGGCGTGACAAGGACCGGTTCGTCGGGACCGACCCCCCGAGAGCCTGTTTAAGGTGTTTGTCCAAGGCTTCACCTCATCCTGAGGCGCTCGGCTTGGATGATCGACCTTGCCATGGGCATTCGCCGATCAATCCAATCAAATTGCTGACGGATTCAGGCCTCGGCCTCGGCCCGGACCCGGTGGAACACCTCCAGATGCCCCGGCTCCGGCGGGGTGCCCCGCACGCGCGCGAAGGCGAGGCGGAAGAGGTCTTCGGGGTCGCGCTCGGACAGGCGCACGAGCGGCGCCGCGTCGACGGCCTCCGCGACCGGATCGGCCGCCGCCGTCACGCGGGTATCGACGATGCGGACGGGGAAGCCTTCGGCGATCCGGTCCACCTCCGCGCGGTGGCCCGGCCCCAGCCCCTCGCGGGCGAGGCGGACCTGGATATAGGGCCGCTCCTCCATCGGCAGGGCCGGGTCGAGGCCCAGCGCCTTGAGATGGTCGCCGAGTTCGGAGAGCCGCATGTCGCCGCGCGGCGGCAGGCGCAGGAACGGAACCGGGCGCGGGATCGGGATGTGTTCCACCCGGGCCGGTCCGTCGCCGAGGGTGACGAGGCTGACCCCATGCGCGTAGGGCTGCTCGGTGGCCGAGAGCGGGATCAGCGAGCCGGAATACCGCACCATTCCGCCGCCGATGGTCTGGGCCTTGTGGAGATGGCCCAGCGCCACGTAATCGGCCTCCACCGGGAACACGTCGGGCGGCACGGCGTGTTCTCCCCCCACCAGGATGCGGCGCTCGGCCCCCTCCGATTCGGTTCCCCCGGCCACGTGCAGATGCCCGGTGAGGAGAAGCGGCAGGCCGGAGAGATGCGGGGCCGCCGCCTCCATCACCTGGGCGTAAAGGGCCCGCACGGCCCGGACGATGGGGGAGCCCTCCTCCCGGCGCATCTGCGGCAGGCAGGCGGCGGTGGGGTAGGACACGGCCAGGATCTGGGCCGCCACATCGCCGTTCCTGAGGATCGGAACGAGATGACGCTCGATGGACAGGGCGCCGTCGCGGCGGCGGACATTGCCGATGACCCGAACCCCGATGGCCTCGAGGATCGGGCTCGGCGCTTCGAGGCGCCCGGCCGCGTCGTGATTGCCGGCGGTGAGGACGATGGTCATGGAAGGGCGCGCCCGGTGCAGGCGCACCAGCACCTCGTAGAGCAAAGCCTGCGCCTCGCCCGACGGGTTCTGGCTGTCGTAGACGTCGCCCGCCACCACGAGGGCGTCGACCTCGTGGCCGACGACGATGGCTTCGAGATGGGCCAGCGCCCTCGCATGCTCGTGGGTGCGCGAATAGCCGCGCAGTGACTGCCCGATATGCCAGTCGCCCGTATGCAGCACGCGGATCACGTCATCGCCTCCAACTCGCCCGGACATCGTCTGTGCGGCGAGGAGGCCTGTAGCGCGCCGCCGCCACCGGTCCTACCCGGCGGCCCGCCTCGGCTTGTCGCAAAGACGCTTAACGGCAGACGGTCACGTTCTTGACCACCCAGCCTTCGCCCGCCTGCCACAGCTTGCGGCGGCTGCGACCGCAGCGGAGTTCGTCCGGCTCGGCCGATGTCCAGGTGACGCCGGGCGCTTCCGTCGAGGTGGTTTCGGCGGCCTCCTTGGCGAGGGATCCGGTGGCGACGGGCGCAGCCTTCGTCTTCACCGTGTTGGCCTTCACCGTCCGCGACCTTTTGGCGATCTTCGTCCGGGAGGCTCCGGTCTTGGCGGAGTCGACGGCCTTGAGCGCTGTCGACGAGAGGGCGGGCTTCGGACCCGCGAAAGCGGGGTTCTCCCCCGCGAGTGTCAGCCCGAAGGCGAGCGTCAGGACCGACGCGCCGAGGCGTGCGAAAGAAGAGATCGGCACAGGATTCGTCCGTCTTCCAAAGATGTGATGGTGTTGAAATGCAGCGCCTTATGTCGATGCGGACGGATATTTTTGCAATCGCAAGGATCGATGAAATCGGACATCTCCCGCATATTCTCGCGGCATGATGAAAGGTCGGTGGATTCTCCCTTCCCGGACCGTGCCGCCGGTCCGATCGTACCGCAATGCTGATGAGCGACGGCCCGGCGTGACGGCGGCCCCTGGTCTTGCTAAGTCACCGCCCAATCTTGGCTTTAGTCCTCGCGCCCTGGCGAGCGGCCCATCTTTGAGTACCTCATGTCCGAACGCCCCCTCATCGAGCGTCCCACTCTTCCCTTCAGCCGGCGGACCCTGCTGAGCGGCGCCGGCGCGACCCTGGTCCTGGCCGGTTCACCGCTCGCCGCTCTGGCCCAGGTCCGTGGCCGCCTCGCCATCGAATCCGACGACGGATACGGCCCCTATGACGACGACCGTCTCTACCGGGACGAGGCCGGACGGCTCTATCGCCGCCGTGGCGGTCGCTACGAGCCCTATCGCGAGCGCGCCACCGCACCGCGTTTCGAGGACGACCCCGATTCGGATCCCTATGCCGATCCGAACGCCCGCCGCCGTGCCGAGCAGCCGCCGGCGAACCAGGGCAACCCCGTCTCGCGTCCGGTGGACAATGGGCCGATCGACTACGCCCGGGCCTATGCGGCGATCACCGACGAGCCTTTCCCGGTCCATGCCTTCAACTGGCGCAAGGCGAACCCGAACTTCCTTCGCCAGGAGATCGCCTATACGGGCGCGGAGCCTCCGGGCACCATCGTGGTCGATCCGCGCGCGCACCACCTCACCCTGGTCCAGCCCAACGGGCGGGCGCGCCGCTACGGCGTGGGCGTCGGCAAGCAGGGCTTCTCCTGGTCCGGTGTCTCGACGGTGAATTCCAAGCAGATGTGGCCGGATTGGTATCCGCCCAAGGAGATGATCGCGCGGACGCCCAAGCTCGCCCGGTCGGTGACCCAGCTCCAGAGCGGCCTCGGCGTGCCCGGCGGCTCCCGCAACCCGCTCGGCGCACGGGCGCATTACCTCTGGCAGGACAACAAGGACACGCTCTACCGGATCCACGGCACCCTGGAGCCCGAATCCATCGGTCTCAGCGTCTCGTCCGGCTGCATCCGCATGATCAACCAGGACGTGATCGACCTCTACGGCCGCGTCGAGATCGGCACGCGGGTCGTCGTGCTGACCTGAATCCGGTCGTTGCCGGCGGGCGCCGCCCGCCGGATTACACCCCGGCGCCGGCATTCGGGGCCGTATGAGTGTCACGACAGCGCGAGCGTCACCGTGCCGGGCCCGGGAATCGGAACTTCCCTCGCCTCTCTGGCTTCTTCCCGTCACAGGGTGTGCGCTGAGCGCCGCCCACGATCGGAATTCAACCGGAGTTATGACGTCATGGCAAAGAGTTTGAGCGGGCGTACGCGCGTCGATGGGGATCGCCTGAACACCCCGACCGATCTCGCCCCCGAGGCGACGAAGAAGATCGCCGAGGGCCTGACCGTGCTGCTGTCGGACCTCTTCGCCTTGTACGTGAAGACGAAGAACTTCCACTGGCA
Organism: Methylobacterium sp. SD274; assembly: GCF_017355285.1. Taxonomy (NCBI): domain Bacteria; kingdom Pseudomonadati; phylum Pseudomonadota; class Alphaproteobacteria; order Hyphomicrobiales; family Methylobacteriaceae; genus Methylobacterium; species Methylobacterium sp. SD274. The sequence continues at coordinate 55,544 of NZ_JADIJP010000004.1, read as the reverse complement.
CGTGAGCGGCCCGAACTTTCGCGACTATCACCTGATGCTCGACGAGCAGTCGCAGCAGATCTTCGCCATCATCGACGATGTCGGCGAGCGCGCCCGCAAGATCGGCGGCACGACCCTGCGGTCGCTCGGTCAGGCCTCGCGGCTGTCCCGCGTCGAGGACAACGACGCCGAGTATGTCAGCCCCCTCGAAATGCTGGCCGAGCTGCGCGACGACAACAAGACTCTCACCGCCAACATGCGTGAGCTCCACGAGGTGACGGACGAGGCCAAGGACGTCTCCACCACCAGCCTGCTGGAAGAGTGGATCAACCAGTCCGAAGAGCGGACATGGTTCCTCTACGAGGCGACCCGCAATGCCACCGAGGGCGGCCACTAATCCTCACCGTCTCCGTATCGAGACATGAAAAAGGCCCCGCATCGAAGGATGCGGGGCCTTTTTCCGGTCGTCTCCAGCAGGTGGCCGGAGCGGCGACAGCCTCACAAGGCGAGGGTGATCTCGCCTTCGCGGACGGCGCGCTCGGCTCCGCCGGCCTTGATCCGGTAGAACGGCTCGCCGGTCTGGTCCTCGGGAACGAGGCGGACGATCTCGAAGACGTCGGTCGGATCGGCCTTGAGGTCGGCATAGCCGATGCGCTCGCGGCGCACGCGCTGCCCGAGCTTGAATTTATGGGCCATGAGATATGCCTTTCTGAGCGGACGCAAACGGTTCTGCGTCCTCGGACGGGTATTCGTGGTCGCGCGTCGCCTTGCCGGAAGGCACAGGACCGAACATCGGCCTGCCTTGCGGAAAAGGACGAGATGGGCGGCAACCCCGTCCGGAGATGCCACCCTGCGCTCGAACCCACACGAAGGACCGAGCCAACCCATTGACCGTCGCTGCCCCGATCATGCCGGAGCGGCCACGACATCGCAGCCGGACAGCGCCATCATCGAACGTCATGTTCGGTAAAGCCGTCCGGTAGTTCGTTCCGAAACATCGGCTCTCGCAGGGCGGAATCCGCCGCGAGGCCGGAGACTTCGGAGGCGAATGCCTTACTTGCGCGCCTTCGCCTTGCGGGCGGCGTAGCGGGCATCGCGCTGCTGCTTTTGCTCGATGCGAGCGGCGGCGGCGAGGGCGATCTTCTCTTCGGCGACGCGGGCCGCTTCGATGGCCTGGCGCTCACGCTCGGCCTCGGCCTCGGCGACGGCCTGGGCGGCGGCGGCGGCGCGCTCGGCCTCGCGGGCGGCGACGCGGATCTCGCGCTCACGGGCAATGGCCTCACGCTCGGCCTTGCGGGCGAGAACCGTCGGATCGTCAGCGGCCGGCCGGTCGCGGAAACGCGCCAGGGCGGCCTGACGGGCTTCTTGCGAAGCCTTGAGGCGGTCGGTCATGGAGTTTTCGTTGAATTGGCTCACACAGAATCCTGGTCTGGGAAGCGGCCGGGAACGACCGCGGGACAGTGGACGAGGCTCCGAACCGAACCGGTCGGGAGATGGATAAAAACGCAGGAAGCCGCTCTCCAATGGAGAGCGGCTCCTTGTCCAATGTCAGGCTCTCGTAGGAGCCTCACATGGCCCATATGCGATATGGTTCAGGCGGCCTGGAGATTGCCGGCGGACTGCTTGCCGCTGCGCTTGTCGGTTTCCATTTCGTAGGAGACCTTCTGGCCTTCGGCGAGACCACGCATTCCTGCGCGCTCGACAGCGGAGATGTGCACGAACACATCGTTGCCGCCGTTATCCGGCTGGATGAAGCCGAAGCCCTTTTGCTCGTTGAACCACTTAACAGTACCGACAGCCATCATAATCCTTCGCCCTTGCGGGCATCATAGTTCGGAGGTCCGCACGAAGATGTACGGCCTTCTCCGTTGTCTCGATTCGCACCCGACTTCCGCTCTGCGAAAGCTCTTTGGCTCACACAGATGAAAATCTGATCACGCTTCGATCTCTGTTATGTACTCTCAATGGCGGGATTTAGCAAATGCCATGAAAAACTTGGGTTTTATTTTCGAGCACGGAGGGAAATTTCCGCCGGTGCCCAGTCAATACGGGCGCTGATTTCGCTCTGCCGAGAGGCCTCATTCGGCCGGGGAGGAGCCCAGCGGCAGGTCCATCTGGGCGCTCTCGGTATCGCGCCCGCTGCGGCGGTCGAGAAAGCCGAGGATCGGCGAGACGCTTACCCCGTGCAGGACGATGGAGAGCAGGATGGTCAATCCCGCGGTGCTCCAGAGCAGGCTCGCTCCCTCGAAGGCCGCATGGCCGGAGGCGTAGGCGAGATAATAGATCGTGCCGAGCCCCCTGATCCCGAAGATGCTGATCACCGCGCGTTCGGCGGCGGGCTGATCGTGCCCGAGGAGGCTGATCCAGCCGCAGAGCGGCCGGACCACGAAGATGACCAGAAGCGCGAAGGCGACGCCGGCCCAGGTGAGGTCGCGCAGGAGTCCGCCGCCGATGGCGAGTCCGAAGCCGACGAGAAGAATCATCATCGTCAGGCGCTCGAACGCCTCGGCCGACCCGTGCAGCGCGTGATGGTAATCGTGGCCGTGGTCGGACCAGCGCATGGCCAGCGCCGCGACGAAGACGCCGATGAAGCCGTAGCCATGCACGGCCTCCACGGCCGCATAGGTCAGGCAGGTGATGCCGAGAGCGACGAAACCGTCGCCCGTCCGCGAGAGCCGTGCCCGGTTCGGCAGGTGGAAGGTCAGCCAGCCGAAGCCCCGTCCGATCGCGGCACCCAGCGCGACGCCGGCCAGGATCTTCCACACCAGCGAGACGCCGACCCATTCGGTCCACCCGGCGGCGCTCAGGCCGTTCGCGGCCACGAGGGCGATGGCGAGGTGAACGAAGGGGAAGGCGAGCCCGTCATTGAGCCCGGCCTCCGAGGTGAGGCCGAACCGCATGTCGTCCTCGACGCCCTGTGACGGCGGGCCGACCTGGACCTCGGAGGCGAGGACCGGATCGGTCGGCGCGAGGGCGGCGGCGATCAGGAGGGACGAGGCGAGGCCGAGGGCGAGGAGATGCGAGGCCAGGAACCCGAGGATCAGGATCGTCAGCGGCATGGCGAAGGCGAGGAGGCGCCATGTCACCATCCAGCTTTTCCAGCCGACCCTGCGGTCGAGCTTCAGCCCGGCCCCCATCAGCGAGATGATGACGACGAATTCGCTGACCTTCTCGATCAGGCGCAGATGCTGCTGGGGCCGGGGGGAGAAGTCGGCGATTCCGGGGATCAGCGAGAGGCCGGCCCCGATCGCGACGCAGCAGATCGGCAGCGACAGCGGCAGCTGCCGAAGCACCATCGGCAGCCAGGCGGTGAGGAGCACGAGGGCGCCAAAGCCCCCGAGCATGATGACATAGGCGTCCATAACCCGCGATTCGTCCCTGTACGCTCTTCGCCGGAATCACCACGACCCATACGCAAGACCGATTGTTCACCTTCAGCATGTCGTATGGGAGCGACGCCGTTGCGGGCCGCTCCCGATTCATCCTCAGCGCGTGCCCGACCGCATCGTCATGTCGGGGTTGAGATCGACCCATTGGCGCGTCTCCGCCGCCCGGTAGAGCGCCTCGATCAGGCGGACGTCGCGCAGGCCCATCTCGCCCGGCGTCCGCAGCTCTCCGCCCTCGGCGACGATCTGCGAGAGGTGGTCGATCTCGCCGGTGAATTGCACCGCATCGCCCTCGGCCGTCAGCACTTCGTCGGCCCGCTTGGCGTCGCTGACGACGAGCCGGTTGCCCTGGTAGGCGGTGCCGGGATCGAGGGTCGCCACGCCCTTGTCGCCCCAGATGTCGATCCGCTTCTTGTCGGAGCTGTAGCCCGACGAGACCGTGGCGCGCCGGCCCGAGGGAAAGACCAGCTGCGCCGTGAACACGTCCTCGACCTGCCCGAAACGCGGATCGCCTTCCGGCGAGTGCATCGAGGCCGAGACCGAGGACGGGCTCTCGCCGAAAAACCATTGCAGGCCGTTGAGGCCGTAGATGCCGATATCCACGAGGGAGCCGCCGCCGGCCACGGCCTTCAGCATGCGCCACTGGTCGCGCGGCCGCGACGGCTCCAGGGGGCGGTGGTGGTCGGAGGAGGCGAAGCGGACGTCGCCGAACTCGCCCTTGTCCATCATCGCCTTGGCGCGCAGGTTATGCGGCTCCCAATGGACCCTGTAGGCGATCATCAGGCGGCGGTCGGCGGCCTTGGCGGCGTCGATCATCCGCTGGCAATCGGCGGAATTGGTGGCCATCGGCTTTTCGCAGAGAACGTGCTTGCCCGCCTCCAGCGCCTTGATGGTCAGGTCGGCATGGGTGGAGTTCGGCGTCACGATGTAGACGGCCGCAATGTCCTTGTTGTCGGCCATCTTCCCCATCGTGCCGTAATCGTAGATCCCCCCGGCCTCGACGCCGTAGCGGGCCGCGACGGCTTTGGCCTTGTCAGGATTGCCCGAGACGAGGGCCACGGTCTTCGAGCGGCGGGCCCGTTCCAGAGCGGGCAGAACCTGGGCCTGCGTGAAATCGCCGAGGCCGACCACGGCCCAGCCGAGATGCTTGTCGCGCGAGACCCGCCGAGATGGGTCTCGCGCGACAGGCGGTTTTTACTGGGACGTGGTTGTTACTTGAACGCGGTTGTTACTTGAACGTCTTGCGGGGGTCGAAAGCGTCACGGACGGCTTCGCCGGCGAAGATGAGTAGGCTCAGCATCACCGCCACCACGAAGAAGCCGGTCAGCCCGAGCCAGGGAGCCTGGATGTTGTCCTTGCCCTGCGCCAGCAACTCACCGAGGGAGGCCGAGCCGGGAGGCAGGCCGAAGCCGAGGAAGTCGAGGGAGGTCAGCGTGCCGATCGAGCCGTTGAGGATGAACGGCATGAAGGTCAGCGTCGCCACCATGGCGTTGGGCAGGAGATGCCGGCTCATGATGCGGATGTTGGAGAGGCCGAGCGCACGGGCGGCCCGGACATATTCGAAATTGCGCGCCCGCAGGAACTCGGCGCGCACCACGCCGACCAGGGCTACCCAGGAGAACAGCAGCAGGATGCCCAGCAGCACGAAGAAGCCCGGCGCGATGAAGGCCGAGATGATGATGATGAGATAGAGGGTCGGGATGCCGCTCCAGACCTCGATGAAGCGTTGCAGGGTCAGATCGACCCAGCCGCCGAAATAGCCCTGCACCGCCCCGGCGATCACGCCGATCACCGAGGAGACGATGGCCAGGATGAGCCCGAACAGCACCGAGATGCGAAAGCCGTAGATGACGCGGGCCAGCACGTCGCGGGTGGTGTTGTCGGTGCCGAGCCAGTGCATCTCCAGGCCCTTGCACCCCTCCCGGCCCGTGGTCTCCGCGCCATTCTGCTTCGCAGCCGCCTGGCATTGCTCGTCCGTGAGCATCCAGGTGGGCGGCGAGGGCGAGGGGGTCGGCAGCCCGTCGATGATCGTGTCGTAGGAATAGGGAATCGGCGGCCAGACCGCCCAGCCGTGATCGGCGATCTCTTTCCGCGTCTCCGCAGAGCGGTAGTTCGGCCGCGCATAGAACCCGCCGAACTTCTCGTCCGGATAGTCGATCAGGACGGGAAACAGGATCTCGCCCTTGTACGAGACCACCAAGGGCCGGTCGTTGGCGATGAATTCGGCGAACAGGCTCAAGCTGAACAGGCCGACGAAGATCACGAAGGACCAGAAGCCGAGGCGGTTGCGCCGGAAATTCGAGAGCCGCCGCCGGTTCAGCGGCGACAGCCCCCGTGCCGTCGGCACGAGGGGAGGCGGAGCGGCAACGGGGACGGCTTCCGCGGGGCGGGCGATCTCGTTCATGAGACCGCCCCTATTGGATTGTGCGTCAGCCGTCGAGACGGACGGCCGTTCCCTCGATCTCGTTGGGGCGCAGGCCGCCGGTCTTCTCGAGGTGGCGGCGCAGCAGGCGCACGTTGCGACGATTGGCCTTGAACGCGGCATCGAAGATGTCGCCGGCCAGTGGGACGGCACCGATCACCCCGTCGAAGGCCACGTTCATGGCCATGCGGGCGAGCAGCCATTTCGGCGCGCCGAGGCGACGTGCCTCGTAGACGATGTAGGAGGCGAGCAGCATGCCCGCCGCATCGCCGATGATCGGAACGAGGCCGACGACGGCGTCCAGCCCCACCCGCCGGTTGATGCCGGGGATCACGAACGCCGAGTCCATGATGTGGGCGAACTGCTCCAGCCGCAGCAGCGCGGCCTCCCGGCTGTCGGGCTCGGCGCGGAAGCGTGTGGCGGTCCCATCGCGCCGGCCGAAGGCGCCGTTGGGCAATTCGCGAGTGGCGAAGACGGCGTCGTTGAAGGCCATGGCGGGGCTCCGGGGGATGCGCGTCGTGGTCATGATGCAGGATGTGGCCCTGCCCGGCGCCGTCCGCAAGCGGCGGAAGCCCGAGACCTTTCGGCCTCACGCGGCCCGCCCCCGCATCAAACCCGCGAGACGGTCCAGGGCCGCGTCGAGGGTCGCATCCTGCTTGGCGAAACACAGCCTGACGAGGTTGCGCACGGCCCCCTGCGCATAGAAGGCGCTGATGGGAATCGCCGCCACCCCGTGCTCCCGCACGAGATGCTGGCAGAAGGCGACGTCGTCCGCGCAGCCGAGGCGCGGCCCCAGCTCGCCGATGTCGATGGTGAGGAAGTAGGTCGCCTGCGACGGCAGCACGGAGAAGCCGAGGCCTGTGAGTCCGGCGCTCAGCCGGTCGCGCGAGCGGGCGAACCGGGCGCGCATCTCGAGGAAATAGGCCTCGTCCTTGGAAAGCCCGTAGGCCACCGCCTCCTGCAGGTTCGGCGGTGTGGTGAAGGTGAGGAACTGGTGCGCCTTCGAGACCACCTTGAGCAGGGGCGGCGCCGCCATGACGAACCCGACCTTCCAGCCGGTGAGGCTGAAGATCTTGCCGGCCGAGCCGATCTTCACGGTTCGGTCCCGCATGCCGTCGAACCCGATCAGCGGGCGATGGGGCCGCCCATCGAAGGTCACGTGCTCCCAGACCTCGTCGCAGATGGCGGTCACGTCGAATCGCTCACAGAACCTCGCCAGCAACGCGAGATCCTGTTCCTCGAACATCGTCGCGGTCGGGTTCAGCGGGTTGTTGAGAACGACGACGCGGGTGCGCTCCGAGAAGGCCTCCTCTAGCGCCCCTTCGTCGAGGCGGAAATGCGGGGGCCGCAGGGTGACGAAGCGCGGGATGCCGCCGGCCTGCCGGACGATGGGCAGGTAGGCGTCGTACATGGGCTCGAACAGCACGACCTCGTCGCCGGGCGAGACCAGGGCGAGCAGGCTCGCGGCCAGGGCCTCGGTGGCGCCCGACGTCACCATCACCTCGGTGTCGGGATCGAGAGCGAGTGCCTGATGGCGCTCGTAATGGGCGGCGATGGCGCGGCGAAGCACCGGCAAACCCATCATCGGCGGGTATTGGTTGTAGCCGTTGCGCAGGGCATCGGCGGCCTTCTCGCGCACATCCGCCGGCCCGGGATCGTCCGGGAAACCCTGTCCGAGATTGATCGCCCCGAGCTCGCGCGCCAGCACCGACATCACGTCGAACACGGTATTGGGGAGGTCGGCGAAAACAGGGTTCATCCGGGAAACGCTCATGGGCGATAAACTGAAGCTGACGTCGTCCGCCTCCCTCGGTAGCATGGGCGTTTCGGGCCGGAAATCGTGCTTTTGGGAACGTGCGCGATCGCACGCCCCTCCGCCCGTAATCCCGGACCGCGCCTGACGATTGTTGACATTCATCAGGCGTAACGTAGGTTCTGGCCATGGCCGGAGCGGTCGCCGCTCAACAGGAACACCGCCCCCTCGTTTCGGTTGGGCGACGTACCGCTCCGGTCCTTCCCAAGAAGCCGATCCCCCCAAGGATTGAAGTCGTCGCTCCGGCTCGGGGCGGCGGCTTTTTCCGCGGTTCGCTTGTGCTTCGACGGTCCTCCGGGGTAGCGACCTCGTATCGGATCACGAGGACGACCGCGTTGAGTACCCGCGCCTGCTGCGCCCTTGCCTTCCTCATCGCCCTGGCGGGAGCAGGATTGCGCCTCGCCATGCCGGTGACGCCGCCGGACGCGGCCTACCACGCGGTGGTCGAGGCCTACCCGTCGAAGCCACTCCCCTGAAGGCTTCGGCCGATCCGCCGCCGGAACGTCGGAAACAACCCGGAAACTTCCGCGCCGCACTGGCGTCGCAATAATCCGGCATGTCCGGCCGCGATGCTGAGCGATCGATCGACGGGTAAGACCCACCGGCAACCCAGCGCGGCTCCCGGCACCGTCCCGGATCGGCGCCCCGCTGCGCGGTGGTCGCGCCCCCTGTTCCCTCGGGACTCACGTCGCCATTTCGTCCAGACTGCGCGGTGCCGTTCGGGAGCGATCGGCTGGATTGTCGAGGCATGAACGAACAATCGCCCATCCGGACCGAAACGGCCCGGGAATTCAGACCGGACACCCCGGCGCCGACGCGCCGGCGAAGCCGTGTGGGAACATGGTTGATCCTCCTCCTCGCGGGGGCGGGAGCGGCCGGCTACAGATTCTATCTCGCGCCCAAGCTCGCGCCCAAGACGGAGAGCACGGCCGACGGCGCGCCCGCCCGCGGCAAGGGCGCCCGTGGACGTCCGGGCGACATGCCACAGGCGGTCGGGGTCGCCACGGTCTCCACCGGCGAGATCCCGGTGGTGCTGTCGGGCCTCGGCACGGTGACGCCGCTCGCCACCGTGACGATCCAGTCGCAGATCAGCGGCTATCTCACGGAGATCGGCTTCCGCGAGGGGCAGACCGTGAAGAAGGGCGATTTCCTCGCCCAGATCGATCCGCGCATCTACGAGGCCCAGCTCGCCCAGTACCAGGGACAGCTCGCCCGCGATCAGGCGCTGCTGCAGAATTCGAAGCTCGACCTCGCCCGTTTCCAGCGCCTCAGCCTGCAGGATTCGATCTCCAAGCAGAACGTGGACACGCAAGCGGCCCTGGTGAAGCAGAACGAGGGCACGGTCGCCATCGACCAGGCCCAGGTCGACCAGCAGAAGCTCAACATCGCCTATACGCGCATCGTCTCGCCCGTGGAGGGCCGCGTCGGCCTGCGCCAGATCGACCAGGGCAATTACGTCACCGCCGCCTCCACCAACATCGTGGTGGTGACGCAGCTGCATCCGATCTCCGTGGTCTTCACGCTGCCCGAGGACGACGTGGCGCGCGTCATGCGCCGCCTGCGCTCGGGGGCGAAGCTCACGGTAACGGCCTATGACCGGGGCGATGCCAATGTGCTCGCCACTGGCACCCTCGACACGGTGGACAACCAGATCGACACCACCACCGGCACGGTGAAGCTGCGCGCGCTGTTCGACAACAAGGACGAGAGCCTGTTCCCGAACCAGTTCGTGAACGCCAAGCTCACCGTGGATACGGTGCGGGATACGCCCATCGTCCCCACCGCCGCGATCCTGCGCGGCACGCCCGGCGCCTATGTCTACCTGCTCGACAGCGACGACAAGGTCGTGGTCCGGCCGATCACCGTCGGCGAGGCCGATGGCACGCGCAGTGCCGTCACCAAGGGGCTGGCGGTCGGCGACCGGGTGGTGGTCGATGGGACCGACCGCCTGCGCGACGGCGCCAAGGTCCGCGTCACCGAGGGCGGCAAGGGGCAGCCGGCGGCACCCGGCGAACCTGCGGCGCCCGGCCAAGCCGCACCTGGCCAAGCCGCACCTGCAACCGACGCCCCGGCCACGACATCGACGCCCGCCGTCGGGACACCTCCCGAAAACCCGCCGCAGAAGCGCGAGCGCCGCAGAGAGCGGCCGGCGGTGCAGCCGTGATGGTCACTCTCGACGCCGTTTCTCCCTCCCCCCTCTGCGGGGGAGGGTGCCTGCGGAGCAGGCGGGAGAGGGGACGACCTCTCCGGACAGCGCGCTCCCCTCTCCCGACCCACTTCGTGGGCCACCCTCCCCCGCAGCGGGGGGAGGGGAGGGGCGGCGCGCCCGTCATGGCCTTTACCCCATGAACCCGTCCCGCATCTTCATCCTACGTCCTGTCGCCACCACGCTGTTCATGCTGGCGATCCTGCTCGTCGGCATGGTGTCGTACCTGAACCTGCCGGTCTCGGCCCTGCCGTCGGTGGAGTACCCGACGATCCAGGTGCAGACCTTCTATCCCGGCGCCAGCCCCGAGGTGATGACCTCGGCGGTGACGGCGCCGCTGGAACGGCAATTCGGCCAGCTCGCCAACCTCAACCAGATGACCTCGCAGAGTTCTGCGGGCGCGTCGGTGATCACGCTTCAGTTCAGCCTGGATCTCGGCCTCGACATCGCGGAGCAGCAGGTCCAGGCGGCCATCAATGCGGCGGGCAACCTGCTGCCCTCCGACCTGCCGGCGCCACCCATCTACGCCAAGGTCAACCCGGCCGACGCGCCGATCCTGACCCTGGCCCTGACCTCGACGACGATGCCGCTGACCGAGGTGCGCGATCTGGCCGAGACGCGGCTCGCCCAGAAGATCAGCCAGGTCTCCGGCGTCGGCCTCGTCAGCATGGGCGGCGGTCAGCGGCCGGCGGTGCGCGTGCGCTTCAACTCGCGGGCGCTGGCCGCCTACGGCCTCAACATCGACGACCTGCGCACCACCATCACCAACCTCAACGTCAATACGCCGAAGGGCACGATCGACGGGCCGACCCAATCCTACGCCATCAACGCCAACGACCAGATCCGCGATCCGAAGGCCTACGAGCAGGCGATCATCGCCTACAAGAACGGCTCGGCGGTGCGGCTCTCGGATGTAGCCGACGTGGTCAACGGCCCGGAGAACACCAAGCTCGGCGCCTGGATGGACGAGACGCCCGCCGTCATCCTCAACATCCAGCGCCAGCCCGGTGCGAACGTCATCGCCACCGTCGACAAGATCAAGGCGCTGCTGCCCCAGCTGCAGGGGACGCTGCCCGCCGCGATCACGGTGACGCCGCTCACCGACCGCACCACCACCATCCGCGCCTCGGTCCACGACGTGCAGGTGGAACTGGCGCTCGCCATCGGCCTCGTGGTGCTGGTGATCTTCCTGTTTTTGCGCAGCCTGTCCGCGACCCTGATCCCGAGCCTGTCGGTGCCGCTCTCGCTCATCGGCGCGCTCTCGATCATGGATCTCTACGGGTTCTCCCTCGACAACCTGTCCCTGATGGCGCTCACCATCGCCACCGGCTTCGTCGTCGACGACGCCATCGTGGTCATCGAGAACATCGCCCGCCACGTGGAGGAGGGCGATTCGCCGATGGAGGCGGCCCTGAAGGGCAGCCGCGAGATCGGCTTCACCATCATCTCCCTCACGGTCTCGCTCATCGCGGTGCTGATTCCGCTCCTGTTCATGGGCGACGTGGTGGGGCGCCTGTTCCACGAATTCGCCATTACGCTCGCCGCCACCATCGTGATCTCGGCGGTGGTCTCGCTCACCCTCGTGCCGATGCTGTGCGCCCGCCTGCTCAAGCATGCCCCGGAGGCGGAGCGCCGCGAGGGATTCATCGCGCGGGCCGGCCGTAGGGCAATGGACGGGGTAATCTCCGGCTACGGGCGGATGCTGCGCGTCGTGCTCAACCACCAGGGCCTGACCCTGGTGGTCACCCTCGGCACCATCGCGCTCACCGCCTACCTGTTCGTGGTCATCCCCAAGGGCTTCTTCCCGGTCCAGGATACCGGCGTCATCCAGGGCGTGACCCAGGCCGACCAGACCGTCTCCTATGCCGAGATGGCCGACCGCCAGCAGCAACTCGCCCGGATCGTCCTGCAGGACCCCGATGTGGCGAGCCTGTCCTCCTTCATCGGCGTCGACGGGCAGAACGTGACGCTGAATTCCGGACGGTTCCTCATCAACCTGAAGCCGCATGAGGGCCGCGCCACCGATGCCAGCGCGATCATCCGCCGCCTGAAGGAAGCGACGCGCGGGGTCGCCGGCATCCGGCTCTACATGCAGCCGGTGCAGGACCTCACCATCGATACGGCGGTGAGCGCGACGCAGTATCAGGTGATCCTGGAGAACCCGAACCTCTCGGAATTCGAGACCTGGGTGCCGCGCTTCGTCCAGGCGCTGCAGCGCTCGCCGCTGCTGTCGGACGTGGCGAGCGACCTCCAGGGCAACGGGTTGGCGGCCTACATCACCATCGACCGGCCCACCGCCGGCCGCTACGGCATCACCCCCGCCACCGTGGACAACGCGCTCTACGACGCCTTCGGCCAGCGCATCGTCTCGACGATCTTCACCCAGTCGAACCAGTATCGGGTGATCCTCGAGGCCGACCCGGACCTGCACAAGACCCTCGACAGCCTGAACGGCATCTTCCTGCCCTCCTCCACGGCGGCCTCGGGCCAGGTGCCGCTTTCGGCGGTGGCGCGGATCAGCGAGCGCCGGGCGCCGCTTCTCATCAGCCATCTCGGACAGTTCCCGGCCACCACCGTCTCGTTCAACCTCGCCGAAGGCGCGGCGCTGGGCGATGCGGTGCAGACGATCGAGGCGGCGCGGAAGGAGATCGACCTGCCGCCGAGCTTCCGCGTGGTGCCGCAGGGCTCGGTCTTCGCCTTCCAATCGGCGCTCTCGAACCAGCTCTTCCTGGTGATCGCCGCCATCGTCACCGTCTACATCGTGCTCGGCGTGCTCTACGAGAGCTTCGTCCATCCGATCACGATCCTCTCGACCCTGCCCTCGGCGGGGATCGGCGCCCTCGTCGGGCTGATGCTCTTCGGCATGCCGCTGGACATCATCGGCGTCATCGGCATCGTGCTGCTCATCGGCATCGTGAAGAAGAACGCGATCATGATGATCGACTTCGCGCTCCAGGCCGAGCGCGAGGAGGGCATGGCCCCGCGCGACGCGATCTACGAGGCCTGCCTGCTGCGTTTCCGCCCGATCCTGATGACGACGCTGGCCGCCCTGTTCGCGGCGGTGCCGCTCATTCTCGGCACCGGCGTCGGTTCCGAACTGCGCCAGCCGCTCGGCATCGTCATCGCCGGCGGCCTCATCGTTTCCCAGGTGCTGACCCTGTTCACCACCCCGGTGATCTACCTCGCCTTCGACCGCCTGGAGCGCCGGTTCAAGCGCGGCGGCGGCGCGAAGGCGGCGGGGGTGACGCCGTGAGCTGGGACCTTGCCGCCGCACGGAAGTGGCCCAATCCTGAGCCGCATCGCCTTCTCTCCTGGAGAGGGACCGGATTCCCGCATTCGCTCGACGGCTATTCCCTTTATCGAAGAGGGTTTGACATCAGGCGCGACGGGCTCCCTCTCCTGGAAGGAGAGGGCTGGGGTGAGGTGCGTGGACTCCCCGAAAAGGTCGCACACCTCACCCTGTCCCTCTCCGTCCAGGAGAGGGGACCCGCGCTGCCCGCGAGTGGTCTGAACGGCTTAATCGTAGCTGTTCGGGAGAGAGCTGGTGTGAGGTATGAGACGCCTCCGGCAAGCTCATGCCTGACCCGCGGGAGAGGGGCAAAATGCCGACGGTCCCTCGTCGCACAAGTTGATCGCCGCCAGGATGCTCTCCAGGACACCATCGAGATTCTCGCGGATATCGACATTCCGGAACCGGATCACCTGAAAGCCTGCCATTTCAATGATGCGCGTTCGTTCTGCGTCGCGAGCGAGCGCAGCGGGACTGCCGTGTGTCGCGCCGTCGACCTCCACAACCAGCTTGGCTCTCAGGCACGCGAAATCGACGACGAAACGACCGACGGGATGCTGGCGACGGAATTTGAAGCCACTCAACTGAGCCCCGCGCAACGCACGCCAGAGCTTGGCTTCCGCGCTCGTCTGTGCCCATCGCAGAGCGGTGGCACGGCTCACGGAATTCTCCTGCGGCCATCACGGTTCGAGGCGCCGCGCCGGCGGGGTCTAATCGGCACGGTCTCTCCGCGCAGCATAACTCAGACTTGGCAGAACGGAGCCCTCGCGACCCCTTCGGAGGTTTCACACACCTCACCCTGTCCCTCTCCTTCCAGGAGAGGGGACCCGCGCCCGGTGCGGCGGCGGTGCCAAGGCCGCCGGGGTGATGTCGTGAGAATCGCTCGCATCCCCTCTCCCCGCACGCGGGGAGAGGGCCGCGTCTCCCCCTCGTCGGGGAGCGCGGCGAGGCAACAGCCGATGGTGAGGGGGCGATTCCGGAGGAGCCTCATCCGGCGATGCCCCCTCACCCTCGCTCCGGCTGCGCCTTCGCTTGCCAGGGGGACGACAAGGTCCCCCTGGCCCTCTCCCCGCCCTGCGGGGAGAGGGGACTGCGCACATCCGTCTTGGCCGTTGTCCTCGGTCACGGCTCCCCGCCCATGAACGTCTCCGAGCCGTTCATCCGCCGTCCGGTCGCCACGACGCTGCTCACCATCGGGGTGCTGCTGGCGGGGATCTTTGCGTTCTTCAAGCTGCCGGTGGCGCCGCTGCCGCAGGTGGATTTCCCCGTCATCCTGGTCCAGGCGCAGATGGCCGGGGCCTCGCCCGAGACCATGGCGACGACGGTGGCGGCCCCCTTGGAGCGGCGGCTCGGCATCATCGCCGATGTGGGCGAGATGACTTCCACCAGTTCCGTCGGGACGGTGCGGATCGTCCTGATGTTCAATCTCAACCGCGACATCGACGGGGCCGCCCGCGACGTGCAGGCGGCGATCAACGCCGCACGGGCCGACCTGCCCACCGCCCTGCGCTCGAACCCGACCTATCGCAAGTTCAACCCGGCCGATGCGCCGATCCTGATCCTCGGGCTCACCTCGAACACCCTGTCGCCGGGCCAGCTCTACGATTCCGCCGCCACGGTGGTGCAGCAGAAGATGTCCCAGCTCCCCGGGGTTGGGAATGTCGATATCGGCGGCTCGTCGCTCCCGGCGGTGCGGGTCGAACTCGATCCCACCGCCCTCTACAATTACGGGATCGGGCTCGAAGGGGTGCGTGCCGCGATCGCCTCGGCCAATGCCAATTCCCCGAAAGGCGCAATCGAGACCGACACCCGCCATTACCAGCTCTACGCCAACGACCAGGGCCGGGTGGCGGCGGATTATCGCGACATCGTCGTGGCCTACCGCAACGGGGCGGGCGTGCGCCTCACCGATGTGGGCAAGGTCGAGGATTCGGTGGAGGACAAGCGCAACCTCGGCCTCGTGAACGGCCGGCCGGGCGTGATCCTGTTCATCTACAAGCAGCCCGGCTCCAACGTGGTCGACACGATCAAGGCGGTGAAGGCGGCGCTGCCGCAGGTCCAGGCCGCGCTGCCGGGAGATATCGACCTCACCGTCACGGGCGACCGCAGCGCCACGATCCGTGCCTCCCTCGCCGAGACCGAGGAGACCTTGATCATCGCGGTCGTCCTCGTCATCGGCGTGGTCTTCGCCTTCCTGCGCTCCGGCCGGGCGACCCTGATCCCGGCCGTGGCCGTGCCGATCTCGATCATCGGCACCTTCTCGGCCATGTACCTGCTGGATTACAGCCTCGACATCCTGTCGCTGATGGCCCTCATCATCGCGACGGGCTTCGTGGTGGACGACGCCATCGTCGTCCTGGAGAACATCCAGCGCCATATCGAGCTCGGCAAGCCGAGGGTGGAGGCCGCCCTCACCGGGTCGAAGGAGGTCGGCTTCACCGTCATCTCCATGACCCTGTCGTTGATCGCGGTGTTCATCCCGATCCTGCTGATGGGCGGCATCGTCGGGCGGCTGTTCGAGGAATTCGCCGTCACCCTGTCCCTGGCGATCCTGATCTCGCTGGTCCTCTCGCTCACCACCACGCCGATGATGTGCGCGCTCCTGCTCAAGCGCGAAAGCGTGCCGGAGGGAGAGGCGCCGCGCCGCCCCAACTTCCTGATCAGGGGGCTGGAAGGCGCCTTCGAGGGAACGCTGCGCGCTTATGAGCGGACCCTGCGGATCGCCCTCGCTCATCGCCGCCTGGTGCTGCTCACGCTGTTCGCGACGATCGGGCTCAACGTCTATCTCTACATCATCGTCCCCAAGGGATTCTTCCCCGAGCAGGATACCGGGCAGATGATGGGCGGCATCCAGGCCGACCAGCGCATCTCGTTCCAGGCGATGAAGCAGAAGCTGGAACAGGCGACCGCCATCGTGCAGGCCGATCCGGCGGTGGACAGCGTCGTCGGCTTCACCGGCGGGCGCGCCACCAACTCGGCCAACGTCTTCGTCGGACTGAAGCCACGGGGCGAGCGCGCCTCGATCACCGAGGTGATGACCCGGCTGCGCCCCAAGCTGGCGCAGGTGGCGGGCGCCCGGCTGTTCCTGTTCCCGCGCCAGGACCTGCGCATGGGCGGGCGCCAGAGCTTCGCGCAGTACCAGTACACCCTCCAGGGCGACACGGCCGACGAACTCTATGCGGCGGCCCCCCGGCTCGTGGAGGCGCTGCAGAAGAATCCGGTCTTCGCCGATGTCACCTCGGACCAGCAGGAGGGCGGGCTGGAGAGCCGCCTCGTCATCGACCGGGCCACCGCCTATCGCTACGGCATCACGCCGGACAAGATCGACAACACGCTCTACGACGCCTTCGGCCAGCGGCAGGTCTCGACGATCTACAACCCGCTCAACCAGTACCACGTCGTGATGGAGATCGCGCCGCGCTACCTGCAGAGCCCGGAGACGTTGAAGACCGTCTTCGTCTCGACATCGGGCGGCAAGGCGCGCGGCTCGGCCATCACCAACGCGGTGGCCGGGACGGTGGCGGGGGCCGCGACGACGGGGACGACAGCCTCCACCATCGCCGCCGATTCCGCCCGCAACGCCGCCTCCAACGCCATCGCGGGCGGGGCGGGGGCCTCGTCCAGCGCACCCGTTTCGAGCGCCAAGGAGACGATGATCCCGCTCTCGGCCTTCGCCCGGGTCGAGACCGCGAATGCGCCCGTGCAGGTGAGCCACCAGGGCCTGTTCGTGGCGACCACGCTCTCGTTCAACCTGGCGCCGGGCAAGAGCCTCTCGGACGCCACCGCCGCCATCGAAGAGGCCGAGGCTCAGCTGCGCCTGCCGGCGACGATCCACGGAGAATTCGCAGGCGCCGCCAAGACCTTCCAGGCCTCGTCCTCGCGCCAGCCGCTGCTGATCCTGGCGGCTTTGCTGGCCGTCTACACGATCCTCGGAATCCTCTACGAGAGCTTCGTCCATCCGGTGACGATCCTCTCGACGCTGCCCTCGGCCGGCATCGGCGCGCTGCTGGCGCTCCTCGTCTCCGGCACGGAATTCACCATCATCGCGCTGATCGCGGTGTTCCTGCTCATCGGGATCGTGAAGAAGAACGCGATCATGATGATCGACGTGGCGCTCGATGCCGAGCGCACGCGCGGGGCCACACCGAAGGATGCGATCTTCGAGGCCTGCCTCTTGCGCTTCCGGCCGATCATGATGACAACGCTGGCGGCCCTGCTCGGCGCCCTGCCGCTCATCCTCGCCGGGGGCGAGGGGTCGGAAATGCGCCGCCCCCTGGGCATCGCCATCGCCGGCGGCCTGATCGTGAGCCAGCTCCTGACCCTCTACACCACACCCGTCGTCTATCTCTATCTCGACCGCCTCCGCCGGCGGAAGCCAACGCCCGGCGTTTCGGTGAGCCCGGCCGAATGAGCGGGCGTGACCGGACGATGCGACCCGCGCGTAGCAACCCTCCCCCCACGGACCCCGGGCTTGCCCGAGATCCGTCTTTGGCTGGCCAAGTCGGGCAGGCCCGACTTGGTGCGGGGGAGGGTGCCTGCGGAGCAGGCGGGAGAGGGGCCGACCTCTCCGGTCAGGGCGCTCCCCTCTCCCGACCCTCGCTGACGCGAGGGCCACCCTCCCCCGCAAAGGGGGGAGGGAAGGGGCGTTGGTGCCTGCCCGTCCTCGCCCTCGCCGCAACCCTCTCCGGCTGCATGGTCGGGCCCGATTACTCCCGCCCCTCCGTGGAGACGCCGCTCGCGTTCAAGCAGGGGGGGATGCGCGAGGACAGCGTGGCCCATGTCGCCACGCGGAAGGGCTGGCGCGCGGTGCAGCCCAATGACGGGGCCGAGCGCGGCGATTGGTGGCGCGTGTTCCGCGACCCCGCCCTCGACCGGCTGATCCGCCTCGTCGACGTGGACAACCAGAACCTGCGCGTCTCCCTGGCCTCCTACGATCAGGCGCGCGGCCTCGTCGCCCAGGCGCGCTCGGCGCTCTACCCCACCGTCATCGGCGCGCCGACGATCACGCGCTCGCGCACGCTCGGCACCGAGCGCACCTCGGTCTCGCTCCAGGCCCAGGCCTCGTGGGAGCTCGACCTGTTCGGCCGCATCCGGCGCAACATCGAGAGCGAGGTCGCCAATGCCCAGGCGAGCGCGGCGGATCTGGCGGCCGTGCGCCTGGCGATCCAGTCCGAGGTCGCCACCAACTATTTCAGCCTGCGCTACCAGGATTCCCTGCAGCGCCTGCTGAACGAGACGGTGGAGGCCTATAAGAAGAGCCTCGCCATCACCGAGAACCAGTACAATGCCGGCGTGGCGGCCCGTTCCGACGTGATCACGGCGCAGACGCAGGTACAGTCGACCCAGGCCCAGGCCATTGCGGTAGGCCTGCAGCGCGCGACTTTCGAACACGCCATCGCGACGCTGATCGGGCGTCCGCCCTCCGAATTGTCCCTGCCGAAGGGAAGCCTGCCGAAGACGCCGCCCGCGGTCCCGGTGGGCATTCCCTCCGCCCTACTGGAGCGGCGGCCGGACATCGCGCAGGCCGAGCGCAGCGTCCAGTCCCAGAGCGAGCAGATCGGCGTCGCCGTGGCGGCCTTCTACCCGACCCTGGTCCTCTCGGGCTCGGGCGGCGTCTCGGGGCTGACTAGCAACGGCGTCTTCTCGGCGGCCAACCAGGTCTGGTCGGTGGCCGCGGCCGGCAGCGAGACCCTGCTCGATGGCGGCGCCCGCACCGCCGCCGTGCAGATCGCGAGAGCCGCCTACGACGCCACGGTGGCGACCTACCGCCAGACCGTGCTCACCGCCTTCGCCGAGGTGGAGAACGGCTTGGCCGGCGTGCGCATCCTCGCCCGCCAGCAGGCGGCGCAGGAGGAGGCGGTGGCCTCGGCCCGCCGCGCCGTGGAGATCACCCTCAACGAGTACCGGGCGGGTACCCAGAACTTCACCACCGTCATCACCGCCCAGGCGTTGGAACTGAACAACGAAGTGACCGCCCTGCAGGTGCGGCTCAACCGCTTCACCACGGCGGTGACCCTCATCCGGGCGCTGGGCGGCGGCTGGGACGTGCGCAGCCTGCCGACCCCCGACGAACTCAAGGGCGACCGCCTGCCGATCGACCGGGGCCAAGCCGTCCGCACGGACGAATAAGTCCGTCCGCACGGACGAGTGAGCCGTCCGCTGCGGGCGGATGGCGAGGGATTGCACGGGCGGTGACGGTGCGCGGCGCCGCGCGGATCAGGCGATGATGAGGAAGTCGGAGGCGGCGAGGGCCGTCTCCTTGGTGAGATGCGCGAACAGGATGGGTTTGTAGGTCGCCCCCGAACCGTCCCGGTCGAAGAAGAGATCGCCCGTCGCCGTGTCGTAGAGGATGCGGTCGTCCGCCTCAGATGCTTGGCTACCGATGGCGAAGGCGCCCTTGGCGAGCCGGCCGGTGGCAAGCCCGAGGAAGACGTCGTCGTCCAGCTTGACGGTGTCGTCGGCCCGCGAAAAGTCGGTGATCCGATCGACGTTCTTCCGGGCATCGAGGGCGGTGGCGAACACGAAGACGTCGTCGCCCGCCCCGCCCTTCAGGCGATCCTTCCCGGCGCCGCCGAAAAGCGTGTCGTTGCCGTCGCCCCCGAACAGCCTGTCGTTTCCCGCCCAGCCGAGGAGCCGGTCGGCGCCCGCCCTCCCGTCGATCCTGTCGTTGCCGGCGAGCCCGTCGATCCGGTCGGCGAGGACGCTGCCCCGCAGGATGTCGGCCTTGCCCGTCGGCAGGATGTAGGCCGGGTCGCCGTCATGGGTGCCGACCAGTCGGTCGAGGCCGCGCGTCGGCGCGGCGAAGGGGATGAAACCGTCGGCGAGGGCCAGGGCATCGAACTCCGCCACGCGCGCATCACCATTGACGTAATCGACGGAGAAGACCGGCTTTCCGTTGCCGAGGAAATCCTGCTTCAGGATCTCGATCGTCTCGGCATCGGGCCTGAGCGGATTGTTCTCGTCGCGTGCGCCGCGATAATAGAGGTCTTCCACCGCGATCCCGCCGATGACGTCGAGATAGGCTTCCCTGCGCGCGGTGTCGTTGCCGAGATCGTTGAGGATCCAGGCGCCGTTCTGCGGGATGACGAAGAAGTCGGGGTTGGTCTCGCGGGCATGTTCCGTGAGCGCGACGACGAAATCGACCATGCGCTGCGCGGCCTGCTTCACCGAGACGGGGTCGCCGGCCTGCCGGTCCTTGGCGGCGACTTCCGTGCCCCAGAAATAGTAGCCGTCGACGATGTCGAGATAGGCGGCGTCGAAACCCGCCGCGACGATGGCGTCGACATCGCCCGTTCGCGCGTCGTTGAAGAGGAGGTCCTGCCACTCCTCGTCCCAGAAGCGCACCTTGCGCGATTCCGGCCAGTCGGGATTGAGCGGCCCGAGCCAATCGGGCGCCCGCGCGTCGAGATCGCCCCCCGCCAGTCCCGTCTCGGTCCAGCCGGGCTGCCAGTAATCGCGAAAGTCGGACGCCTCGCCGATGGAGATGTACGAGACGACCACGGAACGTCCGCCCATCCCGTCCTTCATGCGCGTGACGTCATCGGCCGAGAACCGCAGGGCGTTGGTGCCGTCGCGGGAGGAATCGATGACGAGGAGGTCGTGGGTCGCCGAGGCGAGCAGGTCCCGGTCGAGGGGCGCGCCATCGCGTCCTTGCAGTTCGTATCCCCAGGTCTCGACCGCGACGGTCCCGGTGGAGGTCCTGAAGGTGGCCATGGGTCGATCGGTCCTCGCATCCGGCTTCGTCGCGGCGAGCGTCCCGCCGGGCATGGCGGGCGTTCGGCCTCTCTATGGGGTCGCGAGCCCTTAACGGAGGCTTCGATCGGTCCGGCGTTTTCGATGCAAGCGATGCGTCCGATGTCGGCCGCCGGGCACGGGCCATGTTCCGCCACCACGGCAGCGTGATCGCTGCTATGCACCATGGATCGGAACGGCACGGCGCAAATCCGGTTTGACCCGCGTCGCCGATCCATCCCGGAGTATCCGTCCCATGAGCCGATCCGACGTCCCAGCGAGCGACGGCAAGCAGAAGCTCGCCAGTTCCGAGGTCGAGACCGCCCCGCCCTGCACCCTGGTGATCTTCGGGGCGGCCGGCGACCTGACGAAGCGCCTGCTGATGCCGGCCCTCTACAATCTCGCCGCCGGCGGGCTGCTCTCCGAGGGGCTGAAGATCGTCGGTATCGATCATAACGACCGGACGAGCGAGGGTTGGCGCGACGACCTCTCGCAGACGATGCAGTCCTTCACCCAGGACCGAACCTCCGAATTCCACCCGGATTCCATCGACCCCCATCACTGGGGCTTCATCCGTGAGCGCCTGACCTTCACGAAGGGGGATTTCGAGGCGGCGGAGACCTATCGGCGGCTCGCCCAGGACATCGGCGGCAACGCGATCTTCTACCTGGCCGTGTCCGCGCGCTTCTTCGGCCCGGTGGTGGACCATCTCGGTGCCGCGGGCCTGCTGAAGGAGGGGGAGGGCGCCTTCCGCCGCGTGGTGATCGAGAAGCCCTTCGGCACCGATCTCGCCTCGGCGCGCGCCCTTAACGCCCGCATCCTGAACCAGGCCGACGAGAGTCAGGTGTTCCGCATCGATCACTTCCTCGGCAAGGAGACGGTGCAGAGCATCCTGGCGCTGCGCTTCGCCAATGCCATGCTGGAGCCGATCTGGAACGCCCACCACATCGACCACGTGCAGATCACCGCCGCCGAGACCATCGGCGTCGAGCAGCGTGGCGGCTTCTACGAACCCACCGGCGCGCTGCGCGACATGGTGCCGAACCACCTCTTCCAGCTTCTGTCCATGGTGGCGATGGAGCCGCCCGGCAGTTTCGATGCGGAGGAGATCCGCAACGAGAAGGCGCGGCTCGAGGAAGCCGTGCGGCCGGTGACGCCGGATCAGGCGGTGCGCGGCCAGTACGCCTCCGGTGAGGAGCACGGGCATGCGGTGCGGGGCTACCGCGAGGAGGCCGATGTCTCGGCCGATTCCCGCACCGAGACCTATGCGGCCCTGAAGCTCTCCATCGATAACCCGCGCTGGTCCGGCGTGCCGTTCTACCTGCGTACGGGCAAGCGTCTGGCCGGCCGCCTCACCGAGATCGCCGTGCATTTCAAGCCGCCGAGTCACGGCCTGTTCGCCGGCACCGATCTCGCGCCGAACATCATGCGTGTGCATATCGACCCGGACCAGGGCTTGAGCACCCAGTGGAACACGAAGCGGCCGGGGCCGGACATGCATCTCGGCGCGGTCACCTCGTCCGTGCGGTTCGGCGATTTCTTCACCGAAGCGCCGAGCGTCGGCTACGAGACCCTGATCTACGATTGCATGATCGGCGACCCGACCCTGTTCCAGCGGGCCGACGCCATCGAAGCGGGCTGGGCCGCCGTCGATCCCCTGATCCGGGCCTGGGGCGACGCCCCGGTGGAGCTCTATGCGTCGGGCAGCAACGGACCGGCGGGGGCGGATGCTCTGCTTGCCTGCGACGGGCGGGCTTGGCTGCCTCTCGCGGAGGGGTGAGGCTCGCGCGTCTGGGCCTGTTTGAGGTGTTTTTCCCAAGGCTTCCCCTCATCCTGAGGTGCCGCGTAGCGGCCTCGAAGGAGGCTTCCAGGGATCGCGCGACCACTGGAAGTCTCCCTCAAAGCCCCTTGCTGAAGCAAAAGGCACCTCAGGAAGAGGTGGTCGGCTTGGGAAAAAATGGACCTTGGCGGATGGCCGATTTTGGCATGCGCCGCCGCTGAGAAGTCCGATGAACGGCTCTCAGGCCGGCTCGGCGTCGAGCCGCCGGGATCTGCGGATGGGCGCGAGCGTGCGCAGGGCGTCGTGATGCAGGAGAAGAACGCCGGTGGCGCCCGACAGCCTGCGCGCGGCGGGGGTGAAGCCGGCATTGGAGACGACGGCCGCCATATCTGCCTGCCAGTAGCGCGCCGCCGCCGAGGCCTCCTGCACCGCCGCGTTGCCCACGGGCTTGGTGTAGCGCTTGCACTGGAGGACGAGGCGGATGCCTGAGCGCTCGGCGACCACGTCGGCCCCCTGGTCGCCGCTGGCCTTCGTCGGGCGCGCCGACCATCCCGCCTCGCGCAGCGCCTCGGCGCAGAAACGCTCGTAGGCGATGCCGTCTTCCGGGGCCTCGTCCTCGTCCGGCAGAGCGACGGACAGGGCAACGTCGTCGATGATGTCGAGGACGATCGGCCAGCGGGTGTCGGCGAGGTCGGTGAAGCCCTTGGCATCGAGATGCGGCAGGATCGTCCGCTCGGCGAAGTAATCCCGTTCGCGCAGCCAGCCATCGTCGATCCGGTTGCCGTAGGCATCCTCGAAACATTCCTGGCGGCGGCGCAGGGCGAGGGTCTCGGCATGGGCGCGCGCGAGCCGGCGCACCGTCCGCCTGAAGCGCCGGGGCCTGTCGAGGCGATGCAGCAGGATCAGGCAGAGACAGAGGCCGGTCGCCGCCAGGGCGGGGAGTCCGAACCAGAAGGCCAGGCCCCCACCCAGGAGGGTGGTCCAGAACAGGCGCGCGACAAGGCTCGATCGACCGGACATGCGCACCCTTTCCCGCTGCCAACGCGCCCCCATCGGCCGCGCCCTCTTTCGGAGAATGCCGGGAGGGTCTTGCGACGGGCCTAACGTCGGCTCACGCCAGAAAAACCGCCTGCTCCGATAGTGCTGTGTTGCGCGAGACGAAATCGGATGTCGTCAATCGACATCAGGCAACAATGATGGGATTCATCACCCTGGATTGGATCGAATTCATTCACATTGAAGCGTATTTGCCAAGGAAACGCACAAGATGGATGAAGTTACCGTGCGAACTGGGGGATTATTTATTATTTTGCATGCAGATTGGCCCCAAAGAGTCCCGGGACAGGAAAGCGCAAGCGTTCCATCGGAGATATCATCGGTCGCTCCGTGATCGCGACCGATGATATCTGTGTAGTTTTCTTGTGGATGAGGATGCCATTGGGCCGTGTGCCGGCCCCGACCGCGCCGAGCACATCCGTTTGGCGTCCCGAACGAGTAATCCGCTCACGGCGGCTCCATCGATGCGGCACACCTATCGTCCGCTCGTCAGAGAGCGGGGCACCACTCGCCTTCTCAAACGAGAGAGCCTCTGATTCCGCGACGAAGCTCGATGAAGCGTTCGCAAGCCTGAAACGATAGATCAAAAACGCGTAGAGCTACATCCGACATGACTGTGTCAAATCGAATGCAGCTCTCCGTGTTCGTCCTACCGTGCATGCTTTAGACGAGGCGATTGTCCGCGTCGTCTCATCCTGCTTCAGATCCAGGCCTTCGTTGTGTCACGCTCTTTCTAGTCAAAGCGGCATCCGCTTCGGCGGAGAGGCTTTAGGAGGCCAGAGCCGCGCGGGGGCGACGGCCGCGCGGTGCGGGAGAGGTCGGGGCTTCGGCGGCGGGAGGCTTTACGCGGGTCTTCCGGCGCTGCTGGCCCAGACCCATGTTCTTCGCCAGTTCCGACCGTGCGGCTGCGTAGTTCGGGGCAACCATCGGATAGTCGCTCGGAAGGCTCCATTTCGCCCGATACTCGTCAGGCGTCATGGAATAGCGGGTCCGAAGGTGACGCTTCAGCGATTTGAACTTCTTGCCGTCTTCGAGACAGATGATGAAGTCCGGCGTGATCGAACGCTTGATGGATACGGCCGGCGTCAACGGCTCGAATTTCTCCGGCGAAGCGGCCGCCGTCAGGTTGCTCAGGGTCGCATGGATCGATGCGATCAGCGCTGCGATATCCGAAACAGGTACGGAATTGTTGCTCACGAATGCCGAGACGATGTCGGCGGTAAGCTCAATGTAATCCGTTACAACGTCGTTCTCGAGTTCCACGCTCACCCCCGGAAGTAGGACAGTTTTAGACCGGCCCAAGGCACCGATCGATGCGGGCGGAAGGGTCTTGTCATCAACATGAGTTGACTAGGCAGTTCGTAGGGCAGCCATTAACAAAGCGCAAGAGGCTATGGCAAGACCACATCCTTAATGAAAACTGGAATGAAGCTTCGGGTCTGTTGGGGGAGCTTCAAGCACCGCAGAATTGGCTGATGTTACCGGGAGGGAGAGGATTTTTTTTATCCCCTCAGCTCTGAAAAAAATTGCAGGCGACCATAGAAACGGCAATTTATTTGTTGAATTGGAACCTTGCTGCCCAGGTCTGAGCTATTTTAGGTCAGTTTCGCAACTTTGAATGTAGGCTTCCGAAATAAACTACACGCTTTGTAAGAATGTCTAAGCGTCCGTCGAATCGGCCGCCGAAACAGCCTCCCGTTGCGCAGGAGAAGAAAAGTTTTTCTGGGAATCTGCTGCCGAAAGACCGTTCAAGCCGTAGATGAGGGGCGATGCAGTCGGTTCTACGTAATCATCGCACCCGGTTCCGTCCGACAGAGTCGGATGTTCTCACGGCGCTACGTCCCGGCTTCGCGGTCCATAGCTTTCGAACCGCCTGACGGTTCGGGCGATCTCGGCATCCGACAGTATGATTGGTTTGCCCACCTGCAGCGCGGCTGCATATTGTCGGCATAGTGCTTCCATCTCTACCGCCAGCCACAACGCTTTCGTGACGTTGCTGCCGATGGCGATCATGCCATGGTTGGCCAGCAGGCAACCAAGGCGATCCTCCAGGGCCGCGACGGCCGCGACAGAGAGCTCTTCCGTACCGTAGGGCGCGTAGGGTGCGCAGCGTATAGTCGGGCCGCCCGCCGCCGCGATCATGTAATGGACGGCGGGAATCTCTTGTCCGCACATGGCAAAGGCGGTGCAATAGGTCGGGTGGGCATGCACGACGGCGCCGATCTCGGGTCGCCGCTGCAGGATATCGCGATGAAAGCGCCATTCGGAAGAAGGGGCGAGGGCATGGTCATGACCGCCCGCCATGGTCATCGGCACGATGTCCTCCGGCCGCAGGTCGTCGGCCGGGATGCCGGAGGGCGTCATGAGAAAGCCGTCGCGATAGCGTACGGAGACGTTTCCGGCGGTGCCCTGGCTCAGTCCCAGTGAGATCAGGGACCGCATCGCCTCGACGATGGCGCAGGAAATCTCGTAAGCTTCTGGTTCTGACATGTGGTTCCCCGAGTCGCGAGAGACCCATGCCCTATACCGTGCCGGTCGGCGTGATGTCGCATTCCGCAGCGCCGGCCTGATCGAAGGTCACGCCAGTTCATGAGCACCTATCGCTTCGAGGCGTTGCTGGCGCCACGGGCGATCGCGGTCGTCGGCCTCGGCCGGGGCGCGCTCGGCCAAGCCGTGGTCGGCAATCTGGAGAAGGCCGGGTTCGCCGGCCCGGTTCATCTCGTCGGCGAAGCGGGCCTTCCCACCCTCGACGACCTGGATGACACGCCGGATCTCGTCGTGATCGTCGCGGAGGCCGCGTCGGTGGAAGGCTGGGTCGAGAAGGCGGGCCTGCGGGGTGTCGCCGTGGCCGCCATTCTCACGTCCGGCCTGTCGCAGGACCTCTGCGAGGCGGTGCGCAACCGTGCGAGGCAATGGGGCATGCGCCTCCTCGGCCCCAACAGCATGGGGCTGATCGTGCCGCGTGCCCAACTGGATGCCAGTCTGTTCGCGGCGGCGCCGAAAGCCGGCGATCTCGCCCTCATCTCGCAATCGGGCACGGTGGCCGCCGGCATCGTCGCCTGGGCCGCGCATCGCGATGTCGGGTTCTCGGCTATCCTGTCCCTCGGCGCCGCCTGCGACATCGACATCGCCGATTGCCTCGACCATTTCGCCGCGGACATCCATACCCGCGCGATCCTGCTGTCGCTGAACGTGATTCCCAATGCGCGCAAGTTCATGTCGGCCGCCCGCGCGGCGGCGCGCGCCAAACCCGTCCTGGTGCTGCGCACGGGGCGCCACGAGGCGCCCCTGCGCCACACGGTGACCCATACCGGCGCCCTCGCCCGGCCGGATGCCGTCTACGAGGCGGCGTTCCGGCGGGCGGGGTTGCTCAGCGTCGACGGGCTCGACGCCATGTTCTCGGCGGTGGAGACGCTGGGCCGGCAGCGCCCCTTCCCCGGCCAGCGCCTCGCCATCCTGGGGAATGGCGAGGGCATCGGCGCGCTCGCCGCCGACAGGCTCGCGGACCGGGGCGGCACGCTGGCCGCGGCGGGACTCGGCGGCAATCCCGCCGATCTCGGCGTCGAGGCGGATGCGCAGGCCTATGCCGACGCCCTTGGGCCCCTTCTCGCCGACCCGGCCAACGACGCCGTGCTGGCGATCCACGTGCCGACGGCCCGCTCCGACAGCGCCGGTGTCGCCTCGGCCATCGCCGACACGGTCAGTGCCGCCCGGCGCAGGGGCGGGCGACGCAAGCCTGTCTTCGCTGTGACGGTGGGCGACGATGGGGAGGCCGGGGCCGTGCTCGCCGCCGCCGGCATCCCGCGTTTCGCCACCGATGCCGATGCCGTGGAAGGCTTCATGCATCTGGTCCGCTACCGCGAGGCGCAGGACGACCTGATGCGCACGCCGGATTCTCTGCCGCGGGAATTCTCGCCCGATGTCGAGGCCGCCCGCGCCATCGTGGCGGCCGCCATTGAGGCGGGGGAGATCTGGCTCGATCCCCTCGCCGTGGCGGGCCTCCTGGCCGCCTACCGGATCGACAGCGTGCCGCTCACGCTCGCTCCCGATGTCGATGCCGCCGCGGCGGCTGCTTGGCCCATCATCGCCGAGGGCGGCGCGGTGGCGCTGAAGGTGGTCTCACCGGACATCGTCCACAAATCCGATGTCGGCGGGGTGCGCCTGGACCTCACCAGCGAGGCCGATGTCCGCACCGCCGCCGCCGACATCCTCACCCGGGCCCGGCGGCAGCGGCCGGATGCGCGGATCATGGGGTTCGCGGTCCAGCCCATGGTGCGCAAGGGTAAGCGCCGCGAGCTCATCGCCGGCCTCGCCGAGGATCCCGTCTTCGGCCCCGTCGTGGTGTTCGGGCGGGGCGGCGTCGCCGTGGAGGTCATCGACGACCGGGCGCTCAGCCTGCCGCCCCTCGATCTCCGGCTCGCCAGCGAACTCATCGACCGTACGCGGGTGGCGCGGCGGCTTGCCGCCTATCGCGACGTGCCCGCAGTGGACCGGAGGGCGCTCGGCCTCGTCCTGGTCAAGCTCGCCCAACTCTCGGCCGACCTGCCGGAGGTGCGCGAACTCGACATCAATCCCCTGCTCGCCGATGCCAATGGCGTGCTGGCCCTGGATGCCCGCGTGATGATCGGCCCCGCCCCGGAACGGCGCGGCGGCACCCGGAACCCGCGCTTCGCCATCCGCCCCTATCCGGTGGAATGGGAGCGCAATCTCGTGCTGAAGGGCGAGCGGGTCACCGTGCGCCCGGTGCGGCCAGAAGATGAGGGGCTGTTCAAGAGCTTCTTCGAGCAGGTCAGCGCCGAAGATCTGCGCCTGCGCTTCTTCATGCCCGTGCGCGACTTCAACCATGCCTTCCTGGCTCGGCTGACACAGCTCGACTATGCCCGCGCCATCGCCTTCGTCGCCATCGACGCGGAGACGGCGTCGATGCTCGGCGCGGTCCGCCTGCACGCGGATGCGAACCATGAGAGCGGCGAATACGCCATCCTGGTCCGCAGCGATCGCAAGGGCACCGGCCTCGGCTTCGCGCTGATGCAGTTGATGATCGACTGGGCGAGGGCGGAGGGCCTGAAGCGCATCGAGGGCACGGTCCTTCGGGAGAACCGCCCCATGCTGGCCGTATGCCGCAACCTCGGCTTCTCGGCCCACCCGGACAAGGATGACGGCACTGTGATGAAGGTGAGCCTAGCGCTCGATGTGCCGTAGCCAAAGACTAATCGAATCAGTCTTTGGCTTTATTGGTGTAGAACAGGATTCCGACGAAGATCATGCCGGCGCACCATTTGGTGAGATAGACGGCATCGAAGCTGGCATGAGGATAGTTCGGGTAGAATCCGACGCGGAACAGCTCGATCACATGCGAGAGCGGATTCCAGGAATAGATCGTCCGCACGGGCTCCGGTGTCAGGTCGACGGTCTTGAACGCGCCGCTGAACATCATCATCGGACGGCTCAGGAAGCCATAGATTCTGCCCCAGCCCGGAAAATACGACTGGATGGTCGAATTGACGAGCGCCATTCCGAAGGCCAGAAAGCCGACTGCGGTCAGGCTCAGGAGGCAGTTTTCGGGAGCCCAGGGCATGGCCTCTCGTATCCCGTATACATAGAGCGACGAGAAGAACAGGGCCATTAGCATGAAGTTTTGAATCTGATGGATGAAGAATCTCGATAGTAGAAAATCGAACGGCTTGACGAAGTAATACTCTTTCGCTCGCGACTTCTGTGAGCGAATACCGCGCGCGCAACGGCGAAAGATGTAGAACGGGAAGACGCCGGTCCCCATAAACAGAAGCACCGAAGGTCCGAAGGGAGGCTCCTTTCCGAAGAGATAGATTCGCAATCCCGCAATCATCACAACGAGGATGACTGGCTCGATGAAGAGGATGACGCCCAGCGCCGGGTGATAATTGCGGAAGCGAACCCAGAAATCACGGACGATCAACGCCGTCATGATCGTCAGCCATGGCCGTGCCCTCTGCTTGGAGGGGGCGGCCGGAAGGACGATCGAGGAATTTGCCATCGTTCAGTCGTGATCCAGGGATGCCGGGAGACGTGGAGTGGCGGGTTGCGGGACCGGCCCCCGAGCACCCCATGCCGGGGGGGGCGCGTCACGAGGCCGAAATTGTGTCCGAGACCGAGCCGGCGGCCATGACGATCGAAGGTCGACCTTGCTCAGGCGCGGCCGTTCACGACCGAGCGCACGGCGAGCAGGCCGATGAACCAGATCGCTGCCAGGATGAAGGCTCCCAGCGCCATCGACAGGAATACCCGTGGTCCGCCGGCGCTTTCGGGCATGGCCGGGCGAACGTAGGGCGTGAGATAGAGATGCTGGGCGGCTGCGCTGGCCCGTGCGCGGTCGAGGGATTGCAGGGAGGTGAGCAGGATCGCCTGCGCATATTGCCGGTCCATGTCGAGGGCCTCGAACCGGGCGACGACGCCGGCCAGGACGTTGCGGCCGGAGCGGCTGCCCGAAACCTCGCGCTCGACGGAAGCCAGCTGCTCGCGCGCGGCCTGGACGCGGGACTTGAGGGCCACGACCGACGGCGCCGACTCGCTGAGATTCTGCCTCCGGATCGTGTCGTAATCGGCCTCCAGCTGCGACACCGATCCGCGCAGGGTGCCAATGAGCTGGGTGTTGCCCGAGACGACACTGGGAATCGGATCGATCACCCCCTCCTTCTCACGGAATTCGGCCATGGCGGCGCGGGCCTTGTCGAGGCCAGCCTTGGCCCGCACGACCTCCTGCTCGGCGAACTTGACGGCATCCTCCTCGGCACGCTTGGCGATCTTGTTGACGAGGTTCTCCGACAGCGTGACGAGCTGGTTGGCGATGGTGAGGGCATCGTCGGGCCGGAACGCCTTGATTTCGACGGAGGCGAGCCCGGTGAGCGGATCGAAATTCGCCCAGACCATCTTGTTCCAATATCGTACCAAGTGCTCTGCCGACCGGCTCTTGTCGAACCGGTTCGGCCAATCGATCTCGGGACGGCTGTAGATCTCGCGGATGTCGACGTTCTGAGACAGCTCGTCGACCACCTGACGGCTCTTGAGATAGTCGATCACGACGAAGTTTTGCGCGGTGCCGCCGCTGGCAGGCCCACCGTGGCCGCCCATGGCGCTGGCGACCGCAGCTGCGGTCGTACCCCCGCTGCCGCCGCCGCCGAGGGGGCCGGCCGACGGGGTTACCTCGGTCACGGAGAACCGGAACTCGGCGAAGTATTGAGGCGTTGCGAGGAACAGAAAATACAGTCCGAGCAGGCACAGCGGCAGAAGCACGACGATGCCAAAGCTGATCAGCGTATGGCTCCAGCTGTGATCGGGCTGCGGCATGGGGACGAGGGAAAACGTCTCGTCTTCCCCGCCGTCGAGCGCCAGCTCGCCGTCTCGCCGGGGAACCATCTCGCGGTCGTCGTTCACCGCCAGTTCGTTGGCCCGGGCCCGCTCTTCCTTGGCCAGCGCGTCTTTAGTCTCGATCGCGGTCACGTTCGCGGTCGGCAAGCGCGTGATGTTGTTGGGCGCTGAGCTCATGCGTCGCGGGGCCTGTCACCAAAATTTGTCGTCCCTGACAGTAGGTCATTTCCCGGCCCTTTTATGGCGGCGCAGCAGGGAAGTGGCACGTGTGGCTTTCAAGTCGCCGGACGAGAGCTTGCAAGTGATCGCCGGGAAAGGCAGGTATTTCCAGCAGTATTCTGCTGGATAGAGCGGCTCTGGCGCATGTCCTGAGCACGTCTCCCATCGCGCCGCGCCATTTTCCGGTGGGGCGCCGTCACGCCTTCGTGATGAGGTCCGGGCGCCCCGCGGCCAGCGGTCACGTTAGATCAGGACATGCACATCCGAAGGGCGAAGCGCAACGAACGACGACCCGCTTCGGTTTACGGGTAGCCGTAACGCGCCTTGGCGGCGGCAAGCAGTCCGATGGCCTCACGGTCCTGCCCGGCATTGCAGGCCTCGGAAGCGCGGGCGAGGTCGGCCGAGAAGCGCGCGCCCACCGGCGGGTTGAGGTTGCCGGTCGCGACATCGCTGTCGACCACGGCCTGGGTGCGGGCGATGCTGGGACCGCAGCCCGAGCCCGTCGGCGAGGGGGCTGGGGCGGCAGCGACCGTGGCGGCAATGGGTGCCACTGCCGCTTTGGGGGAAGGACCGGATGCACTGCAGGCGCCGAGCGCAGCGGCAAGGAAGGTGACCAGCGTCAGGCCGGCGCGTCGTGGTAGCACCAGGTTCTCGGTCACGGAGCTATTCCTTCACGTTCCGGCGCGACGGGCCGGCGCAGCGTGGCCGCTGCGCCGGAATCTCGCTCTTCGGGCAAGTTCTTGCCCTGACGCAACCCGCTGGTCAATCGCTGGGCCTGGGCTCCGGCGACGATCCCATGTCGTCATATTCCAGTCTCGTGTCAGCGGGTCATTTCGCCTTCTCGGCGATCGCCGCGAGACCGGATTCGTAGATCCCCGTGATGGCATCGGCCGCGACCGTATCCGGGACGCCCTTCGCCTTGAAGGTTCCCGTCCACGTCACCGTCGAGCCGGACCCTTTCGGGCTCACCGCGAGGGTGGAGGAGTAATCGGAGACCGGCAGGGGGCTCTCGACGATGGCGTAGGTGTAGCGCATCGCCGTGTCATCGCGTGCCGTCTGCGATTCGACGATGGCGCCGCCACCCTTGAGGCTGAGGGTGCGCAGCATCGTGCTTCCCTTGGAGGAGGGCTCGCATTTGGCGATGGCCGGGTGCCAGGTGCCGATGCCGCAGAAATCGCCGATCGTCGACCAGACCTTGGCCGGCGGAGCCGCGATGTCGATGCTCTTGGTGAGGTCGATGGCGAAGCCCGGAGCGGTGCCGGCGATGAGGACCAGACCCGGCAGAGCGAGGCGACGCATGAAGGTGCGCGACATGAGAGAGGGGTTTCCTTCCGGTTGATTTATAAGCGCGGATGGGTCCGCGCCTTGCCACCGTGCAAAGAGCAGCGAGCGGATAGGGGTAAGGCTGGTCGCGCACCGGGCCGGGGCAATGGCTCCGAGTCAAGCCCACGAAGATTTGACACCGGTCGGGGCGGTCGCAGTGCGATCCTTGTCAACGGAAGCGCCGGGGTTTACGTAGCCGCCTGACCGCGTGCTTCGCGCGCCTGTCACGCCATTCGGGAGAGACGAGCCTTGGCCACCGCCGGCTCCACGCAGGACATCGCCGACGCTGCCTTCACGGCCGCGCGCGGTTCTGCGCGCCCTGGTGCTCTTTCCTCCGGCCTTCTCCTCCTTATCCGCCCCTGAGGGCCGGCCGGGCGCCTGCGCCTGGGCACTCAGGGGATCGTTTCGCGGCCGTGACTCCGAAAAGTCCGGTCGAGCCGATCGATGGGTTTAAAAGGCGCCGCGTCCCGAAGCGACCGCGCCTCCGACAGGACGACACGCCATGACCGACATCATCGCCCCAACCGCGGCCTCTCCGAAGGACAGGGTCCTCATCTTCGACACCACCCTGCGCGACGGCGAGCAATGCCCCGGCGCCACCATGACCCTGGACGAGAAGCTCGCCGTCGCCGAACTCCTCGACGCGATGGGGGTCGACATCATCGAGGCCGGCTTCCCCATCGCCTCGATCGGCGATTTCGAGGCCGTCTCCGAGATCGCCCGCCGCTCGAAGCGCGCCACCATCGCCGGCCTCGCCCGCGCCATTCCCGCCGATATCGCGCGGGCCGGCGAAGCCGTCCGCCTCGCCCGGCGCGGCCGCATCCATACCTTCGTCTCGACCTCGCCCATCCACCTCGCCCACCAGATGCGCAAATCCCAGGACGAGGTGATCGAGATCATCCTCAAGACCGTGGCGCAGGCCCGCGACCTCGTGGAGGACGTGGAATGGTCGGCCATGGACGCGACGCGTACGCCGATCGACTACCTGTGCCGCTGCGTCGAGGCGGCGATCCGCTCGGGCGCGACCACGATCAACCTGCCCGACACCGTGGGCTACGCGACCCCGGACGAATACCGCAGCATGTTCCGCCAGGTGCGCGAGCGGGTGCCGAATGCCGACAAGGCGATCTTCTCGGTGCATTGCCATGACGATCTCGGCCTCGCCATCGCCAACTCCCTGGCCGGTGTCGAGGGCGGCGCCCGGCAGGTGGAGTGCACGGTGAACGGGATCGGCGAGCGCGCGGGCAACGCCGCGCTCGAGGAGATCGTCATGGCGATCCGCACCCGTGGCGACGTGATGCCCTACGAGACCGGCATCGAGACCACGATGCTCACCCGCGCCTCGAAGCTCGTCTCCCACGCGACGAACTTCCCCGTGCAGTACAACAAGGCCATCGTCGGCCGGAACGCCTTCGCGCATGAAAGCGGCATCCACCAGGACGGCATGCTCAAGCATACCGAGACCTACGAGATCATGACCCCGGCCTCCGTCGGCGTCGCCAAGACCTCCCTGGTCATGGGCAAGCATTCGGGCCGCGCGGCCTTCCGCTCGAAGCTGGAGGAGCTCGGCCTGCATCTCGCCGACAATCAGCTGCAGGACGTGTTCGACCGGTTCAAGGCGCTCGCCGACCGCAAGAAGCACGTCTACGACGAGGATATCGAGGCCCTGGTCGATCAGAACCTCGCCACGGCCCATGACCGCATCCGCCTGGTCTCGCTCTCGGTCATCGCGGGGACGCGAGGCCCCCAGCGCGCGACGATGAAGCTCGCCATCGACGACCGCATCGTCACCGAGGAGGCCGACGGCAATGGCCCCGTGGACGCGGTGTTCAACGCGATCCAGGCCCTGGTCCCGCATGAGGCGCAGCTCGAACTCTACAAGGTCGACGCCGTGACCGAGGGCACCGACGCCCAGGCCGAGGTCTCCGTCCGGCTCAAGGCCGGCGATCGTAGTGTCACGGCGCGGGGCGCCGATCCCGACACGCTCGTGGCCTCGGCCCGCGCCTATCTCTCGGCCCTGAACAAGCTCTCGGCGACGGCGGTCCGCCTCCACGCCCAGCACGCCGCATCGGTTTAGCCGGGAAAATGAAGCCCCGGGGGTGGACACCCTCCGGGGCCTTTGCTATCAGCCCCCTCGTCGCAGCGGGTTTTGGTGGCCGCCGCGATTGCCGCAAGGCAATGGGTGCATAGCTCAGTTGGTAGAGCAGCTGACTCTTAATCAGCGGGTCCAAGGTTCGAACCCTTGTGCACCCACCAAATATCTCAATGACGTAGCTGCTGGTTGCTGGCTTCCTGAAAAGCCCTGGCAAGCATATGGCTACTAGTTCATTGTAGCGACCCCCCTTATGTTTCGAAGCTGGTGTTGAGCGAACGGAAACGCGTGAGCGCGGTGAGTTCGTACCACCCTACAATTTTTCGAGTCGGGTCGATCCAAGCCGAGTCGGATGAGTTTGAATGGCAGGTCGCTGCCTGAAGCATGCGGCGCCGTCGGATCCGTATGGCTACTTTCTTCACCTCAGACACCCATTTCGGGGATGCTCACATCCTGCGTCAGCGTGGAGGGGCGTTCGGATCACTCGATGATCACGACGCGGCTCTGATCGAGGGTTGGAACGACGTTGTCGGCACGGACGACGACGTCTGGCATCTCGGCGATTTCGCAGCCGGAGCGAGCCGGGGGCGCTGCGCGGAGATCTTCGAGGCCCTGAGAGGCCGAAAGCGACTGATCCGCGGCAATCACGACACCAATCGGGTTCTTGAATTGCCGTGGGTGAAACCGCCGCAGGAAACTGCGCGGATCATTGTAAGCGATGCCGACGGCACGGAATGGCGGCTGTTTCTCGCACATTACGCGCATCGCGCCTGGCCCGGCCTGTGGCGCGGGACGCGCCATCTGTATGGCCACACACATGGTTCACTGCCCGACACCCGCTTCTCATGCGATGTCGGCGTCGATGCATGGGGCTACCGACCCGTCGGTGTCGGCGAACTCATAACCCGCCAGAACCAGGCTCACGCTGTCCCGGAAGAACTTCAACGGCAGAATGAGACTCGGACCATATGATCAGCCCCGACGCTGACGTCTCGGCGCGAAAAATCCACCTGTGTCTCCGCACTGAGGCACCGCGTTTGCGGATATGGCAGCCGCCGAGGGTCAGGCCGTCGGCGTAAGGTCGTCGGTCGACCACGTCTCGTGAACGCCGCCGACATCGACCTCGTAGGCTTCGCCGAGGTTCCAGACGCCGACGATGGCTCCGACCCGACCGTCAGGCAGTCGGACGAGGTCGAGCTTTATGAATGGGGAAAGGGTCATGGCACGGCTCCTCTCTCCATCAAACGGCGCGCAGGCGTATTCGATCCGGACCAAGCTCCACGACAGCGGCGGAACGGCAATCGCCTGCCCCGCCGATACCATGACGGCAAGCGTGAGTGATTTCGCCCCAACCCGATTCGGCCAATCGGGATCGGGACCTTCAACCTCTTTCAGCGTGGCGTTCATCGATGGCGACCTCGTCGTACATCCACGACCGACCGGTGCCCCTTCGTAAGCAAGCATTAACGCTGAGCGGGCATTCTCTCTTACTCAATCGATCAGCCGTTCGGACCATTCAGGTCCGCCCAGTTGAGATGGGAGTCAAACGGCCATGCCTCGCATGCTCGAACTGCTACGCTGGAAACTCCAGCTGCTTTTTGCTTGGACGCCGACACGTACTGTCGCGCTCAATCTGATCCTGGGAGTTTACGCTCTGGCAGGATGGGGTGCATTCGCGAATAAAGCTTCGCTCAACCGTGATCTGACGAATCAGGTCAGCCTCTTGCAGACAGAGCGGAACGGGTTGGTCGACCGGCAAAAAGAGCTGGAGCAGGCAAACGGCGACCTCTTGCGGGAATGGCAAGGTAAGCTCGCCTCTGCTCGAGAGGAACTCAGCCAAGCCGTTTCGGCTCGCGACGCAGCCAAAGGCCAGCTTGCCAGCTCTCAGCGCGCAGCTGCCGCTTCCAGGAAGCGCGTCGAGCAGGCTCGGGATCGGGTATCGGAGACAGGCAGCATCAAACCGGCGGAGCCGTCGAAGAAGGCTGCGGTCAAGCCGTAGGATCGCCTGGCCTGTCTGCCTTTGGTGTCCCGAGCCCTGACACGTGCTGTCTCCATCGGGCACCGAGGCTCGGCTCGTCGCGTTGAGCCAACGCAACCGTGTCTATCTACGAGCAGGTCACGGCCTTGAAAGGCCACGCGACGGTGAGCTTGAAGGCAAGGAAACGGTCGAGGTGACGCAACCCGTTCGGCACGCATTGCTTGCGTGCTGGAGAGCGGAGGCGAATACCGTGTGTTGCGGAGGGTCGAACCATTTGCCGGTTGCTCCGATCAGCCGACCGAGTCCGCGTTCATTAGCCTGATCCTCGATACGCCGCTCCTAGACGGACCGATCACCGGGATCTGCTTCCGCCGCTATGTCGAAGAGACCTTGGTGCCGACCTTGAAGCACGGTGACACGGTCGTGCTCGACAACCTGACCGCCCACAAGGTCAGCGGCAGTGGCGCGACCATTGGGCGGCAAGCGCCCGTCTGCTCTACTTGCCGGCCTAATCGCCCGAACCGAAGGACCGCACGGCCAGGACAGCAATCCGGACGGTGAGGTGCATCATCCCGCCACCCTGAATGGCGTGTGTGCAGAATTCGCCAGCGAACAGTTCCTTATCGCGACGGCCATGCGCGTCGAAGGTGACCTTGCGTTGTGAGCACCTCCCAAACGGCGGAGGCACTGAGGCCATTACCCAGCCCGGCGTTCACGGAGCCCGCAACGGCACCTTGGTCCCGAGGTTGTCCACCGAGGGGCAGGAAACCCTGCGCCTCCCTCTCCCTCGCGGATCTCTTCACCGGTGGGCTTCCCGCCCCGAAATGTTCCCTGATCGAAACGAAAAGGGGTTGCCGTGATGGCAACCCCTTCGAACGTCTGTCGGAGACCCGGCCTTATTCCGCCGTGCCCCATTCGTCCTTGGCTTGGGCGGTGGTTCGGTTCAGCTTCACCGTGCCGTCCTCCACCGTGTCGATGGAGTCGACATGGATGAAGTGGTGCTGACCCTTGGCCTCGGGATCGGTCCTGGTGAGCTTGATGCGCTGCCCATCGAGATGATCCACCGTGCCAACATGCCCGCCATCCGAACCGATGACCGGCATATGGTCCTGGATCTTGCTGGGATCGACCATGATCGGAACTCCTTATTCGGCCTTGGCCTTGGCGCCCTTCTTCCGGGGGGGCGCCTCGTCCTCGGCCGGAGCCTCGTCCGACCCTTCGACATTGATGCTCTGTGCGATCTGCGTCAGGAGCTCGTCGGTCTTCTTCTCCTCCTGAAGGGTCTCGTCGAGGAGCTTGGCGGCATCTTCGTAGCCGAGCTGGCTCGCCCAGGTCTTCAGGGTGCCGTAGCGCGCGATTTCGTAGTGCTCGACGGCCTGGGCGCAGCCGATCAGGACCGCATCCGCCGCCGGGCTGCCGCCGAAATCCTCGAGATCTTCTTCCATCTCGGCGGTCAGGCCCTGCATGGCCTCACAGGTCTTCGAGCGCGCGGACTTGCCGATGATCTCGAACACCTGCTGGAGGCGCTCGACCTGCACGGCGCTTTCCTCGGCATGGGTCTCGAACGCCTGACGCAACTCGTCGTGCTCGGCGGCCTTGGCCGACTTCTTCAGAGCGCGAACGGATTGCCTCTCAGCGTAATAGACGTCCTTGAGCGTCTCGTAGAACGCATCGTGCAAGGTTTTCTGCTTGGCGGCCATAGATACCATCCCACTTTGTCGAATGTCTTATTTGATACCGACGCGTCGCAGCGCTGTCCGTCTCCTATGAACGCTCGCGTTGCCTTGCGGGTCCCAAAAAAGAAACGTCGGGATTTCGGGGAAAACTATGAAGAGCGCTGCCGTGCGGGGAACCTTTCGCCGCCAGCCTAGCTCCCCCGCCGACGCCCGGTCGAGCCACGCCGGTGGTTGGCTTCAAGGCGCCGTGGCAGAATCGTCCGCTGCCTCCTGAAGCAGTCCGGGGGCGAGGCCGGAGATCTCCCGCGCGAGGAAACCCAGCGGGCCGATATCGGCGGCAAGGCGATGTCCCGCTTCGCCGTGCAGATAGACCCCCCAGAGGGCCGCGGTGAGGGGAGCGGCTCCTCGGGCGAGGAGCCCGACCACGAGACCCGCCAGGGCATCGCCGGAACCGGACGTCGCCAAGCCGATGCCGCCGCCCTCGTAGAACCAGTGCGCGCCCTGCGGATCCACGATCCAGGTCTTGGCACCTTTCATCACCACGACGACCTGTAGCGAAGCCGCTGCGTCGACGGCCGCGCGCAACGGATCGGCCTCGATCTCATCCCGGCTGCGATCCAGCAACTGGGCCATCTCACCGGCATGGGGCGTGATGACGGCCCGGCTTCCGAAAGCGCGGATGTCGGCCGCGTGGGCACCGAGCCCACAGATGGCAGCGGCATCGAGGATGAAGGCGGCGGACGAGTGCTGCTTCAGCAAAGCCATCGTCAGAGCGGTTGTTTCCTGGTCCTCGACCATGCCGGGTCCGATCAGGATGGCAACGCAGCCCTTCGTCACCGCCAGCAGCCGATCGAGGGCGCCCTGGGCCTCGACGCCGCCCGATGGCGTTTCCGGCAGGCCGACGACCATGGCTTCGGGAATCGCGAGGGCCAGGGGGATGGCCACGCTGCGGACGGTGGCGATCTTCAGCTTGCCCGCGCCGGCCCTGAGAGCCGCGACCCCTGCCAGGAGGGCGGCCCCGGGCACTTCCGTGGAGCCGCCGAGGACGAAGGCGCTGCCGCGTTCGTCCTTGCTGCCCTCATGGGGGATGGGAAGCCGAAGCGTCCGGAGCCGGGCGAGGGTGAGGCTCTGCGTTTCCATTACCGGGCCGCCACGTTCGCGTCGGGTTCGGAGGTGACGGGTGCGCCCGCCTCGAACAGGGGCGCCACGAAATTGTAGCGTTCCAGCCTCAGCTTACCCGTCGTCTTCTCCTCAGGTTGAAAGCTGTATTCCGTGACGGAGCAGTTCACGACGTCGCCAGCGGCATCGATGGTGAGAATCTCCGCCTCGGTCATTTCCTCCAGCAGATAGCGCAGGCATAGAACCACGACCTGATGCGCGACGATGAGGACGCGCTTCTCGCCGTGATGCAGGGACACCGTGTCGAGCGCGCTCCTGAGACGCAGGATGACGTCGCACCAGCTCTCGCCGGATGGTGGCCGGTGATAGAATTTACCCAGGCGCCGGCGCATCTCGGCCTGTTCGGGATGCAGCTGTTCGACGCCCGAGCGGGTCAGGCGGTCGAGGATGCCGAGCTCCTTCTCGCGGAGCCGCTCATCGACGAGATCCTCCGGCGCCTCATGCGCCAAGCCGCTTGCGGCGCGGATGCGGGATGCGGTCTGCCGCGCCCGCCTATAGGGCGAAGTCAGCACCGTCTCCGGCCGCTCATCTGGGGGGAACGTCGCGAACCATCGGCCCAGCGCGTCGGCCTGTTCCTCGCCCCGTCGGCTCAAGGGGACGTCGACGTCGCGCTCGGCGATATCGATCCGCGCGCGATTGGCCCCATGCGCGGCCTCGCTCGCGACGTTGCCGGCGCTCTCGCCGTGGCGAACGATCCAGATACGGTTCGGCCAGCATTGTCCCATTCGCGGATCCTATTCCGATGTCGTTGCCTAACGTCCGCGATATCCTCCGGGTTCGGCAATGCTCGCTCTGTCTCTGTGACGCGACCCCAGGAATTCGGGTGGAATAGACTGCGTCGACTTGTCGGAACCGCTGCCTTGATGACGCTTCATGACGGAAACAGAGACAAGAAAAGCCGCATGGCGCTCGGCCTGCACATGATCGAACCTTGTTTGGGCCCGTGGTCGCCTCGGGTTCCGAAACGGCAAGCCGCGTGTGGGCCTTGCCGTCGAGAGCCCGGGTTCGGAAACCCTATGGTTCTTCATCGGGAAGGGGGATCGACGATCCGGGCACCGTCCGTTCCATGGCGTTCAGGCTGCCGGCGAGGGCGTGAGCGGCATCACGGCACAATCCGACCTGTCGAATGCCGTCCACCATGGCGGGCTCCAGGGTCTTCGTGTCGTAGACCGTCCAGCCGCCGAGTTCCGGGGCGATGGCGTAGACGGCATGTTCGTTGTCGTTCACGGCACGCCTCGCTTCCAGGGAGAGAGGAGGGGGCGCGGAGGCCGGGTTCCCGCCTCCTCGCCGGTGGCGACGGAACCGTGCGCAGGCAGCGCCCTTTCCCGGTTCGCCAACGGCCGAGTGCGTCGCGGGTTGCGGAGCGACGAAAAAACCCGCCTCGGCTCACGCCGGGCGGGTAAAGTTTTGCTCATAGGAAGGCTCCTCACGAGGAGCACTCACACCATGTGCCTTCTGGTATACCAGCGTCAAGCGCAGAATGCCGAAGATTACCGGGATCCGACATCGCTGTGTCTCGGGAAAACGGAGCGGGATCATCTCATGATCGACATCGATGCCGGCGACGATTGTAATCGTACACCTGTTCTCTGGAGCGCGATGACGCTCCGAGATCGTTGAAAAAGGACGGGGAGCCACCGGCCCCTCGCCCTTCCCTGGTCATTCTCGGAGGCTCGGACCGTCAGACGATGAAGGATCCGCTGTCGAGGACATGATGGCCTTGGAGGATGACGGCGAAGTCCGCCCCTCCATCGCCGTTGGTGTCACCCTGTATCAGGGTGTTGCCGCCACCGAACTTCATTCGCAGTTCACCCGCCTCGCCCGAGAAGGCATCGGTTCCAACGAAGTCGAAGCTCTGGTTTCCGTCCTGCGCGCCGTTCGCGTCAATCGCGCTCAGGTCGATGCGGTCGCCGGCGGCGAAATCGAAGTCCTTGATGATGTCGCGTCCGCCGACAGCGACGTCACTGTCGGTCACGTCCTTGAAGACGAACGTGTCGGCTCCGGTACGGCCATAGAGGAGGTCGCGACCATCGCCACCGTAGATCTCGTTGTCGCCGGCATTGCCGTAGATCTGGTTGTTGCCGGCATTGCCGTTGGCTATGAGATCCGCGGTTCCACTGAGAACCATCTTCTCGGTGTTGGCTTCCATCGTGTGGCTGACGGTCGAGCGGATCGTGTCGAAACCTTTGCCCGGCTGCTCGGTGGCGCGATCCCCAGCATTGTCGATGACGTAGGTGTCGTTGCCGGTGCCCCCGCGCATGGTGTCGGCGCCGCTGCCTCCGAGCAGGGTGTCGTTGCCGCCGTTACCTGTCAGCACGTCGTCGCCAGCACCGCCGCTCAGACGGTTGCTGCCGTCGTTGCCGGTGATGTCATTGTCGAGGGCATTGCCAGTGCCGCTGACGTTGCGAGAGCCCGTCAGCACGAGGTTCTCGACATTTCCGGAGAGGCTGTAGGTCACCGAGGAGTAGACCGTGTCGTTGCCCTCGCCCAGGAGCTCCACGATCTTATCGCCGACCCTGTCAACGAAGTAGGTGTCGTCGCCGAGACCGCCATGCATTGTGTCGTTGCCGGTTCCACCGTCGAGAATGTCGGCTCCGCCCTTGCCGAACAGGATGTCGTTGCCGCCGCCACCATTGAGCACGTTGTCCCCGCCGGTGCCGAAGATGGCGTTGTTCAGAGTGTTGCCCGTCCCGTCGAGATCCCCGGCTCCCGTCAGTACGAGCCGCTCCACATTGGCCCCAAGGGTGTAGTCGATCGAGGAGCGAACGGTATCGTTGCCTTCTTGGGTCAACTCGATGACTCGATCGCCGGCATCGTCGACCACGTAGGTGTCGCTGCCGGTGCCCCCGCGCATCGTGTCCGCGCCGGCCCCCCCGACAAGGGTGTCGTTGCCCGCGCGTCCAGATAGCGTGTCGTCGCCGCTGCCCCCGTCGAGACGATTGTCACCGGTATTGCCGGTCAGGCCGTCGGCGCCGCCGGTTCCGGTAGCGTCGATGGCGCCGGATCCGGTGAGAATGACGTTCTCGACATTGGCGCCGAGGCTGTAGGTCACCGAGGAGCGGACGGTGTCGTTGCCCTCGTCGGCGGCCTCGATGACCTGATCGCCCGTGGAATCCACGACGTAGACGTCGTCACCGGCCCCGCCACGCATGATGTCGTCGCCGGTGCCACCGATGAGGACGTCGTCGCCGCCGCGTGCGGTGAGGCGGTCGTTGCCGCCTGCGCCATCGAGACGGTTGTCCCCACCATTGCCGACGATGCTGTTGTCGAGGCTGTTGCCCGTCCCGTCGATGGACCCGGTGCCGGTGAGGACGAGGTTCTCGACGTTGTCGGGAAGCGTATAGGTCACCGAGGAGCGAACGGTGTCCTCGCCTTCGTCGGCATCCTCCACCACGGTGTCGCCGGCCGAATCGACGATGTAGGTATCGTCGCCGCGGCCACCGATCATGGTGTCGTTTCCGGCCCCCCCATTGAGGGTATCCCCACCGATGCCGCCTCGCAGCGTGTCGTTGCCGTCGCCGCCCGTCTGGGTGCCACCGGCATCGATGACGATGTCGATGAGATCGGGCGTGGCGTCGAGGTTGAGCCCGACCAGGGAGACGGTCTCGTCCAGGGTTCCGAGGAGGAGATCCACGGTCTCGCCCACGAGATCCGTGGCGAGGTTCACAACGTTCGAGAGAATGCCGGCATTGGTTTCCGTCCCGAGGTCGACCGGCTGGAATGGCAGGTCGAGCGTCGCCAGGACCGTATCGCCGAGCTTCACCTCGACGCCGTCATAGCCGCCGCTGGCCGATACCGTCCCCGTAGAGAGGCCAGTCGAGGCTTCGATCTCCCAATTGCCGGTATAATTGTACGTGAGTCCGTTCGCTTCGACGGTGAGAAC
Source organism: Methylobacterium sp. SD274 (assembly GCF_017355285.1). Taxonomy (NCBI): domain Bacteria; kingdom Pseudomonadati; phylum Pseudomonadota; class Alphaproteobacteria; order Hyphomicrobiales; family Methylobacteriaceae; genus Methylobacterium; species Methylobacterium sp. SD274. The sequence continues at coordinate 12,185 of NZ_JADIJP010000004.1, read as the reverse complement.
CTCGAACGTATCCGTGCGGTTGCCGCCGAGGAGGAGGTCGCCGACACTGTCGATCAGACCCGTGAACGTGACGCTGTCGGCATCGCCGAGATTGGGCAGGAAGAAATCGCGGACGTCGAAACCGGTATTGGTAAGAATCGATACGGTTGCCATAATATTCTCCAACCCAAGGGACTGTGACCAGCTGGTTAGTTTGAAGACCATGCTCGATCGCTTGGCATGGGCAGGCTTGTCGCCTGGGCAGATAAGCTTCACCTACCCCGATACCGTTCCGCGAAAGACTGGGTTCCGCAATTGATATCTGGGATATGTAGGATAGGGTACTTAATGAAATATTTAATCAGTCATGATGACTTTGATGGATTGGATGGCATGGTCATCGATTGATGCAACGCAGCATAGATGAGGTGCATAGCGATAAAATATTGTATCGGCTAACGTATTCGAGCCGACCAATACGTGGTTCGGCTGCGTATGAGCTATTCGATAGCCCGGTCTGGATCGCTCTATGGCCGGGATGGGCGTTTTCCGCTCCGGACCGACTTGAGGCTTGGCCTTGATGACATGCGAGAGGGGCGTGATCGAACAGTCTCACACCCCGCTGCGTTGCGTGCCTATGTCGGCAGATCGGCTTCGTCGCGGACCGCGAAACCCGTGGGCAACCGTCCCTCGACGAGCGCATCGGCAGGATGCCGGTCAGGTCGGGGCACGCACCGTCGGCGACAGAGATTGTCTCGATGGCATCGAAGTTCAGTTTGCCGGCAGACTTGGATGTGTCCTTGCCCTGCAAGAACGGCGTATCGCCCTCCTTGGCACCGACGTCTTCGCCACTCCGTCCATGCGGCCGAGAGCGCTCACCGCCGAAGTGGATGCCGGTTCGGCGAAAATGAGCACGGTAAACAAAAGCGCGGAGCTGCACCCGACCCAAACTGGTCGGGCGCAGCTCCAGCGTTCTCATGAGCTTGATCGAAAGGTTCGACCGCGCCTTACGGCCACCGCCGGAATGTCGTCATTTGACGATGGGTCGGTAGAAGGTGCCGTCGATCTCGGCGATGTCGTTCTGGTCGAGGCGGGGAACCTCGAGAACGGTGCGGGGTGGATATGGACCGTCACCCCAGATGTCTTTCTGTACTTTGTTGACGATCGGACGCAGCCGGGCGACGTCCGTGACGAACACCGTCAGGCGAACGGCATCGGACTTCGTTGCACCCGCCACCGCGGCGGCGGCGAGCATGTTGTCGAACATGCGGCGGATGCGGGCCTCCTCGCCCTCGATGAGTTCGCCGGTGGTCCGGTCGACACCGCGCATCCCGCCGATGAACACGAAATCTCCCGCCCGTGCGCCGATGCTCCAGGTGCCGCTGGGGGTGATCGTCTCTGCGTTCGGAGCGAGGATCTCGACGCGGCGTGTCTCGTCGGCGCAAGCCGCGACGGGAACGAGCACCGCGAGAAGCGCGGTGAGCAGGGAGCGAAAAACGGGTCTCATGGAATCATCCTCGGATTCAGGGGAAAGCATGCCGGCGGGACCAGAAGGGAGCGTCGGTAAAGCGTCGCTCGGCGGCGTAGAGGGTCCGCTGCCCGGAGAGGTGATGCGCGATGCCTTCGAGAAAGGCGCGCTCGTAGGCGAGTGCCGGAGCCGGATCGTCGGCGATGAGGGCCAGCGCGGCGTCCGCGGCCTGGATGCCGCTCCAGAGCGCCGTCGCGAGACCGTTCGCCCCGAGCGGATCGAGGGAGGCCGCCGCATCGCCCGAGCGCAGGACACGCCCCTCGACCAAGTGGGTCGGCACGATCGAGGCCGCCGGCGCAACTTGGGGAGACAGCGAGGCACAGGCGGTGTCGAGGTCCAGGCTCTCCAGGCGGGCGGCGATGGCGATGGTTTCCCTGGCCGCATCCGCCCAGAGCTTGCCATCCTTCGCCGCCCCTGCGGGCAGAAGATCGGAATCGGTGAACAGGCCGATCATCATGCGCCGGCCCGGCATCGGCGCCATGTACCACCAGCCCGGCTCCACCGCCTCCACCAGGGTCGCGGCGGCAAGCTCGGCATCATCGGGCACGTCGTGCACCTGATAGGCGCAGACGAGCCGGTCGAGGCGCCGCCGGTGTGCGGTCGGTCCAGCCGAGAGCGCGGCCCGGCCGCTCGCATCGATCACCGCCGCCGCATCGAGCCATTGCCCGTCGGCCAAACCGATGCGGACGCCGCGGGGAAGATGCTCCAGGCCGACCACGGCCTCCGCCAGGCGCTCGATCCCGCTTTCAGCCAGAGACGCCGCCATCCGTCCTTCGAGGAGGGAGCGGTCGATATGGGCGCCGTGCTCGTGCCCGGCCGCCCTGCGCAGGGCGCTGTCACCCCAGATCGAGAAGCGTCCTTGACTGGCCATGGCGGTGCCGCCGTCGATCAGGGCGGACCAGCCGAGCCCGTCCAGAAACGAAGCTGCCGTGGCGGAGAGCGTTTCCCCGCGGCTCGGCACGACGCGATTCGGCGCGACGAGAACGGGAGAATGTCCGGCGACGACGAGTCGCCGGACTGCGGACAGGCCGGCGACTCCCGCCCCGACGACCACGATACGGTCCACGCGCCGCGCGCTCAGCGGCGGGGGAACGGGGCTGCGATGTCCATGGAGCCGCGCTGGGTCTCCACGTAGATCACCTCCGGAACGCCGGTCAGGCCCTTGGGGCCGGGGCGGCGGACGAGGACACCCATGCGGGTCCACAGCTCGATCATACGGCGCAGGCCATCGGTGTAGCCCGCCTCCACGTGAAGCCCGATACCGGCCGCGCCCCGCGCCCAAGGCACCCGCGCATGGTAGAAGCGCAAACGCTCCTCGTCGCTGAGATCGGTGCGCATGACGTGCTCGTAGAAAGTCTCCGGCAGGACATCCACCGGCAGCAGCGCGGGCCACCAGACCGGGGTGGGGAAGCCCGAGGCTGTCAGAACCGCCTGACAGCTGAAAGCGTCGCCCTGCCACGGCACACCCATCCAGCGGGTCAGGTCGCCGGGGGCCTGCGGGCCGATGGGAGCCCCTTCGCGCGGCTTGGCGGGATTGCCCGCGAACACGTTGGTGGCATTGAGCTGCAGGCCGAGATCCTGGATCAGGCCCGGTCGATCCGAGATCTTGATGCGGAAGGGCAGCTTCGTCTCGTCACGGCCGCGATAGAGGGCGGCATGACGGATCGGCCACGTGATCTCGACCCCGGGGTGGAAGGCTCCCCCCGAGCAGGCATCGAGCGCGGCGCGGGTGAGGGCCTCCGGCCGGAGGGCGAGCGGCAGGTCGTCGAGGCGCGTGACGGAATCGGCGGCCGCGTCTTCGTAATCGTCGGCGAATTTTCCATCCGCCCAGAGTTCGAGCTGACGGTACTGGGTCGGCGTGAGGGTGAGCCAGGTGCGCTGGCTCTCCGGGTAATTCACCCCGTCGCCCAGCATGATCGGCATGGCGGCGGCCCGCTGGTCCTCGCCGCCCGGACGGCGGAAGGCCTGGAGAACGTTCTGCCGCATCGCGCGGCCCTCTTCATGGGGACGCGCCAGCTTGGCGATGAGCGCCGGACTGGAGAGGTCGCCGATCTGGTTCCAGGCCGCGCCGAGGAACGAGGACGTGGCCACCCATTGCATGGTGCCGGCCCGGCGCAGGATCGGCAGCACGTCGCGCCGGAACGAGACGGTATCGGAGGGGGCCTTCAGATGGCCGAGCTCGACCATCGCTTCGCGGGCGGCGTCGTAGAGGGTGACGATGGGTTCGAGCTGGGGCGCGAATTTCGGACCGCAGCAGACGATCCAGGCCGGTTCGCAGGGTACGGAGGCGCCGTCGATCTCGACCCTGGCCTGTACCCAGCCGTCGCACCAATCGTCGTGCCAGCCGTCGTTGTTGGTGAAGTCGCGCACCGGGTTCTGCGGCAGGGCCGTGCGCGAGATGCCGTTGGCGGCAAAGACCAGCAGGCGGCCGTTGCCGTCGGTGCGCAGGTGGCCGAGATCGACATCGAGGGTGTTCCAGAACCGACCCTGCATGCGGCAGGCCGGATCCTTGCCCGCCGCATTGGCGGAGATGCCGCCGATCTCGACGATGCCGGGGTCGATCACCAGGAGATCGTCGCGCCGGTCGGCCAGGACCAGGGGGTTGCGCTGGGTGCCGGGAATGCCGGGCGCCGCCGGCCCCTGATCGAGCGCGTTGATGAACCCGTACCAGGCCGCCTTGGTGTTGGCCACGTGGACGCTCCAGCGGACGCCCTTGGACGCGTCGAGTTCGCGCACCACGCGGCCTTCCTCGTCGTAGCCATAGAGGCGGAACCGCTGAACCTGCTTCTTGATGCGGCCTTTGGAATCCTTGAAGCCGCCCTCCGGCTCGTCGAGGAGGCCCGGCACCTCGGGTGCGGGAAACCAGGCTTCGGAATTGCCGACCCGGGAAAAGCCGATCGCCGGATGTATGGCGACCCGCGCGATCCGGGCTCCCGCGGGCGCTGCTGCCGGCGCCTGGTGCGGTGATACGGCGGCCTTCGCGACAGACGAGGAGGCCAAGCCAAGGGCGGACGCCCCGATGAGGAAATCCCGACGTTTCAAGGCACTATCTCGCTTATACGAACGACAGACACGTCTCGACCGGTCTGTGTCTCGTCTGGGGCATAGCGCAGATGCCCTTAACATTGAGTTGCCTCTGCTTGTCCTGAAGCTCCTCTAGACTCAGGCCCGAGAGTCCCTTGTTGGGCTATCCAAGTATCGGTCCTGGCTGCTGTTTCCTGACCATGGAGCGATGCAGCAACGGTCGAAGCTCGCGCTCGATCTTGTCCTTCTCCACGTGGACATGTTCAGGATCGGGGTGGAGGGCGCAGCCGGCGAAGGCGGGGCTACCGTCGACGAGCATCTCGGGGATCTCCCTGCCTAGCGATGGTGGCGAGGCTCATCACGGCGCGTCCCCACGCGCCCATCTCGACGGTCCAGGCGTCCTCCGTCATAGCGCCCGTATTCTCGGGCTGATCGAGCCAAGCCAGTCTCGCTAGAAGAGCGTCGCAGGCAGACGAAAGGTCTGAAGCCGTATCATCGGTCAGCGTGGTGTGAGGCGAGACCGGTGCACCTGCCTTGTGGGCTTCCTGCGGATGCAATGAAGCGCCTTCGCCCAGGAATGGCGATCGGGCAATCAGGCTGGTGACGGCCTGATGATCGTCGTCGATTGGCACATCCTGATGCTCGAAATACTCGACGGCGAAGCGCGCCAGCTCGCGGCATCCGGCCGCCGTCAGCGGCACGGTCTGAAGCACGACGCCGCGGCAGTACTCGACCAGATCGAGCAAGGCATTGGTCGTCGCCTCCTCTAACCGCTTCCGACCTCGCCCGGATGGTCGGCATGAGCCTCAAAGAATGCCGGAAGTCTCTCGCAACTCTGGCGCTGCACGGCATCTACTCGGTCACGGCAGACGGAACGATCTACAGCCGGAGAATGGTCCGGGACAATACCAAAGCATTGAAAGATAAGGAGAATGGCAAAAGAGGGGGTAACCCCGGCCTTAACCAGGGGGTTAACCCCCCGGATAAGGGGGAGGATAAAGCCCAGAATCCAGAATCCAGAAGCCAGAATCCAGATAGAAGAGGAGGGTGGTACTACCGTTCAGCCTCTTCCTGAAAACCTGAGCCTGACACTCGCGCCGCCGCTTCGCGATCGTCGCCGGGGGCGAAACGATATTTTTTCGAGAGTGGCATCATCCGGCTCAACGAGCCCGACTTCTGAAAATGGGAAGCCGCGTTCCCCAGCATCAACCTTCGAGCCGAGCTGACGGGCCTGACCGGGTGGGCCGGCGCCCAGACGAGCTGGTTCTTCGCCGTGCCAGGGGCACTGGCCAAGCGAGATCGGGAGGCGCGGCTCGCGGTCGAGCGCTTCAGGGCCGATGCCGAGGCCAAGGCAAACGCGCCCAAGCCGAGGCCTTGCGGCTACGTGCCGTGAGATCGGTCGATGAGATCCTTCGCGAATTCGGGATCGTCCTGCGGTCGACATCCCCCGGCCGGCACTACGCGATCTGCCCTCGATGCTCGGTCAGCGCCAAGCACGCCGCTAACCGTCGACGCCGTTCCCTGGGCGTCACGATCGACGCCGGTGGCGTCGGGTTTCGGTGCCTCAACTGCGATCTGAGCGGCGGGAAGTATTTCAGCGATGAGCCTCAACCCAATGGCAATCGCCTGGCTCGAAAGCCGGGCCCTCGACAGCGAGACCGCCTCACGTTTGGGGATCTACAGCGCCAAGCGCGCTCAGGGTGGCGATCCGGTTCCTGATGCCTCCGGCAACATCCTGGTCTTCCCGTACATCGACGGCGGCGAGGAAGTGAACGCCAAGTACCGGGGGCGGGACACTGCCGGCAGGAAACGGTTCTGGCAGCGTGCCGGTGCTCGAAAGACGTTCTTCAACGTCGCCGTCCTCGACGACCCGGCGGTTCAGAACGGTCAGGCGCCGGTGGTCATCACCGAGGGCGAGCTCGACACCGTCGCCGCCGTTCAGTCCGGTCATCCTTTCAGCGTCTCCGTTCCCGACGGCGCCCCTCCGGCCCGTGACGAGCAGGATAACCTCGTAGAGGTGCCAGACAATGCCGACGACGTGGTGCCCGAACACGACGACAAGTACCGCTACGTCTTCAACAACTGGGACCGCCTGAAGCGGGTGAAGCGGTTCGTCCTTGCCGTCGACAACGATGAGCCGGGCCGCCGCCTCGGACAGGAACTGGCCCGCCGGCTCGGCCGCTCCCGTTGCTGCCTCGTCAGCTATCCAGCCGAGCCCTGCGTGGCGGATGCAGACGGCGTGCTCCGGCCGGTGAAGGATCTGAACGAGGTGCTCCAGCACTTCGGGGCCGACGCCGTCATGGCCTGCATCGAACAGGCGAAGCCCTTCCCGGTGAAAGGCCTCTACAAGCTCTCCGACTTTCCGGAGAGTCCTCCCCTCCTTGCCCTGACCACCGGATTCCGCGAACTCGACCATCACATGCGGCTCTACCGCGGAGCCTTCGTGGTGGTCAGCGGCCTTCCTGGCGGCGGCAAGACCGCCCTGATGACCCAGATCGCGATGAATATGGCGACGGGGCACAACTGGCGGATCGCCATCGCCTCCTCCGAGATGCATGTCCGGCCAATCCTGGAGAACATGCTGCTCGGCTTCATGCTTCAGAAGCCGCGCAACCTCTGGACCAAACCTGAATGCGATGGGTGCCGCCGGTTCATCGATGAGCACTTCGTCTTCATCGCCCTTGCTCCAGACGACGAGGACACCGAGGCTGACGTTCAGTGGGTGATCGATAGGGCTGCCGACGCCGTGGTCCGCGAGGGCATCTCCATGCTCCTCCTCGAGCCGATCGGGATCAAGATCGGTCAGGGCGTGATGGTGATCGACGGGCCGTTCGCCTCGTTCCCTGCCACTGTGGAGCGGATCCTGCCGGATGATCGAATTGCCGTGTCAGTTTCTCTGTTTGGGCGGGCCTCTCCCATCGAATTGAACATTGCGCAAGTCCAGCCGTTGTAGTAACTCAAGCTTCTGAACAATCACCGCTGTACTCTCCCGACATGGGATCGATGTTAAGCCGCGACGGAGACGGGTGAGGCCGCTTCTCCACTTTGGAGGTTGGTTCAATTTAACTGACCCCATTGGAGTACTACTTGAAAGCTTGAGGCCAAGGGCGCGAAATGCCCTCGGCGTTGAAGTTGGGAATGCTCAGCGTGCTCTGGCAGTCTTTCCAGCACGCTGCAATTGCGGAAGCGGTTCGGGTGGCGGTGCGTTTCGGCCATCGCTAGTCGGACCGCACAGACCGCCGAGGGCGAGCGATCCGGTTCCAGCTGCCTTTAGCGCAGCGTCTGCCTGCTCACATGAGACCCAGTCTGGCCGCTTGCCCAGCATGTAGTCGACCCGGTCCCAGAAAAGGCGATAGAGCGGCACACTCGCCATCTGTCCTTCGTACGGGGTCGTAGAGTAACCTCCGGTGGCAACGCCTGCTTCGGACACTGTGATGGCAGCCTTAACGGCCTTTCCGTCCGGCTCTGTCTGGAATTCCCATTTCTCGCGCCCATTGCTTGCGGCAAGAACTGCGTAGATTACGTAGCGCCGAACGCCGGTAAAGCCGGTCAGCGTATCTCGGAACTCAAAGTCCGTAGGATCGGACACTTGAAGTACGGTTCGAGCGGCCTCAACCACACGCTCCCGCGACTCGCCTGAGTAGGTTCTCACGCCTTCTGCAAGGAAATCGCTACGGTCCCGTACCTGGTGTGATACGCAGCCGCTAACACTCGCCGCGACTAGCGCAGCGGCCACAAGAGTTCGCCCGGTCATGACGTTCCCCAATGCCGCGTGCATTGGCGGCAAGCGGTTGTGCCGGTACCGCGAATGCTACGCAAGACTTGGAAACTGCCGCGCGATGCGTAGCTGTGAACTGTTGCACGGAAACTTCATCGACGTGGCGTAGCGCAGTCCGGCAGCGAGCCAGACTCATAACCTGGAGGTCCTCGGTTCGAATCCGAGCGCCGCAACCATCATCCGACTAAGTCGTCGATCGTCAGCGATAGCGCATCGGCAATCTTCCGAAGGGTGTCCACGGTGCCCTCGCGCTTCCCCGTTTCGATCTGAGATAGGAACGGCTTCGCGATCCCGGCCTTCTCGGCAAGCTGCTTCGCTGACAGGCCACGATGCTCGCGCCAAACGCGGACGCGGTTCTCGCCATCAAGAAGGCGGTCTACGATATCGGAGGGGATGAGTTCCTCCTCACCAGAGGCAAGACGCTTCTCAATGCGGTCAAATGCAGCGTTGTCGGCCGCATCCTTGGCTGCAGCGATAAGGGCGGCATATTCGGCCTCAGGGATGAGCACGAGGCGTTCCCCCGCAGGGGTGACGATGGTCTGGGCGTTCATGGCGTCTCTCCCATCCAAGGTCGTCTAGTCATAAGCTCCCACTCTCGGAGCAACCCTCAGAACGGCGACGACCTCGCCGTTCTCGTTGAAGAGGACGCGCCAGTCTCCAACGCGAAGACGCAGGCGGTTCTCGTGGCCTTGCAGCGTCTTGACGTTGTTCGCTAGCGACTCGGGGTCCTCGGCGTACTGTTTCACCTTCGCGCGGATCAGCTTGGAGACGTTGGCCGGCGTCCGGCTCAGCGTCTTGATCGCTTACTTGGTAATAGGTAATCTGGCGCATGCTGATTATGTAGCACTTTGCTATCGATTGAACAATAGCAAAGTGCTAACACACGTCCACGAGGCCTAGCATGTAAGGCAGGTCTGACCGTGTCTCGCGTGGTCAAAGGGCTGGCGGCCATCGGAGGTGCAACGGTTCAGCCCAAGTCAGAGTTCTTGACTTCGACCCCAGCATCTGGGGTCGAGGGAGCAGAACATGATCGGACGTTTTGGGTTGAGCCTCATAATAGGGACCGCTGCGGCCAGTGCCGCGATGGCCGCACCGATGTCCGCTGAGGACAAGGCCGCTTTACAGATGCAATGCGCTGGCGACTTCACGACCTTCTGCGCCGGCATGCCGCCCGAGGATGGTCCCGAGACGCAGGCCTGCTTCCAAAAGAACATGTCGAAGCTGTCGCCGGGATGCCAGAACGCGATTCAGGCCTACAAAAAGAAGGGCTGACCTGGCCGGCAGGCGAACCTACGCTTCCTCTATCCGTCCTTCGGAAGCAGGCATCGTTTGATCACCGGTTGACGTCATCCAGGGAGGGCACTGAGCTCCGGGGTTCCGCTACTAGGCACGCTTCCTACTCATGCCACCGGACATGCCCTCGCAGCAGCAGCTGCCCTTCTTGGCCTTCATTCCGCTATGGCCCATCGCCATCGAGCCTTTGCCGCACATCGGTGCCTTACCCTTGGCTCCGCCGCAGCAATCCATTGCCAGCGCTGGGGCCGAGCCCATCACGACCATGGCAGCAGCTATCAGAATCAGCTTCTTCATGGAATTCTCCTCCTCGTTGATCCCTGGCTTACCAGCCCATGCAGCGTTGGCGGAAGGGGTCCATTCACGCGAGAAGTCTTGCTCCAGGCCATACCACATTCATCATCCATCCCTGGCTATGGGCTGACATGCGCCTCAGACCTGGGGGGCTCATAAGTTTGGAGCAACTTCTGCGCCCGCGCCCCCAACCATCGCACTGAACAGATTTTTCCGAATGGGGGGTTAACCTTCTCCGGTTCTAGATCGACAACTCGTTCATGAGCCATTCTTATTCTCATAATGCATGAGGGTGGATCTTCACGTGCAACGAGCCGTGCTTATACCTCTCAACGGATATCGTCCCTCTGGTTGTCGGAAATGTAGCTTGTAGGTTTGGCAAGCAAATCTGCGGTATAGAGGCTACAGCGCCCTCAGCGTGCTCTAATGGTTCTAAGAAGCCCGCAGCTTTTTCAATTGGAATGGGTTCAACTTGGGGTTCAAACTCGCTCGAATTGAGTAAGTTTCGGCAAACCGACAGTGTGTCCGGGATATCAAGAATTACAGAGATCCCTATGCCATCTTCTACGTAGGTAGTAGGTTCTTTTCCTGCAATATATGTCGATCTATAAATGAAAACGCTTTCGGTTTCGAAGGATACTAAGAGCCCACAGCATAAGAATGCTAGCGTTCCGTCGGACTGCTCAATGATGTTGGCACCGTAGATCGTGAAATTCGATTGCATCATGCGTAGCTCCTCACGTCAGTCTGTACCACGATCATCGCGAGGCGCTCCATGTTCGGCAGGTTCAACCGTCGACGTGAAGATGAGCAGAAGCGGCTACGAGAGGCAGAGGATCGCGCCCGCCGCGCGTCCTACGACAACGACACGAGTGGCGCTGGCGGCGGGTATCCCTGGCCCCTCGGCATCTCAGGCGCCGGCGGGCACAGCGCCCACCCTATCGATAGCTTGTCCTGCCGCTCCACGTCGTCAGATAGTGGCTCGTTGTCCAGCGACGGCTGCTCGTGCGGTGGTGGCGACTGAGCAGTGGCCCGCCTCACCACCCTCAAGCCTCGCCTAGGAACCCTAAACACCCGCACGGCGATTCCGGTACCTGCTGTGTGGCGAAGCCAGAGAAAGACGGGCGGCAGATCGACCTCATAAACCTCCAGGATATGAGGAAAGCCAGCTGGCCCATTTTGTCTTCAGGACGGCCACGCGCGTCCAGTCAGAGGGGAAAAGGTCAAAGCCGCCATCGTATGGCGCAAAGATCTCCCCCGTGGCTCTGGCCATCCAAACCTCATGAGCTGTTTGCCCTTCGGCAATCGCCATAAGTGACGTGTCGTGTGCACCTGAACGCCATTCGGTCAAGCTGACCTCGCTACGCAATATGCCGAGATCCTCATCATCATCGTCATACACCCACTCCAAGGTAGGCTCGCCCTCAGCAGCTTTCGCTCCGAACCAATAATAAGACGCGATCATCCAGCAAGATGCGCCCTCGCCAAGCACCTCGGCCGCAAGAATATATGCTCGGGCGAGTATCGTCGCGCGTTCGGCTGCATCCTCGGCATAGCGCTTGGATTCAGGAAGAGCATGAAATCGGACCCAGGGAATTGGTCTGGCCCTCAGAAGCCATCCTGTTGGCTCTTGGTTTGGATGGAACCGTGACCAGTCCGCCCGGAACTGCTCGTTCATCGTTTTGGGATCAGATCGCATCGCTTCCTCCCGTCCATTAAGCCTCGCATCAAGACACCGGATGAGCGAGCTGCGGAATGATTGAGCCTCACCGCTCGCCATCTATGCGGCCTTCCTTCAGGCGCTAACCCGATGCGCCCTAGCGAATTGCGCGGCGATAGCCGCGAGGTAGGCTCCAAGGCCAACGGGCAAGATCGAGGCGAAGATGCCGATGGTGCCGTAGACAGCGGCTCCCCCAATAACCCAGACCAGTAGGGCCAACCAAACCGCGCCGATCCGAGCGGCGGGGACCCTGTGGCCTCCAACCCTATACGGGTGGTCGGGGCCCCCAATGTTTCTAGCGCCAGGGTCCGAAAACCCGGTAACGCAGGGTAACGGGTAACGGTCGCATGGCAGATCCCGCGACGCCGCAGTTCATGACCCAGGCGGAGTTCTCCCGCCGGCGCGGCGTATCGAAGAAGACCGTTACCGACTGGAAGCAGAGAGACCTGCTCAAGTTCAACGACGCCGGTCTCGTTGACGTCGAGACATCGGAATGGGAGCTCGACCAGCGCCCGGCCGTTTACCGCGGAGGGGTTGCACACCGGCCGATCCGGGCTGTCGTCAAGGAC
>NZ_JADIJP010000039.1:0-29070 GCF_017355285.1 Methylobacterium sp. SD274 | reverse complement strand
TTGCGAGGGTTGGGCAGCGGGTCTGCTGCCACAAGCGCAACCCCGCGGATCACGAGGGATCGGCAGGGGGGACGAGGGCGCACCGCGCCGGCGGCCTCAAGGACGCTGACAGTTCCGCTCCGTTCGCACCGCAAGTCCAGTCCGAAGTGGCGGTAATCGCTCACACGCCAGTGCACGGCCGCCAACGAACCACGGCTCCGCCGGCCTGCGAACCGGTCTCCGGCACGGCGAGTAGAAATGTTGCGGATGCTGCACCGGCGGCAGGCGAGAAACCGCCCTAAATCGCCAAGAATCCGGGTCGCAGGACCGCCCCGGAGAAGAGGCCTCAAAACGGCAGCTTTTCGCTAAGTCATTGAGACTGCGCGCATCTCCCGCGAAACGTGCATTCCCGTCGTTCGCGGAGAGTGAGTGGTGGGCCCGGCAGGACTCGAACCTGCAACCAGACCGTTATGAGCGGCCCTACTTTACGAAAAAACTGAGTGAATTTAGCGTGACGGACGACCTTTGAGACCGTTTGTTCTTCTTATATCCCACTGTTCCTGTGGGGATATTGTGGGGGTGCCGCGCTGATAAGCGCGGGATCACTATGGAAATCCTCCGCTTCCATTTGTAGCTTATAATTTCGCTGAAGCCGTTATTGGGCGGCTTTCACGCACGCCTACACATGAAATATGCAAAACTTCCCATCGCTTGCGACATTTTTTATTTGTAATACATGCAAAATCTACGCCTAAATACTTCAAGACAACACAATTATTATAAGAAATTATAGGGGTTTGTATTAATACTCGTGCGTACAGAGCGCTATGGGTTCAGATGCGAGACAAGTATTTTTTAGAGCCCTCCCGAAGCGGACAAACAACTGACCACTTCGGGATTGATAAAAATTATGTGGCTTTTAGCCAGCCATTGACCGAAGAGCAGCCACCCGCGCGATGAGCACAGTGCGCAATCGCTGCACTTCGACGTAGGTCTCTTCAACCGTTTCGAAGGCCGCAAGCCTCTCCTGGCGAATGCGTAGGGTCAAAGCCTCGATCTGGTGAAGGGCCTCGAGGAAAGGGATAGGTGTGTCTGTCGTATCGTTCATGTCTAGGATTCCTTTTTATAATGGGGTCAGTGGGTTGTGATCGGCGTAGGGTGATTCCAGACGCCGACGACGCCATCTGGAAATTGGAGGATGAGGCGGTTGGCGAGACGGGCGTCCGCGGCCTTGGTCATCACGAAGCCGGTCTCAGCTTCAATCACCATTGCCAGGCCAGCCTCTACGACCGGATCGTGAGCAACGTCGAAGTCGGCAAGACGCTCGGCGTCGCCCTTATCTCCGTCTACGGTTTCCTCTCTCGCAGCTGTCTCGGCATGAGCCGCGATCGAGGTGAGCAGGCTGCGCTCGATCGTCAGACCGACCTTGATAAGCTGCTGCTCAGCATTCGTTACGCAAAGACGAGCCGCTTCTTCAAACCCCATCATGGCGCGTGACAACCTTATGCTGGCGTCCGCCGCGACATCGTCGCGGATGGCCTCGGTCAGGGCCGTAAGCGCTTGGTCGGCACGGATGGCCGTTCGGCGCATGAGATCCCGAATCAGCATGGCTGCCGCGGTGGGCGTTGGTACGGACCGTCCGGCCACCTCATCGAGAACCGTGCGCGGCGTTGCGGCGTGGCCGAGGCCGACGACCAGGTTCGGAAGGCGCCGCGCCGCCGCGGCCGTTGCCCACGCATTGAGCGGTGAGAAGGACGAGGCTGGACCTCCACCTCGGACGATGAGGGTGGCGGACAACCCGTGTTCGGCATGCAGCGCTTCAGCCTTGGCCATGGCCTCGATCAAAGAGCTCTCTGCGCTCGGTCCTTCGAAGCTAGCCCTGATCCGGTGGAGTGCAATCAGTCTTAAAGCCTCGAGGGGCTTCAGCACATGCTCCACGTCGCGCAGGGCGTCACCGACCTCCGATGCGATGATCGCGACGTGATAAGGCTCCTCCGGGTCCTTCCAGGTCGAAGGCCCGAACCGTACTCCATCCATTTGAAGCAATCGCAGCATCTCTTCACGTTGGATCTCCAGTTCGATTGGGATTTCGCCGATCGCGTAAAGACCGATGACCTTGGCCTGCACCGTAGCGCCTCGACTGAAGCGTTGCCGAAGCGAGCATCGTATCGCCACCTCGATTCTACGATTGATCAGAGAGAGAGGATCGAAGGGCCTGCCGAGCTCGGCCTCGATCGCTGTCCGCTCGTTCTCACCGAGGTGAGCCTCAAGCCGCGGCGGCTCACTTCGGCTTGCAGCCTCAGCCTCTCCGAGGAGAAGCACGAAGCCATCCCGTGATGTCGCTTCGACGCTGAGCACGCTGGCACTCACGACATGATCGCCTTTCACCTGTTGTCGTAGCGAGGCGATGAGATTCTGTAGGGGATTGACGGTGGTGTTTGTCGGGATGGGACGATTACTCGTGGACGGCTGGCTACTGTCGTCCTGTGGGACAGGATGAGGCGGCGAGGGAGCCAGGAGCGGAGCGCTCCAGCCACGGATTCTGTGATGGCGCATGATGGGTTCCTGGGTGAAGGATTGATGGAAGGGTCGGTGAGGGGAGGGGGGCTGCATGCCCAGTCCATGCCCCGACGTCTTGGACGTCGAACGTTGAGACCGAGCGATGCCGGTGCTGGGAGCCTGGGCTAGGCGACGTCGCGCAGCGGCCCAGGCTTTGGCAGGAGGGTGAGAGCCATTGGCAGGGTCACGAACGTGGACCGAGTGCGCGACGACCGCCCTTACGAGAAGCGCGGACCGGGACGGCAATGCACCGTCCCAGCTTGTGCCCGGATGCCCAATGGGCATCCGGGGCGTAGCGGCGCCTCAGAACGGTACGTCCGTGAACCCGTTACTTTCGTTGTCGGGTCGATCGGAAAGAACCTTCTCGATACGGTCGAGGCGGGACCGATCGGCTCGGTCGAGTTCCCCGCGTAAGATCGCCTCGATCGTGCCCTGCATTTCGGCAGGGAGACTGACCGAACGCCAGGCGAGATCGTCGATGAGTGTCGGCACTGGACCAGCAAGCGTCAGCAGCGTCGCTCCTAGACAGCAGGCAGCTTCCACCACGTCCGGGTCGTTGAAGATCCGGGAGCCGACGCCGCGGTCTCCCGTGGCGACGAGGACGGCGTCTGCACCGGTCCAGTGCACGAACTCCTTGGCATCCTGCAGTGCGAGGAGGACATCCGCGACATCGCTGAAGTCGACCGGTCGCTCGGACAGAAAGACGATGCGGTTCTCGTCCAACTCTCTGAGCCGTGGCGCGAGTGACGCCCAATGGCCCGTCCCGGCCTTGGGGGTAAGGGCGTAGAGTTGGCGCAGCTTCTCGGGCGCCCGTGCGGGTCGCCACAGACCTTCTTCCTCCAAACGCCTGCGCAGATCCGCGTCTGCGGAAGCTTGAGCAGGGGTGGGATTATCGCAGATGGAAATAACGAGACGGGATCCGAGTTTCGCGTCATGCTTGATGGCAATCCGGATGGGAACTTGTTCCCCCGGTCGGATCAAGCCCGGCTCTATTCCCCATTCCTTTGCGAGCGCGGTGAGCCATTCTTCGCGCAGGAAGACATGGCCCCAACTTGGCTGGAGAGGATTGAGCCCCGAGAGGAGGCCGCGGATGCCCGGTTTGACCCTGCGGGGCAGAAACTCCAGCAAGGCTCCCAGTCCCTCTTGCGAGGCTGGTGGGCATGCGGAAGCATGCGCGCCGGTAGGCACGGTGATGGTCATGATGTTTTCCTGAGTTCGAAGGGAGCGGAAGGGACCCGAACTCCGGCTCGAGCGCGACGGCGCTGGAGCATTCGTCCTGGTGTGTTCTTCCTGGGATTTGAGTCGGATAAACCGACACCCTTCTCATCAGTTCATCTCAAAGGGCGGCGCGCAGGCAGCCGGCCACGTCATTTCGGGAGAACAAAAAACCAAGATTATCTTCTCTGCTTCCAACCTAATCTGGCCGTGTATTTTTTTTGAAAGCTCTACTCGATAGCGGAGCCAAAAATGCGTTCTGATAAACGGCATCTGTTGATCCAAGGCAGGCTGTGGGAAAGTCCGCTCTCGGGGCGGCTTCAGCTTCGAGACGCTCACCGCCGTCTGATTGGTTTCGTGATACGCCGGAATGGTCTCGATGACGTGGTCACGTCGTGGTGTGCTCCCTGGCTTTTCGGCCTGCCGTTCGATGCCGTCCGCGCCGCGCATCTGCAGCGTCAGGCCGGTCTCGAAGAAGGCGCCTGCGATAGTTGCTACGGCATCGACGGAGGGGTCCGAAGCTGCCGCGTATAGGCGGTTCCCGGCCGAGGTTCAGCCGTCCACATCTGGGCAGGCGGCCACCTGCTGCTCATAGTGAGGCCAGCGAGGCTGACCGGCTGCTTCTGTCGGGCTTATCATCGAAATCTAGCTACTGCGCCCACTCTCTGCACCTTCAAGACTGGATCTCGTTCAGGTTGCGCCCCACGTTGCATCCTGTGCGGCGGAGGATGAGCGTTCGATGGAGTGGGGGCTTCTCGGCGGCGATCGCCTGGGCGGGACGCGCCGTGTGCGCGCCCTTGGTCTGGGTGCCACTGTCCGCTTCTTCAACGAGCGCGCCGTGCCGGGGCTCGGCGGCGTCTGGTTTGGCCGACAGGTAATCCTGGCGCTGCTCGGCATTCATCTGGCCGAGACGCTGCGTCGTGAGGGCCGCGGCCCCGCGAACATTGCAGCGGCCAACGCCGTGGAGGCTCTGGCGGTCTGGTTGACCCTTTCCCGCAACGGGTGGAGTCGCGATGAACGCTTGCCGGGTTACCTCAAGCTGCAGCAGCACGTGAAGCGGGAAGATCCTACCTTCCGGCATGCCAGCAGCCGGGCCTTCTACGTCAGCCAGCCGATGCGTATCGGTACCCGCGACGCACTGCCAATGCTTGGCTTCGTGTCTGCACCGAGCCGCCGCTTCAACAGCTACGCGCTTACCGAACGCGGCCTTGCCCTTCTTGAGGTCACATGCGCTCGTGCCCGCACTCCCCTTCAGCTTTGGGCGAGCGGGGGGCCATTACCGGTTCGCCGCAGGGCTATCGCTGAGGAGCTCGATCCGACGCGGCCCCTGCCGGAACGGGCACGCGAGATCCTGCGGGAAGCCTTCCTGTCCGGTCCCGACACCGAGCGCTTGCGGCGTCGCGAAGCCCTGGCCTTCGTCGAGGGCCTTCGCGCCCGACCGTATGGTCACACTTCCTGGGACACACGGCCGGCGGAGATCAGCGACCCGGCTCACTGGGCCGACATGCACGCAGGGGCCGCACTCACTGGGGTGATGGAGGCTGCAGCGGGACAGGGACTGGGCGGCTCTGTGCTCGACCGGATCGAGGCCCGCATGGGCGCGGCGGGCCTGCGTAGACTTGCCCTCGGCGATGCCGTGGATGCTCCCCTGGCCCCCGCGCTCGACCTGCTGCGTAGTCGGGCCCTGGCCTTCCTGGCCACCGGGCACGACCCCTCGCCGGGGCAAGCCGCCACACGGTTCTGCACGGACTGCATCGAGGCGGATGCCACCCCCCTCGTCGGTCGGCTAGTGGCCCGGGACGGACGCATCCTGCGTCTCATCGACGGCGTCATCCTGGCGGGCCCCGCCTTCCGGGGGCGGCCCCTACGTGAACCGGACCCGGATGACGCCGCGGACGCGATGGAGGACGAACTACCGGAGGAGGCGCCCGAGGAGACGGTCCCGCCACTGCCGGATGGGATCTCGCGCCGCATCCGCAACCTCGCCGCCCTGGCACCCGACCTGCGCGCAACACCTGGCGATGCCGAGGGGACCTAAGGTAATGGACAACCGCCGAACCTTCGGCTCGGACCAGCCCCCCGCCCTCCTACACCTGTTCGAGGCGCCGGACGGGCATATCGGCAGCTTCGGCTGGCTGTGCGGCTACTCCGCCGACGCGTTCTTCCTCGACGCCGCCGCGGAACGCTTCACCCGGCGAACGCAGCGGCGCCGTGCCGCCGAGGGCGAAGTTGCGCTGGGGCTGATCCTCGATCCCGGCAGTCCCCGGGTCTCGATCGTCGACGCACCGGGCGTGCTGCACCTGCCGCTCCCACCGAACGGCGCCCATCGCCTGATGCATGCCAAGGTGGCGCTGCTCGGGTTCCGTCCCCTAGGCCGCGACGGCTGGCGGCTGCGTCTCGTCGTCTCCTCCGGCAACTGGACACGCGAGACCCTGGAGGAGAGCCTGGACCTCGCCTGCCAAATCGAGATCGGCTCCGACGAGGTCGGGCAAGCGGCTGCCGCGCAGCGCCTGGCCGATCTGGCAGCCGGGTCGAATTTCCTCAAAGCCCTGCGCGACCGGATCGATGCCGCGCCGCTCCAGGCAGCCTCCCGCCTCACGCGGGAAGCCGTGGCGGCCCTCGATCGCTGGTGCGTGGAGGCTGCGGCCAATGCACCGACGCAGGTGCAGCCACGTTTCATCGACAGCCGCACACAGGCTCTGCTGCCCCAGATCATCGAGCGGATCGCGCCAGCGCGGCGCAACTACCTTGCAATGGGCTCGGGCTTCTACGAGGGCAGAGCAGGTGACGGCGTTCCCCAGGTTCCAGCCCAGGTGGTGGCGACACTTACCGATGCCGGCCACCTCGCGCCAAGGCGGGACATCGATCTCTTCGTTAAGCCGGGCGGCTGCCAGGCGGTTGCGGGGGCGATGGCGGCGATCGCGGACGCCGGCTGGATCGTGCGCAAGCCCGGACAGGGACCGTTCCGGCGGCCACGAGAGCTGCATGCCAAGTTCCTGTTCGGCGCGCAGTACGACAGACGCTCGCCCCGTTGCCGGAACGCTTGGCTTTATCTTGGGTCGGGCAACCTCACGCATCCGGGTCTGCTGCGCGCCGGTCCGTCCGGCGGCAATCTCGAGGCCGGGATCGTTTTGGCCCCCGAGGGGCTGATCTGGGAGGATGGCTCCAACGGCGTGCCGGTGAAGGCGGCATTGCCCATCAGTTGGGAGGCGGCAACGCTGCTGGACCCCGAGGACGTGGATCCGGGCGGCGAGATGCCCGAGCGGACCGAGGGGTACTGCGTCGCACCGGTATCCCATATGGTCTGGACGCCCGCATCCGATCGCACCGGACGTCTCAGGCCACCCGGCGAGACAGCACTCACCGTCACGGTGCTCGACCCGTCCGGGACCGTGTGCATCGGCGACGGTCGCTCAGTGCTCTGGCCGGGGTCTTGCCCGCCGGAGGTGACGCTCACCTGGACGGTGGACGGTCAGGCCCGTTCCGAGCGGGTGCCGGTGATCGACGGGCAGGGCCGCGTCGGCGCGACCGCCCTCGCGCCCGTCGCCCTCGACGAAGTCTGGGGGCTCCTCATCGACTTCCCCGCTCCTCCGGCGGACGATGACGACGGGACCGGGACTGATGATGGCGGCGAGGACGACGACAGCGTATCGGGTGACGCGAGCCGGCGCGGTGCGGCTTCGGCGCCCGGCGACTACCCGATCCGGCAGGTCATGGCCCTGATCGAGCGGATCGCCGCCCGGCAGACGGAGCTGCACCCGGCAGACTGGACGGCCTGGTGCGTCCGGCTCGGCCAGACCCTCGAGCTCGCCGGCGCGGATGCTGGCGTCGAGGCCTTCCGTACGCTCGGCCTCGATCCCTTCAGCGCCCTCCGCGCCGCGCCCTTCCGGCCCGACTTCGCGCGGGACGCCGCAAGCCCGGAGGGTCAGCTCTACGAGGACACCCTCGAGCGCGCCGCAACCGCCTGGCAGGTTGCCGGGTTCGCCACCTTCGAGGCTTGAGATGACGTTCACGGGCTGGCACCGGGTCGGCGACAACCTCGGGATCCTCGCGGATGCACCGGGTCCGCAACTGAACGAGGGGCAGCGCGCCAGCCTGCGTGCCCTGGCCATGCGCCTGCCCGAGCACGGCGTCGTGATCGCCGATGAGGTCGGCATGGGCAAGACGCGCATCGCCGTCGCGCTCGCGCAGGCCGTCACTGAGGCCGGTGGCCGCGTTGCCATCCTGATCCCGCCGACGCTGGGCTTCCAATGGCAGGAGGAGCTGCGCCACGGCGGCATCCCGAACGTGCCCGATGTCGTGCGCAGCCTGCGGGGCTTTCTCGGCGCCTGGTCCGATCCCGCTCAAGCGAAGCCGTGGTTCGACCGGCGCGTGCTGCTGATCTCGCACGGTTTCGTCACCTGGCGGCTCGGGGCGACGACGCAGCGCTGGCGCTTCGAGATCCTGCCGCTTCTCGCTGGATTGGCCCAGCAGGCCGCGACCGGCACTTATCCCCACGGGTTTAGGGCGATGTCAGAGCGTGCCAACCTCTTGGTACAGGCAGCGGCCCGCTCAATCTTGGCCTTCTGCGCCGCTTCGCCTGAGGTGGCCGTCCGGACCCGTTTCGCCGCACTCGGCAATGAGACTGCCTGGCGAGCCGCCAACCAGGGCGCGAGCTACGAGCGGGGCAGCGCATCGCGCCATCTGCTCCAGAACGCAGTTGGGCTAGGGTTCGGTGCGTTCGACCTCATTATCATCGACGAGGCGCACAAGAGCCGGGGTGACGACACGGGTCTTGCAAACCTTTTAGCGAACACCCTGCTGACCTCCGCGGCCGCACGGCGCCTCTGCTTGACGGCGACGCCGGTCGAGCTCGGCGCGGACGACTGGAATCAGAACCTGGCCCGCATCGGGGTTGACGTCGCGTCACGCGCACAGATCGGGTCGATCGTCGATGAGTACGGCGCCGCCGCACGGCGCGTACGCCTCGGGTGGCGCAGCAGCGCGGCTGCGCGAGAGGCCTACACCGCGGCCGCGGACGCCTTCGGGACCGCTCTTCGTCCGTATGTCTTGCGCCGCGACAAGCGCGGAGACGCCGCCGTCGCCCTGTTTCGCGCGACGGCGTCCGCGGCAGGCGATCCTGACGCGTACCGCTGGCAGCACGAGATCGCCGTGACACCGGCCGATCTCGGTCTGGGGTGGCGGCAGGCCGTGTGCGCGGCCGAGGCCCTGTCCTTCGTCGTTCGAGGGCGCGACGATTCGGCCGCCAAGCGCCTCCGGCTCACCTTCGCCAACGGGCACGGCATCGCGACCCGACTGGACGCTTCAGCAGCGGCAGCCGAGGATGCAGTGATCCAGCCCGGCGATCCAGATCCGGACACCGGCCTCCTGTCAGCCGCGCTAGCTACCCCGAGCGAGGAGGGCATGTTGCCTCCGGGGGAGGAGAAGCGCGTGGCACGCGCAGCCTGGTGGCAGCGCGTCATCGACCGCACAGCGCGGGCGAATGGCGCCCTTCATGCGCATCCGGCGATCCTCGCGGCGATCACCGCCATCGAGGCCTACCATGTGCAGGGCGAGAAGGTATTGGTCTTCGGCCGCTTCACGGGCCCGATGCGTGCCCTCGTGGAGCTCCTCAACGCCCGGGCGATGCTGCGCGCCATCGACGCCGGGGCGCCATGGCCGCAGCGTCGAATCGACCAGCGCGAGATTGCCGCCGCCGCGGTGGCCCACCGGCAGCTCGGACGCGCTGGGTCGTTCGACCCGGCGGCCATAGATGCGCATCTGGCCCAACAGTATGAGGTTATCGAGCGGCGGCGTGCGGCGCTTCGGGCGTCGCTATTCGACCTCATCCTTAGCGGCCTTCCGGAGGCGGAGCGGGACGCGCGGATTCTCGCCGAGACGGCACGGACGGGGCGCGACGTGGACTTGGCCGTGCTGGCGGCGGCCATCGACCAGCTTCTCGATCACGATCTTCACTCAGTGCGCAAGGCGGCCGACGCGCACGAGATCGCAACCTTCTCGGCCGAGGCGGTCGCGGAAGCCTTTCTCCAGCTCCTGTCGGCACTGCGCGAGCGCGGTGAGGGTGATGCTGACAACGACGGGGCGCTCGATCAGGTGGAGGCCGGTGCGCTCTGGCGCACGCTCGCGGAGCGCCTCGGTGACGAGTACGGGACCGAGCGCGGCCGCTTCGCACGCCTGATGAACGGCGCCACGGCGCTTCCCACACGCCGCACGCTTCAGCTCGCCTTCAACCGGGCGGAGAGCAACCCGCGGGTCCTCGTGGCGCAATCCCTCGTCGGACGCGAAGGCCTGAATCTGCACCAGTCCTGCCGGATCGTGATCCTGATGCACCCGGAGTGGAACCCCGGCGTGGTCGAGCAGCAGGTCGGTCGGGTCGACCGTGTCGGGAGCCACTGGGCCCAGGGCCTGGAGGCGGCCCTCCAGGCAGGCACGCGTCCGCTTCCACGCATCGAGATCCGTCCAGTGATTTTCGAGGGCACCTATGATGCCCACCACTGGCGCGTGCTGCACGATCGCTGGGACGACCTGCGCGCACAGCTCCACGGAGTGGTGGTCCCTCATCGCCTGCGACCGGGATGCACGGCGGAAGAGCATGTCGAGATCCGCCGTCTTGATGCGGCGGCCCCCGATTTTGAGCCACCAAGGCGTGGCGGGAAGGGATCAGGAGCGATCACGACCTGATCGTTCTCCAATCCGGGTTCTTACGATGGACACATGGTCCCGGAGCACTTCAGGATCCGCTCTGGTCGTCCGGGCGCAGCCATTGGGGCGGAGCCGTCAAGCCCGCGGAATATTCGGTTGGTGTCGTGGATCGAGGCGCTTCATGAGCGCGCCAGCGACGGTAACACGAGCCGAGGGCGTCCGATGCTTCGGACGGGACCACAACGTGCGCCCGATCACGAGACCAAGCCGCTCGCAGATGCAGGCCAACCCAAGAACCCAGACGAAGGCGGCGAGCAACGTCTGTGTGAGACCGGCAACAGCCGCGCCAAGGCCAAGGACAGCCCGGCCGAGGAGCCGGAGCACGCCGCGCGTGCGCGCACCCATGCTCCGTGCCAGGCTGGCGACACGCCCGACCTCCTCGGGTGTGTGGGCGAGGCTCAACGCATCCATGACGCCGCGCGAGCCGGTGCGGCCGTAGAGATCATGGATCTCCGAGCCAAGACGGCGCAGACGCCCGGCTGAAGCGGGACGAACGGCCGACCCCGCGGCCAGGCGCACGGCAGCCAAATCGAGCCGGGCACCACTGCGCAGCATGGTGCGGAGCGCCTCCGTGTCGATACTGGCGCGGACCGTGCGCGTAAGGGACTCTGTCAGCGGTCGTGACAGGCGGCCGAGCCGATGGGTGGCCTTGAGAAGCGTGAGGCCGCCTCGAGCGGGTGCGCCGACGCCACCAGCCCAGGTCGCGGCGGTGGCTGCCAGGCCGACGCTTGCGAGACCGAGGATGATCCTGTCACAGGGTTGATCCTGCAGGCAGGCGGCCCCCTCCCGCAGGATGTCGCGGAGGTCGCCGACGCCGCTCGCATCCGCAAGCAGCACACCGGCGAGAGCCGCGGCCCCGTCGGCCTGCCCGGAGACAGCCCCCTGGGTGAAGGCCCGGAGCGACCTGTAGGCCGATCCGTCGTCGACAGCCGTCACGGCGGCTCGGCGATCCGGGGCCGCTTCCACGCCATGCTCATCCGCGACGGCGAGGAGGCTGCGGGCGAGTTCCTCGTCCCCGGCCGCGACCGCCCCGTCGATTTCCGCGGCGATCCGGTCCGAGGTGAGAAGGGCCGACAGCTGCAGGGCCGTGAGGGCTGTCGGCTCCTCGGCCGCCTGCAGTAGCAGGACGGCCTGCCGCGCGCGTGGCAAAAGCGGCGTGCCGCTGATGGCTAACAGAACAATGGCCAGCGCGAGACCGATCCAGTTCAGGGCAAGGCGTCCCATGGTAGCTCAGCGTCCAACCGGTCGGGTGCACCGGGGAGATCACACGCGGGAGAGGATGTCCACATTCCCGGCGTACCCGCAAAGCTCCCCTCGATCCGGTCGCCACGAGCAGTCGCAGAGAGCTCCTTAACGTTCATGTCAGCAGATCCCTACGCCCACATCACTGCCTCGATCCTCGTCCAGCTCGCAGCCGCCGAGACGCGCGCATCGTGCGAGATCCTCACGCACTGCCGGCGGTAGTACGAACCGAACGCGCGAAACAAACCGCGTATAGTCGCAAGCCTACCCTCACTCTCAGAGTAAAAGCGTTGCAAAGGAAAAGAAATTCTGGCCCGTCTCGGCTCTTATCTGCCCCGTCCTACACGAGGCAGATGTCGCAGGCGCCTTGCCTTACGCCTCAGCTGCGAGGCGCTCCGCCTGATCGATGCGGCACCTCCGGCGAGGGCGTTGCTGGCATCAACCTCGGCTCCGAGACCAGCATCGCCGTCACACGCAGACTGTTCGAGCTCGGCATCCTCTAAGCCTTCGCCACCGGGTACGGCGACGGCTTCTGAATCCCGTCCAACCTCGCCCAGGTGCCGGTGGTCAAGAAGCTCTACGTTGCCGCGGACCTGCTGCGCGACTTCCTATCCTGAGATACCCTGGCCTTCTCCACGGTGAGGCGCAGGGCGCGTGGCAAGTCGGTGACCACGAGGGCTTACGCAGCAGCGCAAACCCGTGCCCCCGCCTCGCTGGCGAGAACCTCGTTATAGCCGGAGGCCGACACCACCGGCATGCGTGGTCGGCTCTCTAACACCTGCACCTACCCTACAGTATATTCTCGACCTCAAGCTTGACATTATAGTTCATAGCCTGGCAAGTTTGATGCAACCTAAGCGCGATGACTAAGGGCAGCACAGATGTCAGGGGACACGCTGCGGGAGACCGCCGACCGGATCACGGCGTGCGCTGGAGACGCCGCCGCGCTAGCCACAATAGACTCCCTGCTAATACACCGCCCCGAGCCGGAAGCCCGCCGACTGCGGATCAAAATTGCCAATCTGCGCCGCATGCTCCGGGATCGCGCGGCGCAAAGTAGCGCGTGTCCGCCGCGCACGCCGGTTCATTCGGGCGTTATCCGACAGCGCGGGTGCCTGCCCGAGCGATGGGTCGTCATCCTGACGCGGGCCGGGCTCAGCTCGCCGGACGGACGTCCGCTCCACCGCTACCGCCTCGACGACCGAGAGCACGCGGCGATTGGCGAGGAGATCCGGAGGCGTGCCCGCTCGAACTTGGCCGACGCTGACCGGGAGACCGGCGCGCTCTTCGTGTTGTGGGCCGCCCACTGGTTTCACCGGGATTACCGTGGCGGAATCCGGCGCTGGGACGACCTAGGTGCTGCCCTTGGCGTGCACCTTGACGGCACCGCGGCGCGCCACCTGACTCGTCAGGGCCTCTCGGCTTGGCGTCGTCCTCCCCAGAAGAGTGAGGCGGCGTTGCATCAGTGGCTGATGACCCTAGCCGTCGAGGGGGGCTTCCCGGCCGGCGTGCTCGAGCACGCCGAAGCCTGGGCCCCGCGCTACCTGACGCGCGTCGTCGGCGCGCTGTTGAGCGTGGACCCGCTCGACGAGGACACTGCGCTTGCCGCCGCGCGGATGCAGGGGGACCACGCGCCGCGGGCATACCGCCAAGAGGTATTCTTTGCCCTCGCCGCCGATCTTGGGGCGACCATCGTGCGGCTGCGCAGGGACGTCGAGGCCGACGCCCGGGCGCGAGGCGTTCCGGCGAGCGCCTGGCTTGACGCGATGCGGCCGGGCTGGCGCGACGACTTGCCGGTTCGAGCTGGCAGCGAGGCGGCCGCGCGGCTGGTTGACGGGCTGCTGGTAGCTGAGGCGCTTCATACTGCAGGGGACGGACGGATCGGCTGCGAGCGGGTCCTATGGCGGCGGGACGGCCTCTGGCGACCCGCTCTTAAGTTGGCCCTGGATGGCGTAGCCCATGGCGGTGTGTGCCAGACCCTGCTGGGGCAGCGGCAGCGACTGCGCGCCCACCCTACCGGTCCCTTTGCGCGGTACGCTGCCGGGGAATTAGCAATCTTCGAGCCGCCAACCGACCCAAACGACGGCTGGCGCGTGCGCCCCTCGCGCCGAGATGTGCTGCTGAGCGGCGTGCCCTTTGCGGTGCCAGTCTGCGTCGAGTTGCGCGACGATGGACGACCGGTTGCGACGACGGCATGGCCCGGCGGTGAAGCCGTGCGCGGCCGCCTCGCGATCCTTGCCCCCGAAGACGGCGTCGACGGCGTCCTTACCCTAATCGGCGAAGGATCGGGGCAGTATAGACCGGAGCCTCTAATCCTCGTTGTACCGCAGTCCTGGACTATTTCCCCGCACGGCGAGGCATCGACCCGCGACGCCCTCCCTGATCTTGCTGAGGATGGGCGGCAGCTGTGGCGGGTAACGGGCGCCGTCATCTTGCGCTCGCCCGATGGAGACGTGTACCGCGTCGCTGCGGGTCAGGGCGGGACCCGGCGCGATCGGCTGAGCCTTTGCGGCCCCGAACCGAGAGGGCTAGTCAGCGCCGAGCCCGATGTCGAGCTTTTCGCCGGACCGCCCTCGGTTCGGGTCTGCGAGGGGCAGAACGTGCGGGCCGCGCGTCCGGAGGAAATCCGCTGGCGCCCCGAGGGAGAGCGCGGATGGCGCCGGGGCCCATACGGCATGGGCCGGATCGTGATCGCCTGGCGCGATCCCGAGACGGGCTACATCCGCGACCGCCGCCATGTCGCGCTCCTGTCTCCGGACGCGCGTCTCGCATGCCGGCGGGACGGTGCCGGTGCAGTCTATACTCCGGAAGGCTTTACCGCCGCTGGGCTTACGTCTCAGGATGCGGATTTGGTCCTGGAGCTGCGCGGCGACGATGTCGTCGCCCGCTTCACAGGTCGCCCCTGTCGGAACGCCACCTTTGGCCTTGCCCTTGGGGGCGGCAAACCCCTCCGCGTGAGCGCACCGTTCCCCTTGGAGGCGGGTATCGCCCGTTGGTCGGGCGCTTGCGTTCGGGGTGGCCCCCGCCCCGCTGTTGCGGCCCGCCTATCCCTCTCCGATCTCGCCGATTGTGTGGCTTTCGGGCGCGGAGTGTGCACCCTGCAAGCTATGCTTCTTGATCGTGATCGTCGCCCCCTGCGTGGTGGGGCGGCGCGCTGGACGTTCGACGAGGAGCTGCCGCTACGCGGCGTCGCCGACGATCTGGCGGCCCTTCTCCGACCCTTCTCCGACATCGACGTCGTGGCGGACCTCACCTTCGACGACGGCGCCGAACACTGGCAAGTGAGCCAGTTCGAGACGTCTCTGGTCCTGCGGGGCGGCTGTCTTGTGCATGTGGCAGAATGGGTAGGGGACGCCGACCTGCCCCTCGTGGGGCGCTCCCTCGACAACCTCGCGGTCGAGGTCACCCTTGGTACGAGTACGGCTGCCGACCGGATCAACCAGAGGGCGCCCCCCCTGGCCGAGGGGCTGGCCGGCATTTGGCTGCTCTATCTCCGGCGCGGGGACGCAGTAATCGCACGCCCATCGATCGTGTGCCTCGGACCCCATCGCTCGACGGAAGCAGAGGGCCTGCTCGCGGCTGTGATGATCGCGCATACCGAGTACCGGGAAGTGCGGCTGCAGAGCCGCCTCGCCGAGATGGCTGACGGCGCACCGGGGACGCAGTCGGACGTCGGCTGGCTTGCGACACTCGCAGCCGGCCTGAATGGGCTGCCGCCTGCGACCCTCGATGTCCTCAGACTGCTCGCCCGCTTCCCCGGCGCGCTGGCGCGCCTCGCCCTTCACGCAGGGGAGGCAGAGCGGTCGGCCGTGCTCGACTTGGCCGACGCGCTGCCGTTCGCTTGGGCCACGGTGAGCCACGCCGACTGGGCGAAGGCGTCGGCGGTCGCGGAGGCCGAGCTCGTTGCACAGCTCCAGGGGGCGGTCGCCGACGCTGCTCCCCTGGCTCGGGCAGCGGTCCGGCATGCAGCCGAGAGACTCGCCCGCGCGGAACCCCTTCTTGGCTGGCCCCTCTATGCTGCGGGTCTGATCCCGCCACCTGCGGCTCACGGGCCGGGCCTTTTGGAGGCGGCGCGCGACCACATCCGACGCCACGGCGACCGCGTGAGTGAGAATGGCCCGCGCGGCAGCATGTTTCGAACCGCGGACGCGGGCGAGTTGCCGCGCGAGTTCCTGGAAGCGTTTCACCCGGTCCACCTCGAGACCCTCGACGCCCCGTGCGCGGCCGCCTGCGCCGCGGCGGGCCGGGGACAGCCAAGCGACGACGCGGTGCGGCGCATCAAAACGGCAGCGCGCGCCGATCCCCTATATTTCACCGCCGCCTTCGACGCTCAGTTTATGCGCATGGCCCGGTCACGCAAACTGTGAGGTCTCCTCTCATGTCGTCCCCACGCTACGCCTCCCCCGTGGCCACGCTCGATGCTGTGCGCGAACGAGCAACCGAAGCAGTGCTAGGTCAAAGCGGCCTCAACCACGTGGCCCTCGTGGCTGAGATCCGGCGTCGCTTCGCCTGCACGGACGCGGAGGCCGGCGCACTTGTGCAGCAGCCGGTCGTCGAGGCCGCACTCCCATACGTGACCAGCGCCGAGACCCTGGCCGACATCGCAGGCGATCGGCTACATCCTGCGGTCGTCGACGCACTCACTGCGGTGGGGCCGGACCGCCGCTACTCGTTCCCCCGTGACCTCAAACCTTACCGCCACCAGCTGGAGGCATGGGCGCTGCTTTCCGACCCGACGCCGCAGTCGGTGCTTGTCACTAGTGGAACAGGCTCAGGCAAGACGGAGTGCTTCCTCGTCCCGCTCCTAGACGACCTCGCGCGGGAGGCTGACAAGGTCGGCCGTTTGAAGGGCGTGCGCGCAATCGCTCTCTATCCGCTGAACGCGCTCATTGCGAGCCAGCAGGAGCGCCTGCGCGAGTGGACCGCGCCGTTCGCCGGGCGCATTCGGTTCGGACTCTACAACGGGGAAATGCCGGAGGACGCCGCTGTCGGAGTGAGCCGGCCAGAGCAGGTCGGTGATCGCCGGACACTACGCACGGACCCACCGCCAATACTCGTCACAAATGTGACGATGCTGGAGTACATGACTGTCCGCCATCAGGACCGCCCACTCATCGAGGCATCGCGGGGCCAGTTACGCTGGATCATCCTAGATGAGGCCCACAGCTACGTCGGCTCGGCCGCTGCAGAGATTGCTCTGCTAATCCGGCGAGCACTCCTCGCCTTCGGCGTCACGCCCTCCCAGGTGCGGTTCGTAGCGACGTCAGCCACGATCGGCGAAGGTAAAGAGCTCCTCGGCAAGCTCCGAATGTTCCTGCGGGACGTTGCCGGCGTGCCCGAGGAGCGGGTGCACGTCGTCGTCGGCGAGCGGCGTCTGCCTGCCCTCCCAAACCCCGATACACGTCGTACCCTGACCGCCGATGACCTCGAGGACACCACCACCCTTTCACGCCACCCGGGTGTTCAGGCGCTGATCCGGGGGCTCACCGCGGGCCCCCTGACCTGGGCGTCGTTCACGACCACTGCGCGTGCCGCTGGGGTCGAGCCGGAAGCATTACTAGGCGCGCTTGCACGGTGTGGCGCGGACCAACGCGAGCCGCTTCTGCCGCTACGCATCCATGGATTCATGCGCGCGGTGCCAGGGCTGTGGGTCTGCCTAAGAGGGGACTGCCTAGGCCGGCCATCGGGCGACTGGCCGTTCGGTGCCCTTCTGCACGAGCGTGCCGACGCCTGTCCGCACTGCGCCGGGCTGGTGCTGGAGATGATATCCTGCTCGGAATGCGGCGAGCCCTACCTTGACGCTGTTGAGCGGAACGGGCGGCTACGCTGCAGCACCGGCCTGACCGAGGAAGACGAGTTTGCCTCCGCGAGTGAGACGGAGGGCGTGGTAGAGAGCTCCGCGGAGGAGGAGGCCGCCGTTGGTGCGGCGGTTGAGGCGAACGTTTCGGCCCAGCGTCGACCCGACATCGCGCGGCTGGTCGCGGTGCGAGGGCTACCCGGCGGCCGCCCCCTCCACGTCACTGCAGCGGACGGTCTTGTCCGCGACAGTGTCGGCGAGAATAGCCTGACCCTAAGTGTCCACGACCGTGGTCCGCCGGAGTACTGCCCAGCCTGCACCGCTAGCGCGCGGCCGGATCAGGCGCGGGGGACGGTGCTCCGACCGTTCCGCTATGGCGCCCCCTTCCTGATCGGCAACGCCGCCCCCGTGCTGCTCGACGGCGTCGCCCCCCGCGAAGCCGATCCGGACCTCACTGTCCCGCCGCCGGCCGGGGGGCGCCAGCTGCTGTCGTTCACGGACAGCCGCCAGGGCACCGCCCGTTTCGCGGCCGCGCTCCAGGCCGCTTCCGAGCGCAACGCAATCCGGGCGATAATTTACCACGCGGTACAGGACAGCCTAAGGCCTCCCGCGATCGATGGGACAGTCGCAGCGAAGCTCGACGACGAGATCCGGCAGCTCGAGGCAGTTGCCGTCCCGGCCCTCGCCGATTTGTTGAAGGAGAAGCGAGACCAGCGCGCGGTCCTAGGTCGACCGAGCGACGACGGTCTGCCTTGGCGTGGCGTGCGCGACATCCTCGTGCGCAGACCCGAAGTTGAGCACTGGATGCGCCAAGTCTGGCGCGTGCGCGACCGGCGCTTCGACCAGGACCCCGAGGAGTTCACCACCTTCCTCTTGCTGCGGGAGCTCGCCCGCCGCCCCCGCCGCGCCAACGCGCTCGAACCCCTCGGCCTCGCACGCTTGCGCTTTGCAGCGATCGAGGGCTTGGACGAGAAACGCCTGCCCAACACCTTTCGCGTACGGGGGCGGTCGATCATTGACTGGCGCGACTTTTTGCACCTGCTCATCACGGTCCATATCCGCACCCCCTTCGCGGTCCGCATTAACCCGGCTGACCAGCACTGGCTTATCCGCCAGGGCTTCCCGCGCATCCTGGTCGGGCCGAACCGTAAGAAGGTGGCGGCCCGCGATCTCCTTTGGCCGAAGGCGCGGCTTGTGGGACGCCCGTCTATGGCGGTTCGCCTGCTGTCACAGGGCCTCGGTCTCGACGTGAGCCAAGCCGAGCACCGCGCTGAGATAGATGACGTGCTTAGCGCCGCATGGGACGCCCTGCTCCCGCTGCTTGCTCGCCCCGGCGAGGGTTCCATCTATGCCCTCGATTTCGAAACCGCGCACATTGCGCCGATAGTCCAGGCTTTCGCCTGCCCCGTGACTCGTCGCCTGCTCGACACGACGTTCCTGGGCTTGTCACCGTACGCGACTGAGCGCGGAGACCGGCCGGCCGGCGAGCGTTGTGCATCGATTGTCATGCCGGCCCACCCGAATCCTTACCTGCTGCCCGAGCGGGGCGGGGCGGAGGTCGTGCAGACTTGGCTTGGCACCGACGAACGGGTCGCAGCACTGCGCGCCCGCGGCCTTTGGAGCAACTTACACGACCGCATCGCGCTCGGGTCGCCCTACGCCCGGGCGGCCGAGCACTCCGCACAGCAGCCCCCAAGTCGCCTCCGCCGCTACGAGGACGCGTTCAAGCGGGGCGAGATCAATATTCTGAACTGCTCGACCACGATGGAGATGGGCGTCGATATCGGCTCGGTGTCGTCGGTGATGATGACGAACGTGCCGCCCTCGATCGCCAACTACCGCCAGCGGGTTGGCCGTGCTGGGCGCCGCGGGCAGGGGCTCTCAACAGCCCTAACCTACGCTCGCGACACGCCGCTCGACTGCGAGACCTTCCGCGATCCCGCGGCTTATCTAGGCCGCCGGATCGAGGCGCCTAAGGTGACGCTCGACTCGCGCCGCATCGTGCAGCGTCATGTCAACGCGCTCCTCCTCGCCGCGTGGTTCCGGGAAGCACAGGGCCAGATGCTGAAGACCCGGGCCGGCGACTTTTTCGGCTGCCCGCCGACCGTCCCGGCTGGTCGGGTACAGGACCCACCCTCTGCCCTGTTCCGCGCCTGGGTGGTCCTGCCGAGTACCGCGCAGGCCCATATGCGCGCAGTCGAGACCCTCCTGCGCGGCTCGGCACTCGCTGGGCACCCTGACGTATGCGCCGCTGCCGCGGCCGCGGTCCAGGAGGCCGAGACGGCCTTCGCAACGGAATGGGACGCGATCCAGACCCAGGCCGCGGGCCTCGACCGCGACGCCGCGCGCAAGGCCCTCGGCATGCAGGTGAAGCGCATGTGCGGTGAGTACTTGTTGGGGGAGCTGGCAGACAGGGGCGTCCTGCCCGGCCACGGTTTTCCCACCGCGGTCGTGCCTTTCGTGCACAAGGACGATCCGGACGAGGAGGCCGCCCCTCAGGGCGATGGCAACCGCTTCCGCCGCCGCGGCTACCCGACCCGAAACCTGGATCTCGCCATTCGGGACTACGCGCCCGGTGCCGAGGTGGTGGTGGACGGTTTGGTCTACGCCTCGGCCGGCGTGACCCTGAACTGGCAGCGCCCCGCGGCCGCAAACGCAGTCGCTGAGGTGCAGAGCCTTAAATGGTTCTGGGAATGCGGCCATTGCGGCACAGCTGATACGACCCGGTTGTTCCCCGAGCAGTGCGCGGCCTGCGGCCAGACTTTGGGAGGTGGGGACACCCGCCGGTTCCTCCAGCCCGCTGGTTTCACAGTCGATCCCCGGGAGAAGCCGCACGCCGAGATCGAGCAGGTGCGTTTCGTCGAGCCCGAACCTGAGCGCGTCGTCGCGCGCGGTGCAGCCTGGAAGCCGTTCCTTACGCCTGCGCGCGGGCGCATGCGCGCGAGCCATGAGGGTCTGGTCTTTTACGCATCGTCTGGCGAGCACGGCGCCGGGTACGCCGTCTGCCTCGAGTGTGGCCGCGCCGAAGCTCATAATCATCCGATTGACCCTGCCGCGAGACCGCTCCGCGACCACAGGCCGTTGCGCTTCACTAAAGCCGACGCCGAAGGCTTCTGTCCGGGCAACGACCGCAGCTTCGCCGTCCAGACCGGCCTCGCACTAGGGCACGAAATCGCCACTGACGTTGCCGAGATTCAGCCCACGGCTCTTGCCTCGGACGGCGCTGCCTGGGCGCTAGCATCCGGCTTCAGGGAGGCGCTGACTCGCCGCCTTGGCATCGAAACCGGCGAGATCGGACTTTCCGTCGTACGGCGCTTGTCCGCGCTCGGCGGGGCTACCCACTCCGTCTACCTGTACGACCGAGCCGCCGGCGGGGCCGGCTTCGCCCCGCGCCTAGTTGAAATGTTCGAGGAACTGCTGCGCGACGCGCGCGCCATCTTGGATTGCCTCAGACCCGGCTGCGACGGCGGATGTTCGGCTTGCGTTCTAGCGAGCGACCTTCATCGGCAGGCAGAAATACTCGACCGCCGCGCCGCCCTCGACTTCGTGAAATCCGAGCTTGAGGCCATAGCGGGCCCGTCGCACGAAGATCGGGCCACCGAGGGGGCGGTCCTCGCGCGCGACGTCGCCAACGAAGTCGCGACCCAAGCCGGTGCGGGAAGCGAAGTCGCGATCTTGTGGCCGGCCGCGCCCTTCGATCCCGCGTCCTTGTCCCAGCCCCGCCTCCTGAGCCTCCTCCGGCGTTTAATAGACGCGGGCAGCGCAATCACGCTCTGTGTGCAAGGCGATCTGTTGAATGCGCTCGACCCAGCCCAGCGCCTCGCCCTTAGGGATGCAGCCGTTCGGTACGGGCTACATTTGGCTACCGGGGATGCGCTGCGCTTCCCCAACGGAGCGCGCGCGATCGCCGCCTTATCTGACGGGCGCATTTGGGCTTCGCGCGACGACGCGTCAGCTCGGTTCGGCGACAACTGGGGGCTTGGCCGCGAGGCGCCCGTCGTCACCTTTCTGGGACAACCTCCAGTCTACCAGCCGTTCGACCCCGACAGTCTGTTGCCACGGCACGGCACGCGGTTCATCGAACCGGGGCGCCAGCTTGACGGTCCAATCCGTGGACTGGGTGATCGCTTTTTAACCCTGCTTAGGCCGGAACTCGATGCAGCGGGCCTGTGGCGACCGGGTCAGCTGACAGCAATAAGCTACAGCGACCGCTATGTTCGCTCGCCCCTCGTAGCGCTACTCGTCACGCGCGTCGCGGCCCGCTTGGCGGCGGCACTGTCGGGCCCGCAAAGGCGGCCATTGTTGCTGATGACGACCCCCCTCAAATACAATGACAGTGTCCCTCACCGCTTGTCACACGACTGGCGAACAGAGGCCGATCGTGCAGTTGTTATCCGACATCTCTGCCAAACTGCCGGACTTGATCTGGAGCTCAAAGTTGAACCCTGTTCGCACTCGCGGCGTCTAACCCTCAGCTATACGGACGGTCCGGACGCCGTGCTCGTCCTCGACCAAGGTTTCGGATTTCTGAAGCCGGCAGCATCAGTGCCACGCTTCGATTTTCAAGAGGCAGCGCAAATGCAGGCTAAGCGCCTCAGCGCCATGGATGTGTCCTGCTCCTCCGACGGAGCGAGCTATATGGTGGTCGTCGCAGGTTGATAACTGAAACAAAGGACAACGCTCCCATCGGCGCTGTGAGGGAGACGCTGAAATGGTTCTGAAGGTCTACATTGCTTTAATCGTCCAGCCGGTGCCAGTGATCGTCACCTGCGTGACCCTTTCCTTCCACTCCGTGCGCGAACTCTCGTGGCCCTGCGACCTGACGAATGCACCAAATGTCTTCGCTGACCTCTGGCGCTGGCGCCTGGAGGGGCCGGCATACGCGACGGCGCGAGGCCTCCCCGAGCGATGCGGGACAACCTAAGCGGACCCATCGCCATTCTCGCGCCGATCCACGACCCGCCAAATATTTGAAACTCAGCATGTCTGACCACGCGCGTTCTGCCGACATACGGCCTCGGGCGCACCCTGCGAGCTGCACCTCACCTCGCCACTGAGGCGATTGAGTGCGGGGCAGTGCATCATCTTCGACGAATGCGGTGGGCATGTCGCTCTGCACTTCGACGGAGTCGGGGCGCCCAGTATGATCGAGGCCACGCCCCCGATCCGGGCACGCACGCGAGACTTCCGCTTACCATCGGCTGCGAGATCACCAAGCATGCCGGTCAGGTCAATCCCACATCAGGCTCCTCAAACAACGGAATACGGCGAATGGGTGCCCTCGGAAGTATCGCCTACTTTGAGCCCCGAAGGCTCGGCCCCGCTGGAACCGGCGCTCCACCATGCGCAGTGCCCCGGGGTCGGCTAATGGACCCGCGAAGTACTCGCACGCCCTAGATGGGCCGCCTGCCTCAGATCCGCAAGCAAGTCCTTCATCTGAAACATCTTTTCAAGGCGACCTACTATTTCGGCCCGGCAAATTTCCATTCCTGCATGAGCGGCGAAACTGGTAGTTTTCCCGGTGGGCTGCCGCTGCACACCGCCTTCCGTACGCCCGCGGGCTACGCTGGCACGCTCGCTCACGAACTCGTACAGCCAACTTCTACCCAGTTGTCTCATACGGACGCCTTAAGTGTGATTTTCGAGAACCTTAAGTTCTTGCGTAGGACAGGTCGTACCCAATCTCACTCTTTTGGACCTGCTGAGCCTCGGTTCATCAGCAGGTTCTCCAGTGGGTCGCGCCGGCAAAACAAACCGCATCAGCGATTGATGCATGCTGGTTTTTTAGCGGTGGGTAATTTATTAATCCTACTTCCCATACGGGATAAGGATGGATTCTTTATCCCAGCCTAATTTACTGAAATCCGCATGCCGGTGGGACGACCAAGAAACTTCGATACCGGTCACGCGCTTTCAGTCGCG
Source organism: Methylobacterium sp. SD274 (assembly GCF_017355285.1). Lineage (NCBI taxonomy): Bacteria > Pseudomonadati > Pseudomonadota > Alphaproteobacteria > Hyphomicrobiales > Methylobacteriaceae > Methylobacterium > Methylobacterium sp. SD274. Next base: position 5,654 of record NZ_JADIJP010000039.1, on the reverse strand, counting down.
ATGCTGGTTTTTTGGGAACTCGGCTATGAAGGAGCATCACTTGAGCGGCTTCGGACGTCCATGGGTATCGCCCATATGCCAAGCCTGTTCAAAGCGTTCGGGGACAAAGAGCGATTATTCCAGTCCGCCACCGAACTCTACTGGGATACGTATTACGTCCCCCTGCTGGCTGAATTGGAAAGCTTGCCGAACGTCGAGGAGGCGTTCGAGTTTTTGCTCAAAAGCCTAGCCCATCTCTACACGGCCCATGCCCCGATGCGCGGTTGCCTGATCGTCACAGGAGCTACGAACTGCACACCACAGAACGCTGCTTTGGTAACCTGGACGGCGCAATATCGGGATCGCATCCAAAATGCGATCCACGGCAGGCTTGCGCGCGCAGTCTCAGAGGAACAGATCTCGTCCCTTCTCTTGAGCATATTCACTGAGTTTTACGGGACCCTCATCATTGGCATGGCAATGCGGGCTCGCGACAATGCCACGACCGATATGCTTCTTTCGACGGTGAGCTTGGCAATTGAACCGCTGGAGGTCGACATCTAATAATTAGCGGGGGCTACAAATTGAGTAACACTTAGGCTCACCATCAGACTTCGCAGCACGCAAGTCCGAATCACCTCTCATAGCCACCACCGCGCCCATTTGCGGCGCCTTGGGCTGCTGGTGCGGCACGCCTCGCTTTGCCCGTATCCATCTCGCCTCCAGGCCACGGCGGGATGACGACGTCGATCGGCGGCGGTGAAGCGATTTTCCTGGCTACTGCTCGCGCCTTCACGTCCTCCTCCAATTCGCGCCACCGCATTGTGGTGCACCGGTCGAAAGCCCAGCATGTGTCCTCGGTATCGTGAAAAGCGTGGGCTGCCGCGCGTCGGCCATAGGCGATCCAGTCGTATCGCCTCAGCCGCTCGACAGCCGGAGCACATGCCGTGATCACATTGGCGACAGCCGCTTCGGCATGCCCATTGGTCTGCATGCGCCGGGCGATCAGGCTGTCGACGCGGGAGGCATCGGGCCAGCGTCCCTCCCAATGCGCGAGGATGTCGGCGCGATGCGCCCAATACACCGGGGCATTCTCTGGTTCAGGCTCTCCATCGGAGGGCCATCCGCGTCCTAGGCGCGAGCCAGCGCCTAGTCCAAGGCGGTTGATGAACGTTATGATCCATTTCTTGATAATGGATTTTAGGAAGCTGCAGAGGGTACCGGCACCGTCCACGATCTGGGCGTAGGCAGGAGACGGCTCAGCCTCTCGTTCGCGTCCTTCCCGTCGCACCCCATCTTTCCGGATTCGCAAACCGTAGCGCCCGCGCTCTGCGCTATAAAACTCACGAAGCTGTTTTGCGGCGGCTGCTACGGCTGCTGCCTCATAGGGCAATCCGAGCTTTTCACTGGTCAGGACGACCTCATAGCGATGGTCGGCACTTTCGAGCACGAGCGCCGGCGCGTGACGTGTGCGAACATGAGCAAGATCGTCATGGGCCAGACCTGATAGGACAACGTGGTGTCTCGTGGTCGAGACCGGCTGTAGGAAGAGGGAGCATGGCGCACCGGCAGCCGTCTCGAGTTCGGGCCACGCCGCCGCGACGCCGGTCATCGGTCTTGGTGTGATCTGGAAGAGGCGATCTGGGCCGGTAGCCGCCCCTACGAGATCGCGATGGGAGGACGGGGCGCCAGATCGTTCAGCGATGATCCGGTAGCAGTCGGCCTGCAAAGCAGTTTCATAGTGCGTGAGTAAGCTTTTGGGATGAAGGCCGGGAGCAGACACGCGTGCGACAGGAGTGCGTTTCGGTTTAGGTCGTCCCAGTTCTTTGGCGATGTCACGTGCGCTCGGTGCGGCTCGAGGCGCTCCACCCGCAACCGCCGCCATCAACATCGGCGCAAAGGCAAATGGTGCGTAGATTGTTCGATACTCGTGGTGCGCGATAACGGCTGCCTGTTTTCTCTTGCAAGAAACGGCGAACGAATTCTCGTCGATCCCTGGTGCAGGACGCACAGCATCTTCGTTCCCGACATTTGCATTCCCATGGTTCGCAGGGGTGCTGAAAGCAGGTTCAAATGGTCCGAAGCGTTTTTCAAGTTTGCTGCGGCCTGCCTCGCGGAACGTCGAGGCTTTGACCATGACACCGTCCAGTACCAGCACAGCGCCTGAGCCTTTTGCCTGATAGAAGATGTGCTGGCGGGCGAGTTCCCTATGCAACTCGCTCCAGGATTTGACGCGTTTGACGATGGGGCCAGCGACCTCGATGGCCCTGCGCGCGGCACTCTCAACACCACCCCGGATCTCGGCGACGGCAGCACCTGCCGTAAGCGCATCACCGAGTCCAATATTATGAACGAGAGCATGGCCGCTGAGCGTCGTGCGATGAGCCCGTCGCATTCGGACCGCGGCAAGGAGGCGAGCGCAGCGTGCTGCCTGCGTGTTTGCATTGGCAGGATAAGATGCCGAGCTCGCATGCATGCCCACGTCAACTGTGGGGACGGATCGATCCTCGTGCGGTGACGTCTGCGAAGTGCGGCTCCGGTTGCACGCCCGCAGATTTACTGCGGCGACCCTGCGACGGAGGCGGGCCTCAGTGTTACGTTGGCCAGCTTGCCGTAGACGACGTTGAGCTGCGTGCGCAGCGTCTGAATGTCCGCCACCATCACGTCCGATTTGGCCCTCAGCTGCGATACGTCTCGCTGAAGTTCCATCAACATCCTGATGATCAGTTCGAGACGCTCCGCGCCCCGGTCCTGGCTGTCGATGATCGCCCCAATCGGATCGGCCTCCTCTCCCCCCTCCATGAGTAGTTTGAGGATCTGCCCCGTGTCCATATGCGCCCCCTGTGCCTCGGTCGCTGCGATGCGGATCAAATCCGGATGCGTTGTGGGGGCGCCCCCCATACTGTTTGACATGATGTTCTCCTTCCCATTCTTCGAGAACTTCGAAATGCGCGCGCGGCTCGCGTTGCCAGCCTTGTGCGTGCTCAATGCGGGCCACGGCGCGCCCTAAGCTGCGATGAAAGAAAGCGACCTTGGTCGTCTTCTGGGCGTCGGGTGCGACGCGTGAGATCAGGGCATGGAGGTGCAGGTTGTCGCTGCCGCCGTGCAGCGTCCACAGCATCCCGTGCCCACGTAAACCGGTCTCCTCCTGCAGGATCACCAGAGCCTGCTCGATCTGGCGGATGCTGGGTTGCTCACCGGCCCGCCATGACAACACCACGTGCTCGACCGGGGAGTGCGCGCGCGGCGCGCCCATCACCGTCGCGATCATTTCAGCGATCTGGCCTGACCGCGTCCCAGCGATCAGATTGAGCTGACCGAAGGCGAGCACGTCGCCCCGGTCAGCCCCGCGATCACGACGGTCTATGTAGGCGGCGAGGTCTAGGATCTGCCGTCCGATCAGTGCGCCGTCGCGACGCTTCGGCATCTGCTTGCCGATCATGACGCCGGCCGCGACAGCGCATCGATGGCGCGACGGATGTCATGCAGGACAGGATGACCGGTTTCGCGCAGGCTCGGGGTGCGGATGGCGAGCTTGGCCAATCCGCCGAGACGGCGCAGTTCACGGATCAATTCTGCGTCGACCTGTGCCGTGATGTGCAGTCCCAGCAGGCGGCGCCTGGTGAGCGCTGCCAGCGTGAGGCCTGCAGCATTGGCTTCGCCCAACAAACGATCGTATTCTTCGGGTGTGAGACGAATGCCGACCTGTTTGGTGAGGCGGCGGCATTCAGATCCACTCTGGCTGGACATCGGCTGCGTCCTTCCGGGTGGCTTCAGGGATGGGGGATCGGGGGGACGCCCCGACAGGCTGAGGGAGTTGTGAGAAGCGTGAGCGCCGAACGGCTCCCGCCTCGATGCGGTCTGCGCCCGGCTTGGCCGGCGCGGATAGCAAAGAGCATCCTGCCCGCTCTCTTCTCCCTTCCTCCGTCATGCCGGTACGACAGGCTAGATACAGGTTCGAAACAAGGCATGATCGCTCCTTCAAACGCCTCACCCTCACTTGCTCTGTTACCTGTCCGACACCTGATGCTCTCCATCTGTAGCGCGTTATGGTCCGCATAGATCAGCACGAGACGTCCTCCTTCGCAGCGACAATCGCCTCACCGATCCCCAAGCGGACCGCGTGCAATCGCTGATTAAAGGCTGATAACCAAGGCTCTTGTAAACTGAATCTCAGTGTAATTTGTTGCGAATCGAGCGTGAAATGGCACATGACGCTCAGTATTCGTGGATTCGCATCGAATTCCAGCTTGCCCGAACACTGATCGATGACGACCATGGATCCAGTCAGATTCGTCCCGACTGGGAATGCGAGAACTGACGCAATCCATGGAGATGATCGATGAGCACCTTAATGACGGCAAAGATGGCAGTGACGGCGCAGGAACTCACGGTCGCTCGGCAAGCGCTCGAAGCGCTCAAGCTTACAACACCCGCACCAGCACCCGGGAAAACCACTCTCGTCAGCGCGGTGGGAGAATTAGCGATAAAGATTCGGGAACTCTACAAGGCCGGCTACTCGTACGAGCAAATCGCTACGTGCATCAAGCTTGGCGGCATTCAGATGGACGCGCCAAAGCTGAGACGCTACCTTAACGCTCGTAACAAAAGGCTGACAAAAAAGGCGAGGGACAAGAAGGCAGTCCCAACCGTGGTGCGGACGCCGAAGCAGACGGGGCAAACGCAACAGACGGTAGTCCAGGGCACGACGCCGACATCGGTTGCCACCCAAACTAAACCAACGCCCGACCCATCAGCGGTCCCTGCAGCACCAGCTGTCGTACCCCCAAACTTCCGACCAGCGGCCGCCGTTACTGCAGCTCCCCCAACGCCGTCCACTCTGGCGCTGCACGCGCCCTCGACCCATCCAAATTGCAACGCCTTGCCAGCATCCGCTACAGATCGGACAGGTGCTACGCCATCAATATCAACGCCGCAGATCGCGGCATCGCGCGTCGCGCCTGTCGCATCTGCGCCTCCCTCGTATCCACAGACGAGCGATGAGAGTGGTCGCACCGCCTCAGAAGGCCACGTCACCGATCATTCGATTATAAGACAGAAGGTGGAGGACATGGCGCGCCTACGGCAAGCCGCAAACGCCGTCCGTGAACAAGCTTCAGCACAGGCGTTAGCGACACAGGGTAAATCGCAGTCCGAAGGCAGTGCCCTGACAAATCTCGGCCACCGTTCTGAGTAGACATGGCTCGTCGATCCGTGCACGGCGCCATAGCGCCGTGCACTCGCCTCTTGCCGTATATGGTGCCTGTTTACGCTAGGGTCTGAACCGAACCAAGATATTGCTGAGGCTGTAATTTTTGTGATTCACGCCGTCCGTTTTCAGCACTGAGGTGGTGAAGGCGGACCTATTCCGGAACTCGGATGATCAGTGGACGGTGATAGAGCTGTTCATGCCGGTCAACCAGCCCAGCCCCAAACGCAAGGTCGACCAGAAGATCATTTCACGCATCCTGCATGTGCTCACCTCGGGCTACCGCTGGCGGGATTGCCGGGTAGAGTACGGTCCGCGCACCACAATCTACAACCGGTTCAACAGGTGGTACCGGCGCGGGTCCTGGCGGGCGATGCTGGCTTCCCTGGCCAAAGCCGGATGGGCTGGCGACGCGGCAGCCATCGACAGCACCTACGTCGAGGCGCGCCGCTCGGCTCACGGCGGT
>NZ_JADIJP010000038.1:0-33748 GCF_017355285.1 Methylobacterium sp. SD274 | reverse complement strand
GACCCCGTTCTGGGCTGCCATGATGAGGTTTGCGGCCCCTCCAATACGAGAGGGCGTGCGGGGCAAAGTCCGTTCGAACAGCCGGGCTGGGATGCAACACGACCACCTCAGGCGCGACGCAACGCGAGGACCGCTGGAGACACCGTGACGCAAAACAGGCCCCGGCGGGAACGCCGGAGCCTGACGGGACGCCGGGGGACCGGCAAACAATTCTAGCGCTCAATGGGTTCCGCGGCGTCCCGCGTCCCCTGTTCGGGGCTTCTTTTAGGCCATGCCCCCGGCGCTGTCGCGCGCGGGGGTGAAGGTGTTTGGATCCCCTCGCCCCGCTCGCGGGGAGAGGGACGCGACGACCTCGTCGTCGGCGCGTCGAGGCGGCAGCCGAGGGTGAGGGGGCGATGACGGACGAGTCTCTTTCGGAATCGCCCCCTCACCCCCGCTTCGGCTTCGCCTCTCGCTCATCGCGGACACGATGAGGTGTCCGCGATCCTCTCCCCGCGCGCGGGGAGAGGGGGATGCTCCCCTGCGATCAATCCTTCAGGTCGGCCGGCACCTTGCCGCCATTCTCTTCGAGCTTCTTGATGACCTGCTTGTGCAGCCAGACGTTCATCGTGGCCGAGTCTTCCTTGTCGCCGGTGTAGTGTAGTTCGTCGGCGAGCGACTTGCGGGCGCTGAGGCTCGAATCGATGTCGAGGAGCTTCATCAGGTCGACGATGGAGGTCCGCCAGTTGAGGGTCTGGGAGTTCTTCGCGGCCATGCCGTTCAGCACGGCTTCCACGTCCACCGGCTCGCCGGGCTTCGGAGCGGCCGCCGATTCCGTGGGGGCGGTGGTGGTGGAGCCGGCCGGGGCGTTTGCCGGTGCGGCATCCGCCGAGGTGGTTCCGCCGCCGAACGGATGGAGGATCTTGCTGACGATGCTGCCGAGAAAGCTCATGGCGTCTGTCCTTGTCGTTGGTCGGTCGTCTCGATGGACGGCCGAGGCCTTGCTCTTCACGAGGTCCTGCCTCTCAACTGAATACAGCCAAGGCCGTTCCGGCCGGACGCCCGGGGCTGGGGAATAAAGCCTCTCCCCTCAAGCTTGGCCGTGGAAGGGCGTCCTTAGATTCGCGAAGCGGGCCGTTCTTTCGCGCAACGGTGTTTGAAGAACGCGGCTCCTGTGGCATGGCCGGGCCACGGCTCGCCGCGAGCCGACCTGCTTCCCCCGGAATCCGGACCCTTCGATGCGCCCTGCCCTTCCCGTCATCGCGACGATCCTGGCCTCCCTGGCCGGTTGGCTGATCGCGGCCCCCGCCTCCGCCCAGACGGCTCCGATCCCCATGCGGATCGGCGTCATCCCGGTCATCGGCGCCTCGCCGATCTTCGTCGCCGACGGCGAGGGCTGGCTCAAGGAGGCGGGCCTCGCCCCCTCCTTCACCACCTTCGAATCCGGCCCGAACATGATCCAGGCTCTCGCCTCGGGCACGATCGACGTCTACGTGGCCGGGGTCGCGCCGCTGGCCGTGGCGCGGACCAAGAACATCGACGTCCGCGTCGTCGCCTCCACGGCGGTGGAGGAGATGGTGTTCGTGGCCGGGCCGAAGCTCGCCCCGTTCTTCGCCAACGGTGCCAGCAAAGCCGAGGCCTTCGCGCAGTTCAAGGCCAAGGAAGGCCGCTCCGCGCGGCTCGCCACCCAGCCCCTCGGCTCGGTGCCCAACACCACCCTGCAGCATTGGCTGTGGCAGGTGGCGAAGGCCGACAAGGCCAATGCCGAGGTGGTGCCCATGGGGATCGACGCCACGCAGCAGGCGATCCTCGCCGGCGCCGTCGACGGCGCCTCGATCCGCGAGCCGGCCCTCACCATCATCCAGGGCCGCAATCCGGGCGTGAAGCTGATCGCCAACGGAGCCGAGATGTTCCCCGACCAGCCGGGCACGGTGGTGGGCGTCTACGGCGCTTATGCCGACCGCAACCCCGGCGCCGTGGAATCCCTGGTGCGCTCCCTCATCCGCGCCGACACGCTGCTGAAATCCGACTCGGCCAAGGCCGCGCCCCACGTGCTCGCCGCCCTCGGCAAGGGCATCGTCGACCTCGCCACGATCCAGAAGGCCCTGACCTCGCCGGCGGCGAAGTTCACCGTCGATCCGCGCGCCATCATCGTCGCCACCAAGGCGATGCAGGCCTATCAGGTCTCCATCGGCGCCCTCGAGAAGGACGTGCCCCTCGATGGGCTGTTCGACTCGCGCTACTACGAGAAGGCGATCGCGCGCTGATCGGATGAAGGCCCTTCGCGCACCCGCCCTCGCGGCTCTCGGACTCGTCGCCTTCCTCCTGTTCTGGGAGGCGATGCCTCGGCTCGGGCTGATCAACCCGGCCTTCCTGCCGCCGCCGAGCACGATCCCGGCCGCCTTCCTCAACGAGATCCGTCTCGGGGTGTGGGGCGAGGCGGTGTTGTCGAGCCTGAGCCACTACCTCGTCGGCCTCGCCGTCGGCGCCGGGGCAGGCATCGCGCTCGGCATCCTGGTGGGCATGTTCCGGGGCTTCGAGGCGCTCACCGCCTGGATCGTGCGCCTGCTGCGGCCCATTCCCGGCCTCGCCTGGGTGCCCTTCGCCATCATCTGGTTCGGGGTCCAGCCCTCGGCCGCCGTGTTCATCATCGCCATCGGCGTGTTCTGGATCGTGTTTTTCGCGACTCAAGGGGCCGTGCGCGGGGTCGACCGGGACCTCGTGGAGGTCGCCCAGGCCTTCGGTTTCCGCTCTCCGCTGGCGCGGCTCACCAAGATCCTGCTGCCGGCTGCGACCCCCGGCATCCTCGTCGGCCTGCGCACGGCCCTCGGCCAGGCCTGGATGGCGGTGGTGGCCGCCGAGATCTTCGGCGTGCCGGGTGTCGGCGCGCGCATGATGCAGGCCTCCAGCCTCCTCTCCACCGATATCGTGGTCGTCTACATGCTCACCATGGCCGGCCTCTACGGGCTGTTCGACACCGGCTTCGTCGCCCTCCAGAGCTGGCTCCTGCGGTGGCGCGCCTGATGGACCCGATCATCGACATACGCGGCCTCAGCCTGGCCTACGAGCGCGACGGGGTGCGCAATGTCATCCTGTCGGAGCTGGATCTCTCCATCGCGCGCGGCGAGTTCGTGGTCATCGTCGGCGAATCCGGCGTCGGCAAATCTACCGTCCTGCGCGTTCTCATCGGCCTCGCCGCCCCCAGCGGGGGAACGGTGCGCCTCGCCACGCGCGAGGGCTGCCGCACGCCGATGGCGCTGGTGTTCCAGGATGCGCGCCTGCTGCCCTGGCGCCGGGTCGTCGCCAACGTGGCCTTCGGCCTGGAAGGCAGCGGCCTGTCGAAGCCTCAGCGCCTCGCCAAGGCGCAGGAGATGCTCGACCTCGTCGGACTCGGCGAATACGGCCAGCGCTGGCCGCACCAACTCTCGGGCGGGCAACGCCAGCGCGTCGCCATCGCGCGCGCGCTCGCCGTGGACCCGGACGTGCTCCTGATGGACGAGCCGTTCTCCGCACTCGACAGTTTCACCCGCGAGGGCCTGCAGGACGAGTTGCAGCGCATCCAGGCCGCGACCGGCAAGACCATCCTGTTCGTCACCCACGACATCGACGAGGCCGTCACCCTGGCCGACCGTGTCGTGGTCTTGGCAGGAAGCCCGGGCCGGGTCGCGGCCGACATGACGATCGACGTGCCGCGTCCGCGCCGCCGCCGCGACGAGGCGCTGACCCGGGCTGCCCGAAACCTGCGGGCCGAGCTTTCGGGGCGGTCCGCGGAGCTGTGACCGCCCCGTAAGGCCGCTTCGCGAGACGGCCGGGGCCGTCTGTATCGAATCCGTCGCCCCATCCGCGGCGATGCCGCCGCATGCGCCATTGCATCCTGCGGCCAAAGATTGCATCGCTCCGCACCCGAGACCGCCTGGACGGTCGATCGGCAGAGAGACCCTACCATGACGCCCGACGAGATTGCCGACCTCAACCGCGCCCGCGCCAGCCTCTCGCGACAGCGCAACGCCTTGGCCAAGCGGATCGGTTCGAGCGAACTCGCAGCTGCCTCCGCCGCCGAGGATTTCATGCGCATCCTCCTCGCCATCGAGGCGGTGGACCGGGCGCTGACCAATGCCGGGCAGCCCTACATGCCGCCCGATGCCGGGGCCTGAACCATGGCCGATACGAAGGATGCCAACGGCACAAAGCTGGCCGACGGGGATTCCGTCACGCTGGTGAAGGATCTCAAGGTGAAGGGCACCTCCACCACCCTGAAGCGCGGGACGCTCATCAAGAACATCCGCCTCACGGAAGATCCTGAAGAGATCGAGTGCAACGCCGAGAAGGTGAAGGGCCTCGTTCTGAAGACACAGTTCCTCAAGAAAGCCTGAGGATCAATCGCCGGACTCGCTGCTGATCGCGCGGGCCGGCGACCGGCTCAGGCTTCGAATGGCGCGGGACGGACGGCCCGACTTCTCGGCGATGGCGCGGTCCTGCTCCTCGATCAGTTGCCGGGCGGGCTCGTCACCGTCGAGCCCTCCGAGGATTTCCATGGGAACCCGACGGTTCGAGGCACGGGACTCGTCTTCATAGACCACGTCGAACAGGACTGAGCCCCGCTCCTGCGGTTTCGACTTTGTACGCTTGGCCATGACAAATGCTCGATGATGCGATCGGGGAATGTGATGTCGAGGGTTCGGTAGGCGAAATGTTCGACGTTCGACCGTCTGGTCCCGCCGACATTCCTGCGCCGTGACCGTCACCGTTGGGAGACGCCACGACCGAACTCGCAGCGCTACATGGTCCCGGCGAAACAGGTTGGCAACCCGCCTTTCTGGACGCGCAGGCGCGGTAGACCCGCCTGTGGCATGATGCGTGCGCGCCGCCGAGCAAGACCGGCCTGCCGTGGCGGCCGGTCCGATGATGCCAGGAGCCAAGCCGACGATGACCGATCCGACGCCGCTGACACGTTTTTCCGTCGCACCCTTGGCCCGGATGACCCGGCATCTCGCCGGCGTCGCCGCGGGGCGGGCGGAGCCCGATCTCGTCATCACCGGTGCGCGTATCCTCTCCACCTATTCCGAGCGGATCCGGCCGGACAGTGAAGTCTGGATCGCCGGAGGACGTATCGCCGCCGTAAAGCCTGCCGGTGCCTATCGCGGGAGTGCCCCCCGTTACGATGCGGCCGGCGGTATTCTGGCGCCCGGCCTGGTGGATCCACATCTGCATATCGAGAGCAGCATGGTGACCGCCTGCGCCTATGCCGAGGCGGCGCTCCTCAACGGCACCACGACCATCGTCTGCGACAGCCACGAGATCGGAAATGTCCTTGATGCGGACGGCATCGCCTGGATGCTGGAGGATGCCCGCGAGGCGCCGCTCAATATCTACCTCACGGTGCCAAGCACGGTCCCGGCTACGTCGCCGGCCTTGGAAACCGCCGGCGGCGACCTGACGGCCGAGAAGATCGGAGCTTTGTTCGATGCGTGGCCGGAGGCGATCGGCCTTGGCGAGAAGATGGATTTCGTCGCCGTCGCCGAGGGCGATGAAAGGGCGCATGCCATCATCGCGGCGGCTCTGCAACGGGGGCGGCCGGTCTCCGGCCATATCTACGGCCGCGGCTTCGTTGCGGCCTACGCGGCCAGCGGGGTCACGGACACCCACGAAGCCACCGACAGGGATATTGCCGACGACCTGCTCGAGGCGGGTTTGTGGATCTACCTGCGCGGCGGCCCGCCGACCACGCCCTGGCACAGTTTGCCCAAGGCTATCGGTACGATCATCGAACTGGGAGCCTCGGCCAAGCGGGTCTGCGTCTGCACCGACGACCGGGATGCGCAGGATCTCCTCGCTTACGGCCTGGATTGGGTGGTGCGCGAGGCAATCCGCATGGGCATCCCCCGCGAACAGGCATGGTCAATGGGCTCGCTCCATCCGGCGACCCGGTATGGGCTCGATGGCGAGATTGGTGGGTTCGGCGGGGGACGTCGGGCCGATCTGGTCCTCCTCGATGATGACTTGATCCCGCAGACCACATGGTATGGCGGACGGTGCGTGGTCGAGAACCGTGCGGTTACTCCCCTCCTCGATGCGGCACTCTCGCGACCCTATCGATATCCTGCACCAGCCTATGCAACGATGCATCTGCCACAGCCGCTTCCTGCCCTCGTCCCGCCGTTTCCCGAAGGCCGCTGTGTCGTCAACGCCATTCGCACCACGCTTCCCGGCATCGAGTTGACCCACGAGCGCTACGATCTGACGCCCGGCCTCGATTGGGTAACGACATTGCGGGACAACGACCTGTGCTTCGTCACCGTGATCGAGCGCCATGGCAGGGCCGGGAACGTCGCGCACGGATTGCTGCGCGCCTTTGGTCTGAAACAGGGCGCTGTCGCGAGCAGTGTCGGCCACGATTCGCACAACGTAATCGTGGCCGGGCTGAATGAAGAGGACATGCGCGTCGCTCTAGATGCGCTGTCGACGATCCAGGGGGGCGTCTGCGTGGTCGAGGATGGGAGGGTCACCGCGATGGTTCCGCTGCCTGTGGCAGGGCTTCTCTCCGACAAGCGCGTCGGCCTCGTCGCCGAAGAAGTCCGTTTGCTGAAGATAGCCTGGGAGCGGGCCGGCTGCACGATCCCCTATATGGGGTTCAACCTGATTCCGCTGTCTGTCATTCCAGAGATTCGGATCACCGACAAAGGCCTCGTGCTGGTGCCGGCCATGAAGATCGTACCGCTTTTTGAACCTGCAGAGAGATAAGATCCACAACTGGGAACCAGGACGCTGTCAACAACGTTGAAAGATCAGGTCTCAACAGCCTTTCCCGTGTCGGCTTTCACAAGCCGTGTTATTACCGAATCGGCCAGCTGAATTGTCCGTTGAGGCGATTGGCTGGCCGTTTTACGTTGTCTCCTATGGGCTTGCGCCCTGTTTCCAGGAGAGGACGCTCTTTTTTTGGAGTGAGTTGATGCGGAATCTTCTGACGCTTGTCGTCCTCGGCTTCGTCGGCTTCGTCCTTGTGGCGATGTTCGTCGCACCAACCCAGCCGGATCTGAAGGCTTGGTACCTCAAGAATGCATGCGAACATCTCGATAAGGTGTCTGCGAAAATCTGTGATCCCATGCGTCAGAATGGCGGACAGGCGCTGTGACGGTATCACCGTGCAACGCTTTCAAGCGGCGGTGACAAACCGGTTTCTCGTGCGCGCGAAGTAACGATTTATTGAATTGGGCTGTCCCAACGGCTGGTTGTCCCGGCCAAGGTGGGGGCGGGTGGAAACGCCTCCAGCCGGCCGTTCTTCGCCGGTGCAGGGGCAGTGCGGGTTGCAGCCCAACACAATACCGATCTTGCCGAATACCGGTGTGACCCCGCACGGTCGGGTCGAAAATACCGGATCTGCTATCGCCTCGATACAAACCGCTACTCGCAGCTAATCCCGTACCAATGCTGGTGCTAGCTAGTTCTTGACGTAAAAATAGCCCAGTGCCAGATGATGGCGCTGGGCTATTTCCATTCCGCTAAATGAAAAAATAGTGCCGGTATGATATTCAGTAGCTGCAGCGCCAAGCCCAGAGACGGGCATCCTAAGGACGCTCACGATGAATTTCCTGGCGAATGGGCATGCGGAGCGGATAACGAGCGCTGTTATCGTATGCGTACTGGACTTGTTCAACTCTGCTCGACGGATCGAGCTGCACCTTGCTAAGTAACACGGGGGCAGCATGGGTTGCCGAAGCGAGGGTAGTACAGGCTGCGAATGCCGTCAGAATGGCAATTTGGAATGATTTCAGCGCCTCGCATTCCGTCGGGCCCTGAGTTAGCGGGTCGGAACCCGACGGAGGTAGAAAACAACTACCGCTACTGAATCTCTAGCACGCCCGCTTGGCCCTCAGACCAGATACAGGGTTGCCGTCGCACGGAACACCTTGGGGCAATGGGCCTCGTTCACAATGCGGAGCGCCTCATCCACCGTGATCTGGCGGTTGAGAGCGAGTTCCTCGAGGGTCATCCAGGTCGATGTCATACGTTTTATCCCTTGCTGTCGGTGACTCAACATGCAGAGGGCGTATTGGTTCATCGAGATGGTTCGCTGGCGGCCATCGGATGACCGGCAATGTGTATGCTTGAGAACTCGTCATGACCGTCCATCGAAAGACGGAATGCGAGCCCCAGATACGACGAAGGCCGCCCGAAGGCGGCCTATCGCGTATGTTCCGCTGGTTGGATGAATTGGAGCGGGCGAAGGGATTCGAACCCTCGACCCCAACCTTGGCAAGGTTGTGCTCTACCCCTGAGCTACACCCGCTCACTATGCCGTGCCGCTGGAGGAGAAGACCCGCCGGCGGCCCCGGACGGCGTCTCTAAACAACATTCCGGCGGGCGTGGCAAGAGTTGTTTTTCGGTTCTTTTGCCGGCGGGCAACTTTCTCGCGTTCTCACCACGTGGCCGTTGGGGAGAGTCCATGGACGATCTCGTCGAGGCGGCTGTGGGTGGCCCGCGTCGTGTCTTTGGGCAAGGCGTCGAGCGCGAAGAAGTCGCTCTGCGCGATTTCCCGGTCTGGCGCCTTCGGTCCGAGGAGTGTGAAAGTGGGGGCGACGTAGACAGCGATGTGGTCGCGGCCCGTTGCGGCGGTGCTGCGGAAGAAGCCATGCAGGCGCAGGGTGTCTGCCGCCTCCACGACGATCTCGGCCTCCTCCCGAAACTCTCGAACCATGGAGTCGATGGCATTCTCGCCAATCTCGATGCCACCCCCGGGCAGGTGCCATCCCTCCACATAAGTATGGCGCACGAGGCAGACGCGGCCCCGAGTGTCGAGGGCGACGCCCCGCACGCCGAGGGTCATCCCACGGGACACGAGGGCGCCGAACTGGAATAACCGTTGGATCAGCGGCCGGTCGACGAGGGAGCCAATCATACGACGTTAAGGCGGATGGCGCCGAAGCCTTCGATGGCCGCCTGCATCACTTGTCCGCGCTCGACCGCACCGACGCCTGAAGGCGTACCGGTGAAGATCAGGTCGCCGGGATGGAGCTCGAAATAGGTGGAAAGGAGTGCGATCTGGTCGGCTATGGACCAAATCATCTCCGATAGGTCGCCGGCTTGGCGGGGATTGTCGTCCACCGAGAGTGTGATGGCGCCGCGCATCGGATGCCTGCGACCTTCGACCGGGTGGAGTGGTCCGATGGGCGCCGAGGCATCGGCCGATTTGGCGAGGTCCCACGGGCGGGAAAGGCGCTTGGCTTCGTCCTGAACGTCGCGTCGGGTCATGTCGAGCCCAACGGCGTAGCCGTAGACATGATCGAGGGCATCGGCCGTGGGGATGTCCTGCCCGCCGCATCCGAGGGCTGCTACGAGTTCCACCTCAAAATGGTAATTGGTGGTGCGGGGCGGATAGGGATGGTCTACTGCATCCGCGCCCGGGACGATCTGAAGTGCGTCCGCCGGTTTCATGAAGAAGAACGGCGGCTCGCGCTCGGGATCCTTCCCCATTTCGCGGGCATGGGCGGCGTAGTTGCGTCCCACGCAATAGACGCGGCGCACAGGGAAAAAGTCCTCGCTGCCAGCAATGGGCAGGGCGGTACGGGGTGGGTTCGGGATCACGGACAGCATCAGTTGGGCGCCTCCTCCGGGTTTGCACTGATCAGTTGCGGCACGGCTCCGTGCCCTGCAAAGACTGGTCACGAACCTTATCATAGGAGGTGAGTTCGCAGCCGCCATCGTGACGGTCCGGCCTCCCCACCTCGTGTTACCCCTCGATCTCCCACCCAGAGCTGCCCGTGACTGCTCCCGCCGATCTTCTCTTCCGTCTCACTGAGCGTTTGGGAGAGAAGCACGTCCTTACGGCCCCCGCAGAGATTGCACCCCATCTCCTGGAATGGCGCGGCCTCTTTCACGGCAGCGCGCTCGCCGTCGTTCGGCCGGCCGATACCGGCGACGTCGCGTTCGTTGTTGCGACCTGCGCCGCCGCTGGAATCGCCATCGTTGCTCAGGGTGGTAATACCGGGTTGGTGGGAGGCGGAGTGCCGCATGGCGGGATCGTCCTGTCGCTTGGTCGCCTCTCGCACATCCGCGCCATCGACCCGTTGAGCGCCAGTATCACCGTCGAGGCGGGCGTCCTGCTCGCCGAGGCTCAGGCGGCGGCCGACCAGGAGGGGATGCTGTTCCCCCTGTCACTGCCCTCGGAGGGCTCGTGCACGATCGGCGGCAACCTCGCCACCAATGCCGGCGGAACCGGCGTCCTTGCCTATGGCAACATGCGCGATCTCGTGCTCGGCCTCGAAGTGGTGCTGGCAGACGGCCGGGTCTGGAACGGGTTGAGCGCGCTGCGCAAAGACAATGCGGGCTACGACCTGAAACACCTGTTCGTTGGATCAGAAGGGACCCTTGGAATCATCACCGCGGCGGTGCTGAAGCTCTATCCCAAGCCTTCGTCGCGGGCAGTCGGCTTTGCGGGTCTTTCGTCGCCGCATTCCGCTCTGGCCTTGTTCGACATGCTTAAACGGACGGCTTGCCATAACCTTACGGCATTCGAGTACATTCCGCGCTTCGGCCTCGAAATCGTACTGAAACACAGACCTGCTTTTCCACGTCCCCTTCCCGGGGATCATGCGGGCTACGCGCTCATCGAAATGTCTACGACGCACGCTGGGGCCGAGGCCTCGGGTGCCATCGAGACGGCGCTTGCCGCTGCTATCGATCGTGGTCTCGTGGAAAACGCGGTCATCGGGTCGAGTGAGACGCAGAACGCGAGCCTATGGGCGCTCCGAGAAAACTTGTCTGACGTTCAGTCGCTCGAAGGCGGCTCGATCAAGCACGACGTCTCGGTGCCGCTATCGCGTCTCGCCGATTTCCTCGATACGGCGATCGCGGCATGCGAGGCTGAAATGCCTGGCCTGCGTGTCTGCGCCTTCGGGCATTTCGGCGACGGCAACATCCACTTCAACCTTAGCCAGCCTCTCGGCATGGACAAGGCTACGTTCCTCAAGGAATGGGGACGCTTCAACAGGATCGTTCACGACATCGTGCATCGGATGGGCGGGTCCATCGCCGCCGAACATGGCATCGGCCTAATCAAGCGAGACGAACTGGGCCTCTACGCCGATCCGGTCGGCCTGGACCTGATGCGCCGGCTCAAGTGCGCCCTCGATCCGCGAGATTTGCTGAACCCCGGGAAGGTGATCGCGTTGTCAGCGAACCCTCCCCCGGCGCTTCCGAAGGAGTAAGCGCCGGGGGCGTGTGACTTCTCCGCATACGCCATCCAGGCACTCACGGCGTTGTTCACATGCCCCATTGTGCGTCGCACAAGAAAAGATCACAATCGATCTCGCGATGCGCCATGAAACGGCTTCAAGTCCTGATCTAAAGCGTTATTGCGTTGAGAGTGCTCCATGGGTGCGCTGCAGCGTCTTATGGGGACGTTAACGGTCCTGACCCCTTCAGTAAGAGGCGGATCGCACCCTCAATGAAGGTCTGCAGCCCAGCGACAACGATGCACCAGCTGCGTCCATGGATTTCAGGGACCGAAGGAGACAAGACGATGCCGATCTCGCAGGCGAGAGTTCCCACTGCCGAGGCAAGCCGCTACCTGAAGCAGCTCTGCCGCCATTGGAGCCATAAATTCCCCGTGGAAGCGACGGACGCGGCCGGTACGGTCCCGTTCGGCGAAGATCGCGTTTGCACGTTCCAGGCAGAGGCCGATGCTTTGTTGATGCGTGTCGCGACTCCTGATCCAGCTGGTCTGACGCGGCTGGAAAACGTGGTGGCCGACCATCTCATGCGTTTCGCCTTCCGCGAGAATCTCGGCGAAATCACTTGGTCGCGCGCTGCTTGACCATCTCGCTGCGGGTCCCGCGCTTGAATCAGCATCACGAATCCCGATCTTGCTGAACGCCCGCCCCGTGGCATATGCGGGATGGAGCTAAGGAGATTGGTGATGACGACGAGCACTGGGGCTGACACGACCGCCCTCTCCTTCGACGAGCGGATTAGCCGCCTCGCCGAGGTGGCGGTCCGCATTGGGCTCGGACTCCAGAACGGCCAGGAATTGGTGATGACGGCGCCGCTCGAAGCTGCGCCTCTCGCCCGTGCGATCACCACCGAGGCTTACAAGGCCGGCGCGTCCCTGGTGACTACTTTCTATTCCGACGACGCTGCGACCTTGGCGCGCTTCGCCCACGCACCTGAGGACGCGTTCGATACGGCGGCGGGCTGGCTCTACAGCGGTATGGCCAACGCGTTCCGGAACGGAGCCGCAAGGCTTGCGATCGCCGGGGATGATCCGTCGTTGCTGGCTGGACAGGACGCCCAGAAAGTCGCCCGCGCCAATCGCTCGCGCTCGAAGGCCTATGTGCCGGCTCTCGAACTCATCGCGAATTTCGCCACGAATTGGACGATCGTTTCAGCGGCGACCCGCCCCTGGGCACGGACCGTTTTCCCGGATTGCGCCGAGGACGAAGCCCTCTCACGCCTGTGGAACGCGATCTTTGCGGCGTCTCGCGTTGACGGTACCGACCCGGTGGGCGAGTGGAAGGCGCATAACGAGGCTCTCCACGCCCGCACTAAGATTCTCAACGAGCATCGCTTCGCTGCCTTGCGGTTTCAGGGACCGGACACCGACCTCACCGTCGGCCTTGCCGACGATCACGAGTGGTGCGGTGGGGCCTCTGTTTCGCGCAGCGGGATCCTGTGCAACGCCAATATTCCCACCGAGGAGGTGTTCACCACGCCTCACAAGTCGCGGGTGGACGGCCACGTGGCAAGCACCAAGCCCTTATCCTACCAGGGTACGCTGATCGACGGCATCCGGGTAAGGTTCGAAGATGGGCGCATCGTCGAGGCAACGGCTCGCACAGGGGGCGATGTCCTCGCGCGCGTCCTCGACACGGATGAGGGGGCTCGCCGTCTCGGTGAGGTCGCCCTGGTGCCGGCTTCGTCTGCTATCTCCGCTTCTGGACTGCTGTTTTACAATACCCTGTACGACGAGAATGCGGCGAGCCACATCGCCCTGGGGCAGGCTTACAGCAAATGCTTCCGCGACGGCGGTGAAGGCTTCAGTGAGGACGATCTCACGGCACGGGGTGCGAACCGCAGCCTGATCCATATCGACTGGATGATTGGCTCGGTCGAGATCGACGTCGATGGCCTTACCGCCGAAGGGCGCGCCGTGCCGGTTATGCGCGCTGGGGAATGGGTGGGCTGAAGCGGCGAAGGCAGTAAGCGGGCCAAGGCTCAGAAACCTGGCCCCTTCGTCGCGCCGAGAATGCGGGCGGGATGGGCCAGCGTCCCACTCTGGAGCATGACCACGTAGCTGTCGGCATGACCTGAACGAGCGAGGCTACGCGGGAGCTCGAAATGCGCGGCCTGGCCCATCCAGGCTCCGACCTTGTGCATCCCGCGCACCACGTTCACGTAATCGATCACCTGTCCCTTGTTCTCACCGTGCCCGACTGCCGTCCTGTGCCTGCGCAGGATCGGGAGTAGCCAGACCTCGCCGCTTCCCCGTCCGGCGCCGATATCGATGGTGATACGGTCCCCCTGGTCCGTTGCCTTTACAGGCACCATAAGGCCCCCCGACTGTCGCGCCGTGCGGAGGCTTCGGTCGAGGAAGGCCTGGTCCGACCTGACCGGGGATGGCTCGCCGTTGACGATGGCCTGCGGTGTGAAAAGCTGGCGCTCGCCATGGCTCAGAGCATAGGCGCGCTGGCGTTCGGTGAAGGCCGGGATCGCGAGTTCGTCCTTCCAGCCAAGATAGTCCCAGTAGGTGACCGGAAGGGTCAGGGCGATGATGTCGGCCTGCTGGGCGTAATCCCCCATCATCCGCGAGGCCTGCTGGCAGGCGCCGCAACCTTGGCTGGTGAAGAGCTCGATCACCGCGCGAGGCGGCTCGGCGTGTGCCGGGCCAGTCATGCACGAAAGGAGAAGTGTCAGTGTGAGAGGGTTCAGCGCGGAGCGGCGTAGCCGTAAAGCGGATCGGGCCATATCCCTATGTGACAGCGCCTCAACCGGAAACGGAAGTCACGTTGCCTCGATGGGCCGCGGATGGATCAGGCTGCTTAACTGGAGCAACCTTGGGTTTGGGCAGCATGTTCGGCCGCCACCGCCTGTGCATCCACAACCACTGACCCGGATTTTCCCGAACCCATTCCTCAACCACGCGTGTCATCGCCTGCATTGCGCCCTGCACATCAATTTCGCCCTTGGCATCGCGGGGTAGGTCGAGGGGAGGCGTGAGTTCGAGATGGAAGCGGGCATTGTCCTTGCGCACCACGCGGACCCCGTGGACGGGGCATTCGTAATGCTTGGCGAGCTTGGCGAGCAGCGGATTCACCAGAACGGGTCGACCAAAGAACTCCACGACTACGCCACGGGTGAAATGCTGATCGATGAGCTGGCCGAGATGGCCGCCGCGTTCCACGACGCCCTGCATGGAAAATACGGCGCCCTGCCCCGCCGCCGCCAGGCCACCCATGGTCTCTCGGCGCACCTCGGCGACGAGGCGGGCCGAGGCTATATCGTTGGGCGGCCGGAAAATCGCCGTGGCCTCAAGGCCGTAGCGAGCGGCGCAGATCGCCGGCAATTCCCAGTTGGCGAGGTGTGCGGCAAAGATCAGCCCCGGCTTGCCGTCGTCGCGCAAAGCCTCGAAATGCTCCGCGCCGGCAACGGACATGCGCTGACTTGCTGGATCGGCGGGGTCGATATCGAATAGGGTTGCAAGATGTGCGTATTCCGCTCCCGTCCGGCCTAGATTGTCCCAGGCTTGGCGCGCGAGCGCCCTGATCGCGGCCTCATCTTCCTCGGGATAGGCGGCACGCAGGTTCGCCAATGCGATGCGGTTCGCGGGTAGGAAAGGACCGACTCTCCGTGCAATCGCCCCGCCGGTCCGGCTCGCCCGCTCGGTCCCCAGCAATCGCGCCAGCCAGAATAGGCAGCGGACCAACGGAATCATGGCGATCCCCGCCATCCGGGGCAGATGGCGGTTCAGGACGAGGGCAAGACGCAGCACGAGACTATCCGGGAGTGGCTATCGCGCTCGTGTAGAACATTTTCCGGGTAAGGGGCAGCCTGAGGTGAATGCGAGTCTCGCCGCCCAGGCGACATATCAGTCGATCGCCACGAGGATTTTCCCGAACACCTTGCGCGATTCCAGGCGTTCCAGCCCCTGTGAAAAGTCCGCGAGTGGCAGCACGGTATCCACTACTGGCGTGATCCCCTCGGCCATTTTCGCCAGGGATTGGCGGATGTTGGCCATAGAGCAGCCGAAGGACCCGGTAATGCGGTACTGTTGCTGGAACAGCTGCATGAGGTTCATGGTCGTAGAGACACCGGAGGTGGAACCACAGGTGACGAGGCGGCCGCCGCGCTTGAGGCAGAGGAGCGAGCCGTTCCAGGTGTCCGGGCCGACATGCTCGAACACTACGTCTACACCCTTTCGCTTGGTCAGGCGGCGGACCTCGCCCTCGAAGCGCTCGTCGCGGTAGTTGATGACGTGATCGGCGCCCAGCGCCTTGGCCATCTCGCCCTTCTTGTCGTCGCCCACCGTCGTGAACACAGTGCAGCCAATGGCTTTGGCCATCTTGATCGCGGCGGTACCGATCCCCGAGCCACCGGCATGAACGAGGATGCTCTCGCCGGGCTCCAGCTTGGCATTGTCGAACAGCATGTGCTGGACAGTGCCGAAGGCGATCGGAGCACAGGCTGCATCGGTGAAGCTCACCCCATCGGGTACCTTCACTACGAGACGTGCTGGCATGGTGACACGCTCGCGCGCGAACCCGTCGATATGGAAGCCCATAACGCCGGAGACGTCCTCGCACAGGTTGTCTCGACCCTCCCGGCAGGCCTTGCAGCGACCACACGTCTGCGCGCCGTACATCACCACGCGGTCGCCCTCACGCAGATCCGTGACGCCCTCGCCAACGCAGACGATCTCGCCCGAGGCTTCGGCCCCTACCGTGAGCGGCATCTTGCGCTTGGCGAAGGCCATGCCGCGAAAGCCCCAGACGTCGATGAAGTTCAAGCCCACCGCGCGCACGCGGATCTGAACCTCGCCCCCGCCGGGAGCTGCCGGCGGATCGACCTCGCTGAGGCGCAGGTCGCGGTCACCGAAGAGTTGGAGGGCTTGCATCGGGCTTGTCTCTCGTCGGGCGCTTCGGGCTCCGAACCTCCTTCGTACCACCTCATCCTGAGGTGCCCGCGTGGGCGGGTGTAGAGGGAGGGCTACGGGGCCCGCGTGCCGTCTGGAGTCCTCCTTCGAGGCCTCCACAATGCTCCGGCACCTCAGGATGAGGGAACGGAATGGGTAGGGCGCCTTATCGACTGAAAGTCGGCTCGGCTCAATCCGGCGCGAGGTAGCGTCGCCGCGCCCAGCCGAGGATCGGACCGGCCTTGACCCGACACCAAGTGAGGCCGCTCGGCGTCTCGTTGGTGCAGCCGAAGCCGCGCAGGCGCGCGCCTTCTGGCGCTTGGCCCAGTACGGGCGCGGAGGCATCCGGGGTCTCGCGGATACTCAACGCGTCGCCGCGCGGAAGACCATCGACGCGGAAAGCGCCGGTTTCGGCGATTGCCGGAGTTGCTGTCAGAACCAGCGCGAAGATGAGGCGAAGGCGCAATGGATCGTCCGCCTCAAGTCCGATGGACGCCCATCATCGCTGTCAGCCCACCATCGACCGGTAGAACGGCGCCGGTGATGTAGGCGGCGCCATCTCCCATGAGGAAGGCTACCAGCGCCGCCACTTCCTCCGGCTTGGCGAAGCGTCCGGACGGAATCTGCTTCTCCATGCCGGTGCGGTGCGCAACATATGGAGCCATCATGTCAGTGTCGATGAAGCCCGGCGCGATGACGTTGACGGTTACCCCACGCTTGGCAGATTCGATCGCCAGCGTCCGGCAATAGGAGATCAGCGCACCCTTCGTCGCCGCATAAGCGGCATTACCCGGATTGGCCTGGAGGGCCGCCACCGAACCGATAGCGACGATGCGGCCGGAGCGTCCGCGGATCATGCCGCGCACCAGCGCTTTCGCCATGCGGGTCAGCGACCAGAAGTTCACCTGCATCGCCGCCTCGGCTTTGTCCTGCGCCATCATCGCAGCCAGCACGTCGTAAGATTGGCCTGCATTGTGGACCAGCCCGTAGAACGCTTCCCCCTCCTGGGCCTCGCAGAAAGCCTCTAGAGCATCGCGATCGGCGAGGTCGAGAGGGTGGGCGGTGATCGCCCGTTCGGGGTGAGTCTGAACGAGTTCGGCGACAAGTCGCTCCGCCGCCTCGCCCGATGACCGATAGGTGAAAGCGACGTCGTAGCCGGAGGTGACCAGCGCGCGTACGATGGCCGATCCGAGGCCGGAGGCGCCGCCCGTGACGAGGACGCGGCGGGACACTTCGTTCGTCATGCCGGCTCGTCCCCGAGGACGAGGCAAGTATTCTGCCCGCCGAATCCGAAGGAATTGGACAGAACCCGGCTGACCCGTGCGTCGCGTGCGCTCGTTACCACGTCGAGGGAGAGAGCTGGGTCCGGCACAGCGTAATTGATCGTCGGTGGGATGCGGCCATGGGTGACGGTAAGGAGCGAGATCACCGCCTCGATAGCCCCCGCGGCTGTCAGCGTATGACCGATCATCGACTTGTTCGATGAGATCGGCAGGGAGCGGATCCGCTCACCGAATACGGCAGCGCAGCCCAACGCCTCCATCTTATCATTTTCCGGCGTCGACGTGCCGTGGGCGTTGATCGTGTCGATCGAATCCGGCTCGGTGCCAGCATCGTGCAGGGCTGCGCGGATGGCGGCGATGCCGGGCGCCCCGTCCGGGCTCGACCGGGTACGGTGAAAGCCGTCACCCTTCTCGCCGCAACCGAGAACGTAGCCGAGGATCGTCGCGCCGCGTGCACGCGCTGCCTCGGCATTCTCGAGGACCAGGGCGGCGGCCCCCTCCCCCATGACGAAGCCGTCGCGGTTCTTGGAGAACGGCTTCGAGGCCCCCTCCGGCGGATCATTCTGGGTCGAAAGAGCGGAGAGCAGCGAGAATCGGATCAGTGATTCCGGGTTCACCGAACCGTCGGTGCCGATACACAGGGCCGCCTGCATCTCGCCCCGCCGGATCGCCTCGACGCCGAGTTGGATCGCGGTGGCGCCGGATGAGCAGGCGGTGGACAGCGAGATCGGCGATCCTTTGGTGCCGAACCGATCGGCGATGTTGTCGGCCACGGTAGCGAAGATGAAGAGATCGTGCCAGGCGTCGAACCGTCCGCTCGATGCCGCTCGCTGGAGGTCGGAATAGGTGATGTCGCCGTTCTGGCCGGACGCCTGTGCCAGCGACTGGCGCTGCGGCCATTCCATTTCCACCGGCGGTACGGCGATGAACAGCGCGCCGGGGAAATTGCCCTTCGTCCCGATGCCGGATTGGGTGATCGCCTCCTCGGCCGCCTCTTCGGCGAAGCGCTGCGACAGGGCGGGCGCCACGAGCGGGTCGGTATCGAGGAAATCTACCGTGCCGGCGATGCGGGTGCGCAGGCCGTCTGTAGAAAAACGGGCGATGCTGTGGATGCCGGACCGGCCGGCGGTGAGCGCGGCCCAATTGTCGACCTGTCCCTGCCCCAGGGACGTGACGATGCCGAGGCCTGTCACGGCGACCAGCGGCCTGCCATGGCTGTCCCGGAATTTCCGTGAATCGGGGGGAGAGGAATTCGTCATCGCGCCGTCTTGCTATCGTTCCGACCGAACGGCCTTGAAGATGCCCCGCCCCGAACATTCGGGCCGATCGATCACGGTTGCACCGGTCTTAGCGGAATTTCCGTTCGCTGACAGCCACATCCCTGCCGGTCACGACAGCGCGCTTAACCGGATCACGCCCTCACCACGGCGATGGCCGACGGTGGTGATCGTGATCTCGCGCGCCGTTCCTTCCGAAATGAGTGCGGCGGCGAGTGCCGCCCCCAGCGGCGCCGTAACTTCGAGCGAATGGCCGGTAAGGTCCCCGAGGGCTGTGATGGGGGTTCCGGGCGTCAGTACGTCCAGGGCAGCACGCTCCTCGGCAGTGATCTCTTTGACGCCGGTGGCACCCGAGATCACCAGATCCGGCTTGGAAGCGGCCTCGCCCCACAAGGTGCAGAGGCTACGCCCTACGCTGCCGGCCTCGCGCCGGGGGCGATCGCTTTCCACTGGGAGAAGGCGGGCGAAGATCGTCGCCTCGCGCGCCGCTGCGGTCTCGGCGGCTTCCAGCATGAGGAAAGCGGCGGTACTTCCCAAAATGAAGCCGGCCTCGCCTTCACCCTCGCGCTCGAAAACCGGCCGGTAATCGCCCTTCCGCAGGTATCCGCCCATCTCGTGGACGACGAGAACGTCGGGACGTTCCGCGCTGTAGGAACCGCCCACCAGCATCGTGTCGATCTGGCCCGAAGCGATGCGGCTCTGGGCATTGCGCAAGGCGTCGACGCCCGAAGCCTCCTCGCCCATGAACGTGCGTGAGGCGCCCGTGACGCCATGGACGATGGCGATGTTGCCGGCGAGCAGGTTCGAGAGTTGGGCCAGAAAGAGGGTCGGGCGCAGGTCGTTCTGCAGGTGCTCGTTGAGATAGGCGCCCGGGTCGGCCGCGTCGCGCAGGCCGGTCAGGATCGCACCGTCCACCGCGGTATCACGCTCGCCGCCGCCGCAGGCGACGACGAGATGCATCGCTGCCTTGAAGGCCGCGTCCTGTTTCACCCCAGCCGAGTCGAGGGCAAGCCCGGCTGCGTAGACGCCCAGGCGCTGCCACGCCTCCATCTGCCGCTGGTCGGATTTCTTGGGGATCTGTCCATCGAGCAAGAGTGGCGGGGCCGGATGGACGGGATAGGGCGCAAAGCGCTCCGTATCCGTAGCCTTTGGTCTGCCCGCTGCGAAGGCTTCGAGGTGGGCGGCGATTCCCTCTCCGGCACACGAGACGAGGCCGATGCCGGTGACGACCACGTCGCGCCGGTCCATGCTGGTCTTGCTCATGCCGGAACCGCTCCCCCGGGGGGAGCCCCTGCCGCAACCGCGCGATCCATCAGGCCGATCCGCTCCGCGCGTTCGCGCATGGGAGCATCGAGCCCTGCGGGAAACGGCATGGTTCGGAAGCGCAACTCTGCATCGGCCAGAGGTTTGCCCTCGTGGCGGATGGAAGCCTTGGTCACCGCGTAGCCAGAGCCGTCATGCTCCAGACTCGCCTGCACGACGAGTGTCGCCCCAGGGCCGACGAAGGAGCGGAACCTCGCCTTGTCGACCGCCATCAGGAACGGCATCTGCACGAAGTCGAGATGGGCGAGGAGCAGGTATCCCGAGGCCTGGGCCATGGTCTCCGTGAGGAGTACCCCGGGCACCAGGGGATGACCGGGAAAGTGACCCTCGAAGACCGGGCTTTCCATCGGCACGTGAGCTAGCGCCTCGATCCGGCCGGCGGCCTTGTCGAGACTCGTCACCGTGTCGATCATCTCGAAATATTCGAGGCGCATGGCGTCAAAGGCTCCGCTGGGGACTAGAGGCTCCGCTGGACTCTTAAGGGCTCGGCCCGGCCGGGCTCGCCCTTCAGGCCTTGGCGGCCTTCTCGGCCACCAGCGCGTCGATGCGGGCGCAGAGGTTCTTCAGCACGAAATACTCCTCGGCCGGCACCTTTCCCTCGTTGACCTCCTGGGTCCAACGCTCCAGCGGCAGCTTGATGCCGAAGGCTTTGTCCACCGCGAAGGCGATGTCGAGGAAGGCGAGCGAATCGATGCCGAGATCCTCGATGGCGTGACTCTCGGGCGAGATGGTGTCGCGCGGGATGTCGGCGGTGTCGGCGATGATGTCCGCGACGCGGTCGAACGTAGCGGTGGTCGGCTGGTCAGACATGCGTTCTCGCCGTTTTCTTCTCTATGGCGCGCCGTGGCGGATCCGGTGTCGGATCCCATGGCGGGCGCGGCCGGTCCGAGGCTGGCGCGTGAGCCCGGCGCCCCCCGGGTCGCGCAGCATGCCCCCGAAGCGGCGTCGCGCCGCTTCCGATCGAAGGCGGTCCCTTACACGAGGGGGTGGTGCCGGGCAACCTTGGCAGATACTCGGCTCGGGCTCGCGCCTTCGTGCGCCTGCGGGGCGCCCCGGACCATTCCGCCCGTCGATGCCTTGACCTACATGCGGACACGCGCCCGTTCGGCGTGGGCCTGTGCTCTACTTCCTGCGCGAAACCATCGAGCGTGAGGCATGCCAGGAGGCGGCAGAGGTGACGAGAATGGAACGACCTACATCCGTCGATGCGGCGGAGCTGCCGACGGACCATCGCAGCCGCGCCCAAGGAGGCGCGCGCATCGCCCTGGTCCTGGCTCTGTCCGCCCTCGGCCTGTGGGTGCTCCACCCGTTCCTTCCGGCGCTGGCCTGGGCCGTGATCCTCGCCATCGCGCTCTGGCCGCTCTATGCGAAGGCGGAACGGCGCTGGCCGCCCGGTGGCCACAACATCCTGCTGCCGAGCCTGTTCACCCTGGCGGTAGCGCTGGTCTTCCTCGCGCCCCTGGTGATCCTCGGGGTACAGGCGGCGCGGGAGGCTCATGACGCGATGGCCTGGGCCAAGTCGGCCGAGCGCAGCGGTATCCCCGTACCCGAATTCCTGTCCCACCTTCCCTACGGTGCGGCCAAAGCGAGCGCATGGTGGAGCGAGACTCTCAGCCACCCGTCCGCCGGGTCCGAGATCCTGCACAAGCTCGACAACTCGACCACGATCGGCCTGACCAAGAGCCTCGGGGCTCAGGTCGTTCGCCGGGTTGTGCTATTCGGCTTCACCCTGCTGACGTTGTTCTTCCTGTTCCGTGACGGGCGAACTGTCATCAGGCAGTCGCTGACGGCGAGCGCCCGCCTGTTTGGCCCGCGCGGCGAGCGGGTGGCCCGCCAGATGGTGGCTTCCGTCCATGGCACCGTCGATGGGCTGGTGCTGGTCGGCCTCGGCGAAGGCGTTCTCCTTGGAATCGTTTACTATTTTGCGGGCGTACCGCATCCGGTGTTGCTCGGCGCGCTGACGGCTGTGGCGGCGATGATCCCCTTCGGAGCGCCGCTGGTCTTCGGCATTGCCGCGCTGATCCTGCTCGCCGGCGGTGCTGTGATCCCGGCGGCGGTGGTGGTGGTGGCAGGCTTCGTCGTCACCTTCGTCGCTGACCATTTCGTGAGGCCGGTCCTGATCGGCGGCACCACCCGCCTGCCCTTCCTCTGGGTGCTGCTCGGCATCCTCGGCGGGGTCGAGACGTTCGGTCTGCTCGGGCTTTTCCTCGGCCCGGCGGTTATGGCGGCCCTGGTGCTATTGTGGCGCGAGTTCACCGATGGGGACGCGGCGCAGGCCGCATCCATAGGCCCGCGCGGACCGTAATTCGAGCCGCCCGCAACCGCCATAGGACGCCCGAAACGACCGCCATCAGCCGGCGCTTCCGTAAATTAGGAAGCCGGCTCAGATTCCGGTGGAATTTCCGGGACGAAAGGCCCTCCCCTGACCGGGGAGAGCCTTCCTCGCATCGTAGGCTTACGCCGCCAGCGAGCGCAGGACGTAGGGCAGGATTCCGCCGTTGCGGAAATATTCCAGCTCGTCCAGCGTATCGATCCGGCAGGTGAGCGGCACCTCTGTCTTGGTGCCGTCGGCGGAGGTGATCTCGGCGATCATGGTCTGGCGCGGCTTGATGTCGCCCGAGAGGCCGAGAAGGCTGACGGTCTCGTCACCCTTGAGGCCGAGCGACGCCCAGGACGTCTCGCCCTGGAACACCAGCGGCACGATGCCCATGCCCACGAGGTTCGAGCGGTGGATGCGCTCGAAGCTCTCCGCCACCACGGCACGGACGCCGAGGAGCTTGGTGCCCTTGGCCGCCCAATCGCGCGACGAGCCGGTGCCGTATTCCTTGCCGGCGAAGACGACGAGCGGCGTGCCGGATTCGGCATATTTCTGGGCCGCGTCGTAGATATACATCCGCTCGCCCGAGGGCTGGAACAGGGTCCAGCCGCCCTCGACCACATTGCCGTTCTCGTCCCGGACCATCTGGTTCTTGATGCGGATGTTGGCGAAGGTGCCCCGCATCATGACCTGGTGGTTGCCGCGGCGGGTGCCGTACTGGTTGAAGTCCTGCACCCGGACCTGATGCTCCTGCAGGTAGGCGCCGGCCGGCGAGGCCGCGCGGATGTTACCCGCCGGAGAGATGTGGTCGGTGGTGATGGAATCCTGGAACAGGCCGAGGATGCGGGCATCGACGATGTCGGTGATCGGCGCCGGTGTCTTGGTCATGCCCTCGAAATAGGGCGGGTTCTGCACGTAGGTGGAGGTCGAATCCCACTTGAAGGTCTCGGCCTCGGTGACCTCGACGGCCTTCCAGTAATGGTCGCCGCTGAACACGTCGGCGTAGCGCGACTTGAACAGCGTCGAGGTGATGTTGGCCTCGATGAATTCGGCGACCTCCGCCGTGGAGGGCCAGATGTCGGCGAGATAGACCGGCTGACCATCGGAGCCAATGCCCAGCGGCTCGGTGGTGATGTCGATCTGCATCGAGCCGGCGAGCGCGTAGGCGACCACCAGCGGCGGCGAGGCCAGGTAGTTGGCGCGCACGTCGGGGTTCACGCGGCCTTCGAAATTGCGGTTGCCAGAGAGCACGGCCGCCGCGACCACGTCGTTGTCGTTGATCGCCTTCGAGATTGGCGCCGGCAGCGGGCCGGAATTGCCGATGCAGGTGGTGCAGCCGAAGCCGACGAGGTTGAAGCCGAGCGCGTCGAGGGGCGCCTGCAGGCCCGCGCTCTCCAGATACTCGGCGACCACCTGTGAGCCGGGCGCCAGGGAGGTCTTCACCCAGGGCTTGGAACGCAGGCCCTTGGCGACGGCGTTGCGGGCGAGGAGCCCCGCGCCGATCATCACGCTCGGGTTCGAGGTGTTGGTGCAGCTCGTGATCGCGGCGATCACCACGTCGCCATGGCCGATATCGTAATTCGCCCCGTCGACGGGGTAGCGCTTGGCGATATCGGCGGCCTTCTTGAACTCGGTCTCCATGGACTGGGCGAAGCCGGGCTTGGCGCCGTCCAGCAGCACCCGGTCCTGCGGCCGCTTGGGGCCGGCCAGCGACGGGCGCACGTCACCCATGTCGAGGGAGAGGGAATCGGTGAAGACCGGGTCCGGGGTCTGCGCGTCGCGCCACATGCCCTGGGCCTTGGCATAGGCCTCCACGAGGGCGATCCGGTCGTCGGCGCGGCCGGTCACCTTGAGGAAGTCGATGGTCTTCTGGTCGATGGGGAAGAAGCCGCAGGTGGCGCCGTATTCGGGGGCCATGTTGGAGATCGTGGCGCGGTCGGCCACCGCCATGTCATCGAGGCCGGGGCCGTAGAATTCCACGAACTTGCCGACGACGCCCTTCTTGCGCAGCATCTGCGTCACGGTGAGCACGAGATCGGTGGCGGTGGTGCCCTCGGGCAGCTTACCCGACAGTTTGAAGCCGACGACTTCCGGGATCAGCATGGAGAGTGGCTGGCCGAGCATGGCCGCCTCGGCCTCGATGCCACCCACGCCCCAGCCGAGCACTGCGAGGCCGTTGACCATGGTGGTGTGCGAATCGGTGCCGACGAGGCTGTCGGGATAGGCGAGCTCGGTGCCGTCTTCGGTCTTGGTCCACACCGTCTGCGACAGGAACTCGAGGTTCACCTGGTGGCAGATGCCGGTGCCGGGGGGGACGACGGAGAAGTTGTCGAAGGCCGACTGACCCCATTTCAGGAATGTGTAGCGCTCGCCGTTGCGCTCGTATTCCAGCGCCACGTTGTCGGCCAGGGCCTTCGGGGTGCCGAACTCGTCGACGATGACCGAGTGGTCGATGACGAGATCGACCGGGACCAGCGGGTTGATCTTCTGGGGGTCGCCGCCGAGAGCGACCATGGCGTCGCGCATTGCGGCGAGATCTACCACGGCGGGCACGCCGGTGAAGTCCTGCATCAGCACGCGCGAGGGGCGGAAGGCGATCTCGGTCTCGACCTTGCCGAGGTTGCCGAGCCACGCGACGGTGGCGGAGATGTCGTCCTTCTTCACCGAGCGATCGTCCTCGAACCGCAGCAGGTTCTCGAGGATGACCTTCATCGAGAAGGGCAAAGCTGTCGCATCGGCGAGGCCGGCCTGCTCGGCATGGGGGATCGAGTAGTAGGTGTAGGATTTGTCGCCGACGGTGAGGGTCTGGCGGGAGTGAAAGCTGTCGAGTGATGCCACGGCTTGTTTCTTCCTCACGAGCGGTTGTCGAACACGCGCAGGCATGACCTGCGCCACGAAGTCGTGTTCGGCTGGAGCGCTTCTAAAAAAAGCGCGCGCCGCTCCGGGGGTGCCCGGACAGGATGTTGCGCGACGAGCGATTTGGACGCTCGGGACTCGCGCGGCGCAGCCTGCGCCCCGTATAGAACACTTCGAAACTGGCCGCTACGCCCTGCTGTGACACGAGCGCAGGAGTGTCGGGGAGAACGTGGACGAACCTCGGTGCGCGAGCTATGCAGGCGGCCATGCCGGAGCATTCCATGATCGCCTTTCGCCTGCCCCCGGAGATCGAAGCGCATATGGATGCGCATGGTCGGCGGACAGGCCAAGGCGCGCGTGAAGACGCCCGCGACGCGATCCTAGATTACCTTGAGGATCGTGCGGACGTTCAAATCGCCGAGCGGCGGCTTGCCGACCTGAAGGCGGGGAAAAGCGACTCCGTTCCCATCTCGGAACTCCTCGCTCGGTATGCATTGTGATCGCGGCCGTCGCGCACGATCCTCTTACCCTTGCGATGCAGCGGTTTGCCCCATCCACAAAACTGCCAACGAGTCAGAACCCTCACGTCGGTATGAGGCGTGACAGGCGCCCTCTTCCGGCTACGGCATTCACGCCTCTCGCGGGCGGCTCGGGTCCCCTCTCCTGGAAGGAGAGGGACAGGGTGAGGTGTGTGACCTCTCCGGGGATGGACCACACCTCACCCCAGCCCTCTCCTTCCAGGAGAGGGAGTTCCGCTGCGCCTCATGCCAACCCTCCTGGAGCGAGGGAACGGCTGTCGAGCAGATGCGTAAATCCAGTAGCCTTCCAGGAGAGGAAGCCCGCGCCGCCCGCGCGAGACGTGAAAGCCGCAGTCCCCGTGAGCAGTTGGAGGCGTGCCGTCGCCGGCGGCCGACAGAGATCCCCGTGCGGCTGACCGCTACGAACCTCGCCGCCCGCCGCTCCGGCCGCCGCATCTTCTCGGGTCTGTCCTTCGCGCTCGGCCCCGGCGAGGCCTTGATGGTGACGGGGCGCAACGGGGCGGGAAAATCCACCCTGCTCAGCCTTCTCGCCGGCCGGTTGAAGCCGGATGCCGGCACCATCGCGGTCACTGAGGTCGGTGAGGCGACGCTGGCCGAATGTCTCCACGTGGTCGGCCATCGCGACGGGCTGAAAAGCCCGCTGACGGCGGAGGAGAACCTCACCTTCGCCCGCGACCTCCTCGGCGCGCCCACCGCGAGCCCGGCCGAAGCGCTGAACGAACTCGGCCTCGGCCATGCCCTGCGGTTGCCGGTTGCCTACCTCTCCGCCGGCCAGCGCCGCCGCGTCGCCCTCGCCCGGCTTCTCGTCTGCCGGCGTCCGCTCTGGCTGCTCGACGAGCCGACCGCGGCCCTCGACACCGCCTCTCAGGCCGTGCTCGCCGGATTGATGGCGCGCCACCGGGCCGAGGGCGGTCTCATCGTGGCGGCCACCCACCAGTCCCTCGGCCTGGACGATGCCCGCGAACTGCGCATCGACGAGGCGTTGAAACCCGCACCCGCCTCGGCCGGCGCGAATGCGGCCGATTCGGAGGTGTGGTGGTGATCGGCGTGATGCGCGCCCTCATCGCCCGCGACCTGCAGCTCGCCGCCCGCGTCGGCGGCTCGGGCGCCCTGTCGCTGGTGTTCTTCCTGATGATCGTCGCCCTCGTGCCGTTCGCGCTGGGGCCCGACCTCAACCTTCTCTCGCGGATCGGTCCGGCCATCCTCTGGCTCGCCGCCGTGCTCGCCACCCTGATCGGCCTCGACCGCCTGTTCCAGGCCGACGAGGAGGACGGCTCCCTCGACCTGATGACCGGCGCTCCGGCACCAATGGAGATGGTGGTGCTCGCCAAGGTGATTGCCCATTGGCTCACCACCGGCCTGCCGTTGGCTCTCGCTTCGCCGCTCTTCGGGCTGCTCGTGGCCCTCGACGGCACCGCCATGGGCGCCACCGCCCTCACTTTGCTGGTGGGGACGCCGGCCCTGACCTTCATCGGCGCAGTCGGCGCCGCGCTCACCGCGTCGATCCGCCGGGGCGGCCTGATCCTCGCCGTCCTGGTGCTGCCGCTGATGATCCCGACGCTGATCTTCGGCGTCTCCGCGACCGAGGCGGCATCCGGCGGCACGGTGCCCTTCACGACGCCCCTGCTGATCCTGTCGGCCCTCAGCCTGATCGCGGCGGTGATCGGGACCTTCGCGGCGGCCGCGGCCCTGCGCTGGTCGGAATGATCAGTGCCCCTCGGCGACCGGGATGACGATCTCGTTGCGCCGCAGGAAAGGGATCGCGAAAGGCGGATCGTAGCTCAGCACGCTCGAAGGCCCTGTCGTCTCGCGGGCCATCTTCGCCAGGACCTGCCGGAGAACCGCCTCGCGTTTCTCACGGGCTCTCGCATCGAGTGTGCCGGAGAAGCGGAGCGCGGCGAAGGTCGCGGCAGGCAGCCGAGCGATGCGGACCGCCGGGTCGGTCGGGACCGGCGGTCCGTCCTTAGCCATGGCGGCGGGCAGGAAGAAGCGCATGACGCGCAGATCGCCGCCCTGCTCCACCGGCACGGTCATGGCAATCAAGGTGCCCTGTTCCACCGGCACCGTCATCGCGATGCGGTCGTCCCCGCCATTGGAGCCGGTGATGTACCGGAACAACCGGCGAAACGCCTCGGCATCGCCCGGTCCCGCCATGTCGGTCTCGACCGCGACACGCGGTTCGTAGCGACGGATCTCGACGTTGCGGGGCAATTGCTCGACCACCTCGTAGCGCGGCTGCTCGTAGGTGGCACGGATGCCGACCACGGACAGGAGCGATTCCGCGAAGGTCAGAGCGTAGTAGAGGGCTTTGTCGAGCATGGCGTCGGCTCAACGCCCCATCGACGGCCGCGTTTCCAATCCGGCCGCCAAACGGCGCCATTCCGTCGGCGGCAGGCCGGTCCAGCCACGGAAGGCGCGGGTGAAATGCGCGGCGTCGGCATAGCCGAGATCGAGGCCGATGCGGCCGATCGGCCGGTCCGTCCGCGAGAGGAGGTGCTTGGCCTCCCCGATCAGGATTTGTGTGAGGCAGGCGCCGTAGCTGGTGCCGTGCGCCTCGAACCGGCGCTGAAGCGAACGCCGCGATAGACCGAGCCGGCGGCAGAGCCAATCGATGGAGGGGCGCCTGTCGAGCAGGCCGAGGCGGAGGAGATGCCCCGTGCAAAGGAGGAAATCGCTGGGGTCCGGAACCCCGGCCATGTCCAGGACCGCCGCTGCCTTGGCCGGTCGCGGGTTCCTCGTCGCGATGAGGTCGGCATCGAAGCTCACGACGGCACCCGGCCCGAGGCGAAGCTCACAGCCAAGCACGGTCTCGATCGCCCCGCGATCCTGTAGCATCGCTCCCGAGAGACCGACCTCGTCGGGCACGAAGCCCGGCCCCAGGAATCGGCGGAGCACATCGAGGATGTAGCCGAGCGCCAGCATTTCGTTCTTCTGCCGCCCGACGGGACTGTCGTCCGTGACGGCATAGGTCACATGGGCGCGGCCCGCCCGGACCGATACGTCCATCCGGGTCTCGGTCTGCAAATGATCGACGATGAGGGTGGTGCCGAGGGCCAGCGCCTCGCCCAGGGTCGCGGAGGCGCAGACGCGGATCCCATATGGGCCGAGGCTCGGCACGCCCGCACCCAGTGACAGCCGGGCCGGCAGAGCCGAGTCGCCGACCTCGCGGGCCGCCTCCTCCACGATGCGCAACTGGTCTCGCAACAGGATCAGCCGATCCGGCTCGTCGATCAGGGCCATCGGCATCTCGGCCCTGCCGAACACGCGGGCCACCGAACCGCCGGCGCGCTCAACCGCGTCCGCCACCGGCCCCATCGAGCGTGCCTTGGTCAGACCGATCAGCATCCCGTCGCGCCCCCGGACGAGAAGGTCGCCGAGGTGGCACCGGATGGCAAGAAGGTGTGTTCCCGCCCGGCTATCGAAGAGTCGGACGATCAGGCGCCGATGCAGAGCGCTACCGATCTTGGGCAAGGATACGCCATGCGCACGATTCATCGAAGCCGCACCGTCGCGCTCGGCGTCGGGATCGCTCTTCTATTGGGCGCCCTGCCCTGTTCCGCCGATCCCGCTCCGAACCTGGCGATGCTGCCGATCCGGATGCTCGACACGTCCGGCGAGCCGAAGGACCAGACCTCCGAACATGCCGCCCGCCTCGCGGCGATGTCCCAGGGGCTCTCCGCCCGCCTCTCCGCCAAGGGCTGCTTTCGCGTGGTCGGTATCGACGCGGAGGGCCTCGCGCGGTCCTGCCCGGGAAACGAGCCGGCTTGCATCCTCGGCGTCGCGCGGGCGAACGGCGCCGGGCTCGCCTTCGTCGGCGTGATCCACAAGAGCAGCACGCTGATCTTGCAGATGTTCGCTCGTATGGTGGAGACCGGCGGCGGCGCGACGACCTTCTCGCGGGAACTCAACTTTCGCGGCGACAACGACGAATCCTGGCAGCGCGCGGAAGTCTTCCTTGCGCGCGAGATCGAGGACGACCGGCCCGGCGGGGAAAACGCGAGGACGTGCGCGAAGAAATGATCGACGCGGCCGGACTGCGCGTAACGCCCGCATTGATGCTGCACCGCACCTTGGGTTAGGTCCACGGACCATGTGGACACGTCTTGCCCATCCCGGTCACTTCCTGCGCTGGACCGGCCCCGTGATGCCCTGGCTCGCGGGGCTCTCGGCCGTGCTGCTCGCAATCGGCCTGTACCTCACCTGGTTCGTGGTCCCGCCCGATTACCAGCAGGGCGAGACCGTGCGGATCATGTATATCCACGTGCCGGCGGCCTGGCTCGGCGTGTTCTTCTACGGGTCGATGGCGATCTCGGCGATCGGCACCCTGGTCTGGCGCCACCCCCTCGCGGATGTGGCGCAGCGCGCCGCCGCGCCGATCGGGGCGGCCTTCACCCTGATCTGCCTCGTCACCGGCTCGCTCTGGGGCAAGCCGATGTGGGGCACCTACTGGGTCTGGGACGCGCGCCTGACCTCGATGCTGATCCTGTTCCTGATCTATTGCGGCATCATCGCCCTGTGGCGCACGATCGAGGATCCGAACCGGGCCGCGCGCGCCATCGCGATCCTGACGCTGGTGGGCGCCGTGAACCTGCCGATCATCAAGTTCTCGGTGAACTGGTGGTCGACGCTGCATCAGCCGGCCTCGATCATGCGGATGGGCGGCTCCAGCATCGACCCCTCGATGCTCTACCCCCTGCTCGAGATGATCCTCGCCTTCACCCTGCTCGGGATCACGCTGCATCTCTACGCCATGCGCACGGAGATCCTGCGCCGCCGCGTCAGGGCGCTCACCATCCGGGAGGCCGAGCGACTGGATGCCGATCCGCGTCCGGCCCGGCCCCTCGGCCAAGCGATCCGGGGAGTCTGAGCGATGGCTTCCCTCGGGCCGCATGCCGGCTTCATCCTCGGCGCCTACGCCTTCACCGCCCTCGTCATCGGCGCCCTGATCTGGCGCTCGCTCAGCGATCACCGGGCGCAGAAACAGGCTCTCGCGGCCCTTCAGGGAGATGCGGGGGAGCGCCCGTGAGCGCCGCATCCTCGTCGGCGCCGGTGCGCCGGTCGCTCCTCGTCATCGCACCGCTGGTGATTTTCGCGGCGCTGGCCCTGGTCTTCTTCATTCGCCTGCGATCCGGGGCGGACCCGGCCGCGATTCCCTCGGCGCTGATCGGACGGCCTGTGCCGGCCTTCGCGTTGCCGGCATTGCCCAACCTCGTCGGCGGCGAAGGCCAGGCCATTCCCGGTCTTTCCAGCGCCGACCTCAAGGGCCGCGTGACGGTGGTCAATTTCTGGGCGTCGTGGTGCGCACCGTGCCAGATCGAGCATCCGCAACTGATGCGGCTGGCGCGTGAGCCGGGCGTGAACCTCGTCGGCATCGACTACAAGGACGCGCCGGAGAACGGCCGCCGCTTCCTGTCGCGCAGCGGCGTTCCGTTCCAGGCCGTGGGCATGGATTCCACCGGTCGCACCGGTATCGATTTCGGCGTCTACGGCGTGCCGGAAACCTTCATCATCGGCCCCGACGGCGTGATCCGCGACAAGCTCGTGGGGATCGTCACGGCGGAGAACTATGCGTCGGTGCTGCAGAAGATCCGGGCGGCGGAGACGATGGCCACCGCGAAACCCTGATCCGGCGACGGGCTTTCCCTACACGTCGGGCTTCGCCTCGGCCTTGCGGTCGTAGCGCATCAGGAGCGGGGTCTGCGACAGGGCGAACAGGATGGTCAGGGGCATGATGCCGACCACCTTGAAATTGGCCCAGAAGGCGTAAGTCTGCGTCCGCCAGACCACCTCGTTGATGGCGGCCAGGGCGAAGAAGAACAATCCCCAGCGGAAGGTGAGCTTGCGCCAGCCCTCCTCGGTCAGGTCGAAGACCGAGTCGAGCACCACCGACAGCAGGGATTTCCCGAACAGCAGGCCGCCGAGGAGGATGGCGCCGAACAGGGCGTTCACGATCGTCGGCTTGATCACGAAGAACGTCCTGTCGTGCAGCGCCAGCGCCATGCCGCCGAAGACCAGCACGACGATGCCGGAGACCAGCGGCATGATCGGCAGCCGTCGCAGCAGCGCGAAGTGGATGGCCAGAGCCACCACCGTCGCCACCACGAACACCCCGATGGCCATGAAGGTGCTGCTGTCCTCGCTCAGGCCGAACCGCGTGCCGAACGAGTTCAGCAGGAAGAACAGCACCAGCGGCCCCATTTCCAGGGCGAGCTTGGGCACCGGGTCGAGATGGCGGCGCGGCGGCACGGATTCGATGGGCAGGGTCATGATCGTGAGCGGCTCGTGGTTCGGCACGCCCGGGCGCGAAGCGGCGCCGGGCGGGAGGCCGGATGTAGGACAGTCGCCCCGGCTTTCCTAGCGCGTCAGGCAGCGCCAAAGATCGACTGGGGGCTCTGCAGGAGGATCGCCCGTAGCGTCAGCGGCTCGCCGCCACGGCGAGTTTCAGGCCGGCTGCCTTCTGAACCGTCGTGAGCACGGCGAACAGGTTGTTCGCTGTCGGGTTGCCGGTCGGGCTCAGCATGCGCATCAGGCTCTTGGACGAAGAACCAGTTTCCATGGCCAGCCGTTCGAAACCGATCGTTGCGTTGATGTAGTCGCGCAGTACTGCCTTTCCCGTATCGAGTTCTCCGGCCAGGAACTGATCCACCGCTTCTGTCAGAAGTGCCTCTCGGAATGCCGGGTCGCGCTCGGCACGCGCTTTCACCGTCTCTCTGAAGCTGCGCGTCAGGGTCATGATGTCTCCTCTGCCTTGCGCCGCTTGTACTCCAACCAAGATGCGTGAGCCGCGGCGATATCCGCTTGCTGCCGCCTCTTCGTCCCGCCTGTCAGCAGGATGATCAGAACGTCTCCGTCGCGGCCGAAATAGAGTCGGTATCCAGGCCCGGAATCGATGCGATATTCCAGAACGCCATTCCCGACCGACTTGACGCTCGAAAGATTGCCTCGCTCCATTCTCACCAATGCGACGGTCACCTTGGCTGCGGATTGCGGATCGAGTCGATCGAACCAGTCGGCGAAAGGACTGCGGCCTTTCGCATCCAGAAATTCAACGATCCGCATCCGTCATGGTACCATTTGCGGTACCATGACGGCAACCGCTGGCGCATGGCCGCCCATGCTGGTCTCCCTTGCGATCAGTCCTTGTCCAACCCCGCGATGGCCCGCGCGAAGTCCCGCGCGGCGAAGGGTTCGAGATCCTCGACGCCTTCTCCGACGCCGATGAAATGCACCGGCAGGCCGAACTTCGCGGCCAGCGCCACGAGGATGCCGCCCCGCGCGGTGCCGTCGAGCTTGGTCATGACGAGGCCGGTGACGTTGGCCGCCTTCGAGAACAGCTCGACCTGGCTCAGCGCGTTCTGGCCCACGGTGGCATCGAGGACGAGGAGCACGGCATGGGGCGCCTCGGCGTCGATCTTGCGGATGACGCGCAGGATCTTCTCCAACTCCGCCATCAGCCCGGTCTTGTTCTGGAGCCGGCCGGCCGTATCGATCAGGAGCACGTCGGTGCCCTCGGTTCTGGCCCGCTGGAAGGCCTCGAAGGCGAGGCCGGCGGCATCCGCTCCCTGCGCTCCCGCCACCACCGGAACCCCGGTGCGCGTGCCCCAGACCTTGAGCTGCTCGATGGCCGCGGCGCGGAACGTGTCGCCCGCCGCGAGCATCAGGCTGTGCCCCTCCCCCTTCAGCTTGAGGGCGAGCTTGCCGATGGTGGTGGTCTTTCCCGCGCCGTTGACGCCGATCATCAGGATCACGAACGGCTTCTTCGTCGTGTCGATGCTGAGGGGAATGGCAACGGGTGTCAGCGCCCGCTCCACCTCGGCGGCGAGGATGGCCCGGACCTCATCCGGGGAGATGCCCTTCTCGTAGCGGCCCTTGCCCACGGCCTCCGAGATCCGCATGGCGGTGTCGATGCCGAAATCGGCTTGGATCAGGGCGTCTTCCAGCTCCTCCAGCGTGTCCGCGTCGAGCTTGCGCTTGGTGAAGAGGCCGGTCACCCGCTCGGACAAAGCCGACGAGGTGCGCTTCATGCCCCCGGTGAGGCGGCTCCACCAGCC
>NZ_JADIJP010000037.1:0-35704 GCF_017355285.1 Methylobacterium sp. SD274 | reverse complement strand
CGAGCGAGCGCTGCCGCGGCACCGCCGACGATGACCTGCGGAGCGGTGCAGTGAGGCCATGACGCAGCTTCTCATCGGGGCGATCGTCGCCCTCGGCGCGATTCTCTATGGCGCACGCGTGCGGCAGATGCTGAATGCCGCCACGCGTGCGCATTTTCCGCGACGAATCCTGCTGGTCTACATCCTCGTCCAGACACTGATCTTCGGGGCCGTCCTTGCAGGCGGCATCTGGCTGGTGTCGTGGCTGATGCGCTGACGGGGGGATGACCGGCAGCGCCTTGCGGAGCGGGATCATTGCTTAGAACCGGGCACCATGCCGTCCGGCTCCCACGGCCCCTCAGAGCCGGCTTCACACCGGTCAAATCATGGCTGTTCTTGTCTGGAGAACCGAAGGTCCCGATGAATCGCACATTCGCCTTTCCCGTTGCCGTGATGGTCAGCCTGCTCGGCAGCATCGTCGTCGAGCCGTCCTACGCCGCCGGCATGAATACGCAGACATATTCCCCGGACTACGATAAATGCATGGACAAATCCGGTGGCGTCACAGCCGAGATGCTGGATTGTGCGTCCGCGGAACTGTCGCTGCAGGACAAGAAGCTGAACGCCGCCTACCAGACGCTCATGCGCAAATCGACGGACGAGGAGAAGACCGCGCTCCGCGATTCTCAGCGGGGTTGGCTGGCCTACAGGACCGCCTCCTGCAAGCTGACGATGATCTTCGGAGGAGGCGGAACCATGGACCTGATCGCCGCCTCGAGCTGCAATCTCGATGAGACGGCGCGGCGGGTGTTCTTCCTGGAAAGCCTGCTCGCCGAGTAGGGCCGTCCGACCGAAGGCATCGGCAATGGCGCGTTCGTCCAAGCGGTGACGCGAATCGTCAAGCCGACTCGGCGCCTTGCTTCCATAGCTCGGACCATCTCCCTCCCGAACAGGATAGCCTTCCATGCCCTTCGTCACGACCAAGGACGGCGTCGAGATCTTCTACAAGGATTGGGGTTCCAAGAGCGCCCAGCCGATCATGTTTCACCATGGCTGGCCGCTCTCCTCGGACGATTGGGACGCGCAGATCCTGTTCTTCCTGCAGCACGGCTACCGGGTCGTGGCGCATGACCGACGCGGTCATGGCCGCTCGGCCCAGGTCGATAGCGGCCATGACATGGATCACTACGCCGCCGACGCCTTCGCGGTGACGGAAGCGCTGGACCTGCGGAACGCCGTGCATATCGGTCATTCCACCGGCGGCGGCGAGGTCGCCCGCTATGTAGCGAGGCACGGAGAGCCGGCCGGACGCGTGGCCAAGGCCGTGCTGGTCTCCGCGGTGCCGCCGCTGATGGTCAAGACGGAAGCCAATCCCGAAGGCCTGCCGATCGAGGTGTTCGACGGGTTCCGCGCGGCCACCGCCGCGAACCGCGCGCAGTTCTTCCTCGACGTGGCGAGCGGGCCCTTCTACGGGTTCAACCGCGACGGCGCGACGGTGCAACAGGGCGTGATCCAGAATTGGTGGCGCCAGGGCATGATGGGCAGCACGAAGGCCCATTACGACGGCATCGCGGCGTTCTCAGAGACCGACCAGACGGACGATCTGAAAGCCATCACCGTGCCGACGCTGGTCCTGCATGGGGACGACGACCAGATCGTTCCCATCGCCGATTCTGCGCTGAAATCGGTCGAACTCCTGACCAATGGCACGCTCAAGACCTATCCCGGCTTTCCGCACGGGATGCTCACCACCCACCACGACGTCATCAACCCCGACCTCCTCGCCTTCGTGAAGGGCTGATCCGGGTTTTCGCGACGGCGGTCACGCCGTCGCGTCCCTCGTCGACCGCCCCGTCAGCGCCTGCTCCAGCGAGCGGATGATCGTGGCGCCGTCGCAGGGCTTGCCCAGGAAGTCACTGGCGCCCGCCGCCAGAAGGGTTTCGCGCAGGGCCTCGGTCGGGAACGCCGTCACGAAGATCACTGGCACCCGCGATCCCAGGGCGTGCAGACCCTTCTGCATCTCAACGCCGGTCATGCCGGGCATCTGCACGTCGGTGATGACGCAGTCGGGCGCGTCCGCCGAGCAGGTAGCCAGGAAGTCGCGGGCCGAGGCGTAGATGCGGGCGGTGTAGCCGAGGGAGCGCACGAGGCTTCCGGTCGCCACGCGTACGTCCTCGTCGTCGTCGACGATCGCGATCACAGGCGGAGTTGGCATTCCACTGACCTAAGGGTTCACCGCCCGGTCCCCGTGATCGGGGAGGGTTGGCCCAGGCCGAGATATGGCCCCTCGCGCCGTGGGTTGGAATCATACGGAGGTTTGCCGGGCCCCACCTTTCGGCAAAGGCCGGCAGAACGGTCACCGCGTCGGCGCACCGCCGGCATGGGAGATCCCGAGGGACTCGGCACTCCGAACCAGATCGGCCAGGGAGCGCGCTTTCATCTTGCGCATGACGTGGCCCCGGTGGATCTTCACCGTGATCTCGCTGAGGCCGAGATTGCCAGCGACCTGCTTGTTCATCAGGCCGGCGGTGACCTGCGCCATCACCTCCCGCTCCCGCGCAGTGAGGGTCTCGTAATCGGCCCTGAGATCGTCGAGGGCCGCATGCGCGCTGCGCTGAACCGCGTCGCGCGCCAGCGCCGTGCCGATCGCGTCGAGAAGATCCTGTTCTCGGAACGGCTTGGCGAGGAAATCGACCGCTCCGGCCTTCATCGCTTTCACCGTCATCGGAATATCGCCGTGCCCCGTCATCAGGATCATCGGCAGATCGATCCCCAGGGCGCCGAGCTGAGTCTGGAACTCGAGGCCGCTCACGCCCGGCAGGCGGACATCGACGACGAGGCATCCGGCGCCCAGAGGACGCGGCGCGGCGAGGAACTCCGCCACCGACGCGAAGGCAGCGCAGGTAAGATCGATGGAGCGGAGAAGACCCGATAGGGCATCCCGGATATCCGGGTCGTCATCGACGACGAACACGGTCTGCCTCGCAATCGATGCGCGTGCCGGCCCTGCCGCATTACCTCGGATCATGATCCCCTCTCGGCCGTCATCGGTATGGTGAAGTGGAAGGCGGCGCCCGGACCATCGTCGCGATCGTCATGGCCACCAATCCAGAGGCGACCGCCATGCGCTTCGACGATCGAGCGGCAGATCGCCAGTCCCATGCCCATCCCGTCCGCCTTGGTGGTGAAGAACGGCTGGAAGATCCGTTCGACGGCCTCCGCCGCGATTCCCCCGCCGCTATCGGCGACGGTGACGCGGACATGCTCGGTCCCGTCCGGGGCGACGCGGATGATCAGGAGACGGGGCCGCCCGATGACCGTCGCCATGGCCTGGATGGCATTCACCATCAGGTTGATGAGCACCTGCTGCAGCTGAACCCGGTCGCCATGGACCGGCGTCACGTCGGCCGCCACGTCACGCACCAGGCGCACGTCATGGCGTACCAACTCGCGTTCGACGAGAAGTACGGCTTCCCCGATCATCTCGCGCAGATCGAGCCAGTCGCGCGGGGGCGGCGCCTTGGCGAGGAAAGTGCGGATCCGCGAGACGATCTCGCCGGCGCGGGTGCCGCTCGCCACGACCCGCGTCACCGCGGCCGAGACTTCGCCGAGATCCGGCGGGCTCCGCTTCAGCCAGCGCAACGCCGCCTCGCCATTGGTCACGATGGCCGCAAGGGGCTGATTGACCTCATGGGCGATGGAGGCGGTGAGTTCGCCCAGCGTTGTCACGCGCGCCGTATGGGCGAGCTCGGACTGAAGCGCCAACAGCGCTTCCTGCGCCTGCTTGCGCTCGGCGATGTCGAGGGCGAAGACCAGCACGCACTCGAACCCATCCGCATGGGACGGAAAGGTGATGCCGAAGAGGATCGGCACCCGCTCCCCCGAAAGCGAGCGGATCACGGTCTCCCCCTCGAAGAAGGTCTCGCCCCGCGCCAGCGCCAGCAACGACTCGACGAAGGTCGGCTCGTCCTCGAACAGGAAGGCGTCGAGGGATTGCGGCGCTGCAGCGCCCGTATCGGCTCCGATCAGGCGCCGCAATTCGGCATTGGCGTCGACGATGGTGACGCTGCGGCGCAGGTCGCGGACGACCTCCGGATGATCGTCGAGATAGGTGCCGAGGGACATCCCCGAATCGCGCGGGACCGCGTCGATGACCGCCTTCACCTGGCGCCAATCCTGCTGCAGGATCGCCACGCGGGCCGTGTCGAAGATGGTACGGTAGCGCCGCTCGCTTTCCGCCAGGGCGGCGTGGGCGCGCTTGCGCTCCGTGATGTCGGTATTGGTCTCCAAGACCGCGAGCGGCTGACCATCCGCATTGCGCTGGAGCGACCAGCGGCTCTCGACGACGACCCTGGCGCCCGACCGCACCGTCTGGACGAGTTCACCCTCCCACCGCCCGTTCCGCATCAGCGCGTCCCGGATCGCCGCCTCCCCATCCGGAAAGGCCGTACGCAGGAGGACGTGCACGTTGCGCCCCCGAACCTCGTCCCGGCGCCAGCCATAGAGGTCTTCCGCAGCGCGATTCCAGAACGTCACCGTGTCGGTGGGCGTACGCACGAAGATCGGATCGTGGGTGAGTTCGAGCAGTTCGGCCTGCTCCGCGAGGATGCGGGCCGCGGATTGATTGCGAAGCACCAGGAGCGTGCTGATCGCGATGGCCGCGAGGCTGACGAGGGCACGCAGCAGCGCCGAGTCGCTGTCGAACAGGCGGTGCGACAGGAAATAGGCGACTGTCGTCAGGATGAGACACCCGGACGCCGTCAGGATCACCCCGTTCCGCTGGAATGCTCGCGCGGCGATGAGCACGACGACCACGTAAAGCACGGCCACCGCGCCTTCGAGCGGCGTGAACGCGTCGACGATGAAGATGACCAGGGCGAGGCCGAGGGCGACGATGCCCAGGATTCCGCCCGGTCGCCGGCCCTCCGGCGGGGCGGCGGGGCGGAAAGGCGAGGGGGCCGCTACGACAGGCGCGTCCATCGCCCCTCCGCGGCATCGACGGCGCCCCGACGCACCCTGTCGTCCGGTCGCCCGGCTAACGGCACCGTCACGGAGAACAGCGATCCCGTACCCTCCACGGACCGAACCGTGATCCTGTGATCCAAGGCCAGTGCCGTCTGGCGCACGATCGCCAGGCCGAGGCCGAGACCCGGCTGGGTATGCTCGCGCCCGCCACGGTCGAAGGCGTCGAAGATCGTTCCGCACCGGGACGACGGGATGCCCTCGCCCTGGTCGTACACCGCGATCGCCAGATGCTGCCCACGCCTGCGGCATCCGATCAGAACGGTCCCGTCGAAGCGGGAATATTTGATCGCATTGCCGATGAGGTTGCGCAGGATCGCCATGAGCATCGTCGGATCGGTGTCGACCATCCTCGCCGATGGCCGGAAGCGAAGCGTGATCCCGCAGGCACGAGCATGACCGCCCCACTCCGCCTGCAGTTCCTCGAACATGTGGCGCAGGCATACGGCTCCGCGTTGAATCACCGGCCCGTTGCGGAGTTGCGATGAGCGAGCGAGGTCGTCGAGCTCGTGTCCCAGCCGTTGAAGCGCGCCCGTTGCTATGCCGAGGCGAGCGGCGACCTCCGGGTCGGAGCTGCGCTGCAGCGCGCGCTCAAT
Source organism: Methylobacterium sp. SD274 (assembly GCF_017355285.1). NCBI lineage: Bacteria > Pseudomonadati > Pseudomonadota > Alphaproteobacteria > Hyphomicrobiales > Methylobacteriaceae > Methylobacterium > Methylobacterium sp. SD274. The sequence goes on along the minus strand of NZ_JADIJP010000037.1, from coordinate 30,107 downwards.
GGCCATGACGGCGACCTGGAGCGGCTGCTTCAGGTCGTGCCCAGCCACGGCGAGGAGACGGGACATGGCGGCACAGGCCGTCTCGGCGCTCATACCGGCCTCCGCCCGTCCCGCCGGGCTCTGCACATGAACGGCCTGAAGCATCGTCATCTCCCCATTCCCGGTGGCCTGGACGGCGGATGAAGCCTCGGCCGTTCGAGCGAACCATGAAGCGTGACCGGATGCCTGTGAACTATACTGTCGTTTACTAAGGGGTCACCGCGCGGCGCTCATACGGGCCATGATGGAGCGTGGCCCGGCGCATGCCCGTCCCTGATGCCGCGCGCCGCCGGACGGCTGCGCATCCGTCCGGCATCCAAGTCGCCATAAGTCGCCCCGCTCGTCTTGCACGTATGGTCCGTGTTTTGAACGATCCGCGTTCACCTCGAGAACACCTCTCCAACCGCGCTCACCATGGATCGCCGGACGCGAATCAATGAGACCTCCTGCTGATCCCGGTCGTTCGGCCAGACACCATTCCCGATCGTCGGCGAGTGGGTGGTCGCCGGGAATTGGCACCGGCCCATCCAAAACATCGCGCGATCGGACAAGCCAAGTGGCATGCCGTCCTGCAGCTACGGCAGTGACGACAGGACGAGACACTATCCGGGCCAGGAATGACCCCTCCGGATTCGACGGCACGGAGTGATCCGAGATGACCGACACCCCCCTCGCGGCGGACACCGACGGCGACGAGCGCACGGCGCAGACCTTTCCTCGCCTCAGCGATGAAATGGAGCGCCGGGTGGCCGGCTATGGCACGGAGGAGATACTGCCGGAGGGTAGCCTCATCTTCACCAGAGGGCAGCGGCGGGTGGATTTCTTCCTCGTCCTCGCCGGCCGGATCGAGATGTTCGAGACCGACCATGACGGAACCGCCCGGGTCTTCGTGGTGCACACCGAGGGGCAGTTCACGGGCGAGCTCGACCTGTTCAACGACCGGGAGATCCTGGTCTCGGGACGCACCGTGGTGGAGACGCGCGTGGTGCGGATCGATGGCGCCGCCTTTCGCCGCCTGGTCACCGCCGAGCCGGATATCGGCGAGATCATCATGCGGGCCTTCATCCTGCGCCGGGTCGGCCTGATCCGCCACGAGCGGGGAGGTGTCGTGCTGATCGGTCCCGGTCACCAGCGTGAGACCCTTCGCCTGGAGCGCTTCCTCGTCCGGAACGCCTACCCGCACCGCATCCTCGACACAGCGGGCGACCCAGCCTCCCGCCACGCCCTGGACGGATTTGGCCTGACCGAGGCGGACCTGCCGGTGGTGATCGCTCCGGGCGCTGCGGTGATGCGCAATCCTACGAACGCGGCACTGGCGGACGCGCTGGGGCTGACGGAAGCGATCGACCCCGGCCGCATCTACGATGTCGCGGTGATCGGCGCCGGACCGGCGGGCCTCGCCGCTGCGGTCTATGCCGCCTCGGAAGGGCTCGACACCATCGTCATCGAAGGGCTGGCACCCGGCGGTCAGGCCGGCACCTCCTCGAAGATCGAGAACTATCTCGGCTTTCCAACCGGGATCTCCGGTCAGGCGCTCGCCGGCCGCGCACAGGTCCAGGCGCAGAAGTTCGGGGCGCGTCTCGCGATCTCCCGCATGGCGACGGGGCTCGATTGCGGCGGGTCACCCTTCCGGGTGATCCTCGAAGATGGCACCGCCGTCCCGGCGCGCGCCGTCATCGCCGCCACCGGCGCCCGCTATCGCCGCCTGGATCTGCCGCGCTACGCGCATTTCGAAGGGCAGGGCATCCATTACGCCGCCACAGCCATGGAAGCGCAACTCTGCACCGGCGAAGCGGTGATCGTCGTGGGTGGCGGTAATTCGGCCGGTCAGGCCGCAATGTTCCTGTCCCGCACGGTGGCGCATGTCCACCTTCTCGTGCGGGCCACCGGTCTCGCCGCGACGATGTCCGATTATCTCGTGCAGCGGATCGCGTCGTCGCCGCGCATTACCCTGCATACGCAGACCGAGATCACCGCGCTTCTCGGTGAAGACACCCTGACATCGGTGACATGGACCGACCGGTCGAGCGGGATCAGTGAAACGAAGGCCATCGGCAACGTCTTCGTCATGATCGGTGCCGTGCCGAATACCGGATGGCTCTCGGACTGCCTCGGTCTCGATCCAAAGGGATTCGTTCCGACCGGCCTGCGGAGCGACGGGATGCCGGCCGCGTCTCCCTATGCCACAACGGTCCCGGGTCTTTACGCCGTCGGCGACGTTCGCGCGGGCTCGGTGAAGCGCGTCGCATCCGGGGTGGGCGAGGGATCGGTGGTGGTCCAGGCGGTCCACGGTTTCCTGCACCCGGAGCCCTGAAGGCACAGAGGCGAAACGCCAAGCCCGAGACCGGCGGGGGAGGGCTATGGCCGACAGGCTTTGGCTGGATTTGGGCCGGCTTCAGCGCGTTCGGACAGAACGTTTCCCACTCTGGACGCCGGATGCATGGCCGCCGTCAGGGAAAACGGAGCGGAGGACCGAATGGACCACTTGGCGGCCATTCGGTCCTCCGCCCTGAATTTCACTTGGCCTCGGATCTCACTTGGCCTCGGATCTCATTTCGCCTGCAGATCCGTCTTACGGCCGACCTGCTGGCGATCGGCCTCGACGGTCACCGGCACCGCCGCCTTCCCCGGGGCGTCGATCCGGTCCCGCGCTCCGGCGGCGTCGAGCCCCGCCGGAGGCGTGTGGGATTGCGCGAAGGGCACGGTCGATGCCAGCGCGAGGATGGCTGCGAGACAGGGTCTGATCAGAAGGTTCATGGCCGCTCTCCCCGGAAATGACCGCGTTGCCGCGAGGCGATGAAAGCTCAGTCGGCGGGACCGCCCGACGTCGTGCCGAAATTCGGCACCGCGTGGTTCGTCTCGTCGGCGTTGCCGCCCTTGGCCGAGCTGTCGATGGTCCGGGACGCCTGCGGCTCATGACGGGATTGCAGGGAACCGGTCCCGTCCAGGTCCACCTGCTCGACGGTGCTGCGGGCCGGATGACGATCCGGCATGGCGAGGGCAGGGGCCATCAGGCCAAGCTGCAGGAGGGCGACGGAAGCGAGATGCTTGATCATGGTACGTCTCCGGATGTCAGACTGGTTTCGGGTCAGAACGGAGCCGCTCGATGTCTTCGCCGCGGCCCTGAGTTCATGTCCAGAACTTAATCCGTCCAAGCAACCTGAATACTATACGGCAGATCATCCGATCGATGCGTTGGTTAAACCGTCTCATACGAAGGTTTCGGCTTGCGCTGGCTCCGGCAGAACGGTGTTCACCGCCATGACGGCTCGACCCTTCGGCCGCTCAACGCTGGCGCGTGGCCACGATGCCGAGTTGATCCGCCATGCGGACGAGGTCGGCGAGGGACCGGGCCTGCATCTTCTCCATGACCCGCCTCTTGTGAACCTTGGCGGTGATCTCCGTGATGCCGAGATCGGCGGCGATCTGCTTGTTCATCAGCCCCCCGATGGCGCATCGCATCACGTCGTTTTCCCGTGGGGTCAGCGTGGAGAACCTGGCTGCGAGTTCGCCCTGTGCGCGCCGATCGGCGAGGGCGGCGGCATCGGCTTCGAGCGCCTTGCGGATCGCGGCGAGCAGCACGTCCGCGATGAAGGGCTTGGTCAGGAACTCGACGGCGCCGCCCCGCATGGCACGGACCGACATGGGGATCGTGCCGTAGCCGGTCAGGAAGATGATCGGCACCGTGTTGCCGTCCGCGCGCAGCATTTCCTGGACGGCCAGTCCGCTCTGTTCGGCGAGCCGCACGTCGAGCAGGATACATTCGGGTGATTGACGCAGGAGCGAGCCCGACAATCCGCTCGGATCCGCGTGACCGACCGCTGCCAGCCCATCGGACATACAGAGGCGGACCAGCGCTTCACGCAGCACAGGGTCATCGTCGACGATATGAATGGTCGCTTCGGGCATTGGTCTCGCGGGCGCGAATACGCTCGTCTCATACACGAATTGCGTAGCGCCTCGACTGCAAGCTTCGCACCGACCTCTTATTATCGTGCGCCACACCGCAATCCCAGGGCGACCACCTCACCGTCAGGGAAGGGATCACGCATCGGAGATGGGGAGCGTGATGTGGAACGCGGCGCCTCCACCCGGCGCGGCATCGACACGGATGTCGCCCCCATGGGCATCGATGAGGTTGCGGCAGATCGCGAGGCCCATGCCCATGCCATTCGCTTTGGTCGAATGAAACGGCTCGAAGATCCGCGCGCGCCGCTCCTGCGCGATGCCGGGGCCCGTATCGCTGACGGTGACGGCGACGAAGGCGGCCTCGCGGCGGATGGCGACCAGGATATCCCGGCGTCCGGCGCTGTCCGTCATCGCCTGCGCCGCATTGAGGAGCAGGTTCACGAAGACCTGCTGGATCTGGATCGGATCGGCCGCGATGAGCGAGATCTCACCGTCGGCGGCAATGTGGACCGTCGCGCCGTGGACACGGATCTCGCGCTCGATCAGCAGATTGGCGTCCCGCGCCGCCTGTAGCGGATCGACGGGGGTGAACAGGCGGGGCGCGTTGCCGAGATAGGATCGTGTGCGGGAGATCACGTCTCGGGCGCGGATCGCGGCGCCGACCACGTCGTCGAGGGCTGCGGACGCCGCCTCGACATCCGGCTGGGGCCGTTTCAACCAGCGCAGGGCGGCTTCGGCATTGGCGACGATCACCGCGAGCGGGGAATTGACCTCGTGGGCGATCGACGCGCTCAAAGCTCCCACCGTGGTGATCCGCGATGATCGTGCGAGCTCGCTATCGGCCACAGCGGCGTTCGCCTGCGCCTGCTTGAACGCCGTGACATCGAGGGAGGTGACGATGATCTCGGCGAACCCGTCGAGATCCTGCGGCAGCATCGCGGTGAAGAGCGTGTCCCCCTCGCTTCCATCGGCCCGGACCACATGCGCTTCCGAGCGGAAGAACCGATCGCCGCGGCCGAACGCGACGAGCCACTGGACGAAGGTCTGGTCTGTCGAGGGCAGCAGCCGATCGAGCGGGCCGAGATAGGCGCTCTTGTCAGTGGCCCCCGTCTCCTCGAGGGTGAAGGCGTTCACGTCCGTGACGATCACCTTTGCACACAAAGCGCGGAGTTCGTCCGGACGGCTGGCGTAATAGCACTCGATATCGGTCACGCCCGCATGGCGCAGTTCCATGACCGCCCGGGCCGCCTCCGTCCAATCCTCGCGCCACATCGAAATCCCGGCCCGCTCGAAGATGGCAGCGAAGCGCGCCTCACTGCGTTCGGACGCGGCTCGCATTCGCGCGATGCTCAACATTGCGACCGCAAGCGCCAGAACGCCGCCCGCTCCGATGACGAGGGCCGCCATCGTGGACGCCGCCGCGGCCGCCCAACCGGCGAGCCCCGCCAGGATGACGGGCGGGAGCGTCACTCCGACGGCAAAGCCGAGCCCGGTGGGGTGCAGCTTCCGGCGACGGGCCGGATCGGCTCGCATCCAGGCGGGTGGGTCTCCCGAGGTCGGTCGATCCGCTCCGGGCGAGGCGGACGCCCGGCTCGGCCACCGCGAGAAGACCTGCCGCATTCGCTCGTCCGCCTGGCTTCGCCGCGATGTCGGGCACTGCTCGTCTGGTATCCGATACACCTGTATAATAGCCGAGTTCGAGCGCGGCTTGCACGTTGCCGGCATGGATTTTCACCGTCATGGCGCACACAAGTTCCCGAAAGCGGGTCTCTTCGCCTCCTCGGCGGGCCGGCAATGGAACGGCGTCGCCGCGGAGTTGCGGTCTCATCCGGCCGGCGACCTGCCCGCCATCGTCCCGACCCAGATGGAGATCACGCTCGCGGTCCGGCGCAGCCCCGATGCTCATGTCAGCCGCAAGGGCGCCGGGATCCGGCAGCGGACGCCGGTGGCGAGCGGAACGATCTGGCTCTGTCCCATCGGGGTCGGGGAGGACGACATCAACATCTCGGCGCCCCTGGACGAGATCCTCCACATCTATCTGCCGGCGGAGCGTTTCGACCATCTCGCCGCCCTGTATGGCGACGCGCGCATCCGTGCCGATGCCGTGCGCTATCTCGCCGGCGTCGAGGATCCGCTGCTCGTCCAGATCGGCCTCTCGATCCATCAGGAACTGATCCGGGAAAGCTCGGCGGGCCGCATGATGGTGGAGGCTGCCGCCCTCGCCCTGACGGCCCGGATCGCGCAGGCCTACGGTCACGACCGACCGGAAACGCGAGCGCGCCCCACCACGGACGCCGCATCCCCGGACCGGATCAACCGCGCCGTCGCCTTCATCCGCGACAATCTCGAACGGGACCTGTCCGTGGCCGAGATCGCCGCCGTCGCTTGCCTCAGCCCCTTCCACTTCACCCGCATGTTCAAGCGCGTCACCGGGAAAACGCCTTATGCCTTCGTCAGCGAAGAAAGACTGAAGCGCGCACGCCGATTACTGACCGAGCGAAAAATATCCCTGATCGACGTCGCCCTGTCCTCCGGGTTTTCCAGTCAGGGCTCGTTCAACACGGCATTCAAGCGCGCTGTCGGTCGGACACCCGGCGAGTACAGGCAGCATTATTCATAACCCCTCGCAATCCGGACAGCAGGATATGCGAAGTCCACGGCAATTCGGCGAAATACGAGAGCGGCTTCAGCGATTTAAGTGATCTCCATGGTGAATGGGGAAACAGACATGCACGTGACGCCTGTCCACGAACCGGCAAAGCATGCTCTCGCGCGTCCGGCCCCGGCATCCGCCCGCCCTCGCGCAAGGCAGCATTTTCGTTTCGAGCAAACTCCATGCGATCCAGTTGGCCCATCGAGAATCCGGCTCGGCGACTGGTCCGAGGGGGCCATCGTGCTGATGTCCAGGGACGGCGTCGCGAGCGCGGTCCGGATCGACCGGGTCGATGCGCTCGTCCTCCAGATCCGGCTCGACGAGCCACCGACGCCATGGAACCACGTTGCGCTCCGGGACCGTGCGGATGGTCAGCCACAGATGCAGCTGCGCGCAGGTGAGGCGATCCTTCATGACCTGCGTCAGCCCCGCCTGTTGCGTGCTCCGGCGCGAACCCTCCAGATCGGGCTCGATCGCCAGATCCTGACGCAGGTGGCCGAGGATCTGAGCATCCACGACGCCGATCCCGTCGAGGAATTCCTACCGGTCTACGGAATGGTGCTGGCGGACCCCGCCTTGTATCATCTCGCCGTCAGTGTCGGAGAAACCCTGGATCGGGACGATCGCTGGGCCGGGGCCATCCGCCGCCAGTTGACCCATGCGGTGGCGGCCCATCTCCTGGGAACCTATACGCGGCTCAAACCCGCGCCCGAGACCGTTCGCGGCGGCCTGGCTCCCTGGCAGCTTCGTCGCGCTCAGGACCGGATCCGTGCCGATCTCGCCCAGGCCATCGACCTCCGGGCGGTCTCGGAATCCTGTGGCCTGTCCGTCAGCCACTTCGCGCGCGCCTTTCGCCAATCCACCGGCATCGCCCCCCATTCCTGGTTGACGGGGGAGCGCATCGCCCGCGCCAAGGTCATGATGCGAAGGAAGGATCGGACGCTCGCCGACATCGCCCTGGCCTGCGGCTTCGCCGATCAGAGCCACTTCACGCGCGCCTTCGCAAAAAACCAGGGCACGACTCCGGGACGCTGGCGTCGCCTGATGGAACCGGAGGCGCGGCACGCCACGATGCCGTGACCGCCGGAGCCCAAGGGGTTACCTCAGGGCATCCTGGGGACGGCGCCGTTCAATCTTCGTCATCGTCCTCCGGAACGATGTCGCTGAACGGCACGGTCAGCACGCGGCGCGCATTCGCGTCCTCGACCTCGAAGGAGCAGGCGAACCAATCCCGCACGGCAAACGAGCGAGATCCAGCGACCAGCTCGCGGGCACATTGCAACGCATGCTGGCGCGCGGCGTCCAGATCGGCCAGTTCATCTCCCTCCGGATCGACTGCCAGCTTGCCGAGGCCCGCACCATAGCGAAGGTTGAAGAAGTACCGGGGCATGTCAGGCGCCTTCGATCAGGCGGGCATACTCGGCCTCGGGCGTGCCGTAGCTGCCATTGGCCATCTCCTCCAAGAGCTCCCGATCCAGCACGGTGATGCGCCCGCGCCGAGCCCGGATACGACCGGCCCCTTCGAGCTGCTGCATGGCCAGGGTGACGCCTGAGCGTCGCACGCCCAGCATCATCGACAGGAACTCGTGCTTGAGCAGCAGTTCATCGCCTTCTGCACGATCGTGGCACATGAGCAGCCAGCGTGCGAGGCGCACCTCGATCTCAAAGGTGGCGTTGACGATCGCCGTCTGCCGCACCTGGATCATCTCGGTCAGAACGTAGCGGAGGAGCAGCTTGCGGAGGGTCGGGCTCTCGTCCACCGCCGCGCTGACGATCCCGGCGCGGATCGACAAGGCGTGACCCGCCATCTGCACGAAGTGCCGGTAGGGGACACGGTCCGAGCCAAGCAGCACATGCGACGCACCGATCACGCCCTCTCGGCCGATGATCCCGATCTCGACCCGGCCGTTGGTACCGTCGGCCGTAATCGAACCGAGACCGCTCTCCAGGAAGTACAGGTACTCGGTTCGGATATTGGCTTCGATCAGCGTCTGATCGACCAGCAAGTCAACGGGTTCCAGATGAGGCTGGAGCCGGGCGAAATCCTCACCGGTCATGACCTTCAGCAGGCGATTGCGCACGGCAGATTGCTGGATGTGAGCCATGGGCCCTTGCCTCCTCGTCGGAGCAAGAGCTCGGCGTCTCTTAGTCGCCTACGCTCGGACATCATTGCAGGCGATCGCTAAGTCATGGCACGGATAACAGATGATCTCAATAACATTTGGCAAACTGTCATAGATTAACCGAAACTGATCAGCGTATCCGACGTAAGTTCGATACCGCACCGGACGCTTTGTTTTGTTTACTGTCAATTCAGATCATGTTTAAACCTGGGTATACGATTTTGCCCGTCAGATGACAGGTGGCCTTCATTTTTGGAGCCCGGACATGGACCTTGCAGCCCGACAACCGACGGTGCTCCTAGCCGAACCGGATTTTCTCATAGCGGAGGACCTCAGCGACGCTCTGATGGGGGCGGGCTACCGCGTGCTGGGGCCATTCGCGACGACGCCCGAGGCACTGGCCGCCATCGACCTGGCCAGTCCCGCCCTCGCGGTGGTGGACGTCAAGCTCAGGGACGGCTTCTGCACCGTATTGGGCCGCGAATTGCGCCAACGCAGAATTCCCATCCTCGTCCATTCGGGTTTCCAGCAGGACGAGCCTCGTGCCTCGGACTTCCAGAACCTGCCCTGGCTGACCAAACCGGCTCTGCCCAACGATATCATCGCGCTGCTGGACAGCCTCGCCAAAGCGCCCCCACCGATGAGCGCCGAGGTCGTGACGCCTATTCGGAGGCTTCAACCGGTCGAGGGCCGGAGCAACCCCTTCATCCGCAAGCTGGAGGGGTTCGTGACGCTCTCCCAGGCCGACCGGGAGATCCTGGAACGGATCAGCGCCAATCCTCGCCCCATCGCGCCGCATACCGATTTCGTCCGGGCGGGCGACCCACCGGATGGCGTCCATCTCGTGATGAGTGGGATCGCCTGCCGCTACAAGCAGCGCCCCAGCGGCGCCCGCCAGATCACCGCCTATCTCGTGCCCGGCGACACCTGCGATCTCGATGTGGCGCTCATGAACCGCATGGATCACACCCTCGCCACGCTCTCCGCCTGCGAGGTGGTGCGGATCCCGGTGACTGTCGTGAAGGATCTCATGGAGCATCATCCGGCCATCGCGCGGGCCTTGCGGATGGCAAGTCTCGTGGATGAGGCGACCCTGCACGAGTGGCTGGTCAATGTCGGTCAGCGAACGGCGCTGGAGCGGATCGCCCATCTGTTCTGCGAACTGATCACCCGCTTTCAGGCCGCAGGTGTCGGAACCAACCAAAGCTGCGACCTGCCCGTCACACAGAACCAGCTCGCGGATACGACGGGAATGACCACCGTCCACGTCAACCGTTCGCTACAGGAGCTTCGACGGCGCGGGCTGATCGAGCTCAAGGGCCGGACCCTGAGGATCCTCGACTGGCCGCGCCTGAAGCGTCTCGCCGAATTCGATGCGGACTATCTGCATCTCGGCGAGCGGTCCGCCGCATAGGATTTCGGCGTCGGCGAAGCGCCGACGCAACGCGCCTCGACGGTCCGGTATCGGTCGACCCGCCTTCCGTCCGCGGACGCGGACGCCTTCCTCGCTGAGAGCAGGGTTCTCGCCGCGAGGCCCGCCGGTCCGTAGACCGGGGGCGATATGGTGCTCTCACGATCCTTCGCCGCCGGGCCTGCTTTGGCCCCGCTCGCCCCTGCCTGCGAGCCACGTCCGCCCTGATCATCCAAGATCATCCGGCCCATGTGCTCATGGGTTCCGGCCGGATAGCGGGTCCTCGGTTCCGTCGAGGCTCCCTCCTCGCAAGGGTTCGGGCCCGTGGACGCCCCAACGTGGACGACCCGACGCGGTGCAGGACGAGCCGGCGAGCCGGTTTTTCACCAGTGTGGGGAAAACAGAAGCGGACTCGACCGTTGGGTATCTGCCCGAGTTCTCGCTAAGAGATCGGTCAGCCGCCACGGATAGGGCCACATGTACGACCCCGAATCTCACGCATTTCCCTCTCCGAAATTCGTACCCGTTTGCGCCATCGGCGCCTCGGCGGGCGGCATCGCGGCGCTGCAGGGCCTGTTCCGGCAACTTCCGCCGGATCTCGGCCTCGCCTACGTCGTCATTCTTCACCTCGCACCCGACCACCCGAGCATGCTCGCCGACATCCTGTCGGGCTGCACTCGGATGCCCGTCAACCAGATCCAGGACAGGCCGACCCTCAAGCCCAATTGCGTCTACGTGATCCCGCCCGACCGCGAACTCGTCATCGATGGCGACAGCGTCACGGCACGGGAGTTCAGCGAGCCGCGCGGCCGGCGATCGCCCATCGACATGTTCTTCCGCTCCGTCGCCGCCGCCCGTGGCGATGGCATCGCCATCATCCTGTCGGGCGCCGGCGCCGATGGATCGGTGGGTATCCAGGCCATCAGGGAGGGCGGGGGCGTCGTCATGGTGCAGGAGCCGGCGGAAGCCAGCTTCGCCTCCATGCCGCAGAACGCCATCTCCACGGGGACGGCCGATTTCGTCGCGCCGCTGGCCCGCCTGGCCGAGCGCGTGATGGAGTTGGCCCATAGCAAGGAGGCCGTCCGCTCTCTCGACATGGACGCCAGCGCCAACGAGCTTCGGCGCATCGTGGCGTTCCTTCGCGCCCGCCTGGGCCACGATTTTTCAGGCTACAAGCGGGCCACCGTGATGCGGCGCGTGATCCGACGCATGCAAGTCTGTCGCACGGATACGCTCGCGGACTATGCCAATCACCTTCTGGCCACTCCCGAGGAGGCGAAAGAACTCTTCACCGATCTACTGATCTCGGTGACGCAATTCTTCCGCGATCCGCAGGCTTTCGAGGCCTTGAGGCACCAGACGATCCGACCGCTCTTCGACGATCTCGGGCCCGAAAAGGGGGAGAACCTCCGCGCCTGGGTCGTGGGTTGTGCCACCGGAGAGGAGGCGTACAGCCTCGCGATCCTGCTGCATGAGGAGGCTGCGCGGCGGAAGCTCCATCCGCAGATCCAGATCTTCGCCACGGATCTCGATGATACCGCGCTCGGGATCGCGCGGGAGGGGCGCTACCCGCGCTCGATCGAGGCCGACGTCTCCAATGAGCGCCTCACTCAGTTTTTCGTCGACGAAGGCTCGCATTACCGTGTGCGCAAGGAGCTGCGCGACAGCGTCATGTTCGCCACGCACAGCGTCATCAAGGAGCCGCCCTTCATGCGGCTCGATCTCATCACTTGCCGCAACCTCCTGATCTACCTCGAGCGCAGCCTGCAGCAGCAACTCTGCGCGATCTTCCATTACGGCCTCAAGCCGGGACGCTACCTGTTCTTGGGGTCGGCCGAGACCGTGGACGCGGCAACGGACCAGTTCGCCCCCCTCGACCGGGAAGCGCGCATCTACTGCTCCCGGCCGAATGCGGCCCGCACGCTGCCGATCCTGCCGCAATTCGCCGTGCCCGAACGGTTCATGCCCCCGGATCACGCTGCGCCCGCGCGCAACGAGAATGGGGACAGGTCGGCCACGCTGCACCTGTCCGCTCTGGAACAGAGCGCGCCCGCAAGCGTGCTCGTGGATGACGTTCAGCACATCCTGCACCTCTCGGCGAATGCGGGGCGCTTCCTCCTCCACTCGGCCGGGCCGGTCTCCAACCAACTCCCCACGGTGGTGCGGCCGGAGCTGCGGCTCGATCTCAGGCTGGCGCTGACCCGCGCCCTCGACCAGAAGGAACCGACGCTCACCCATCCGACCGTGGTCGCGTTCGACAGCGAGCGGCGCAGGATCGCCATGCACGTCGTTCCCGTTCCCAGCGAGGCGCATATGGGGACGCGCGCGCTCGTGTTCTTCCTGGATGGCGGCCGCGTGCGCGGCGACGACACGTCAGAGGCCGCAACCGACACCCAGCCCGACGAGGTTCGCCGCCTTCATGCCGAGTTGAGGGCTGCCCAGGAAGCCCTGATCGCCAGCCGCAGCGGGCACGAAGCCTCGATCCAGGATCTTCGTGCCACCAACGAGGAGCTGCAATCGATCAACGAGGAGTATCGCTCGACGGCAGAGGAGCTCGAGACCTCGAAAGAGGAGCTCCAATCGATCAACGAGGAGCTTCACACCGTCAATGCCGAGATGAAGAGCAAGCTGGCCAGCATCTCGGTGGCGCATAGCGACTTGCAAAATCTCACCTACGCGACGGAAATCGGCACTTTGTTCCTCGATGCCAACCTGCGCATCAAGATGTTCACGCCACCGATCGCGGAACTCTTCAACATCACGAAAGCCGATATCGGCCGTACGATCACCGATTTCACGCACCGTCTGGAGTATGACGGGATCGAGGCGGACACCACTCGGGTGCTGCAGGACCTCGTGCCGGTGGAGAACGAGGTCCGCAGCCGGGCCGGGCAATGGTTCATGATGCGGCTCAGACCCTACCGCACCGTGGAAGATCGCATCGACGGCACCGTCATGACCTTCGTCGACATTACCGCGCGTCGCAAAGCCGAGGCGGCACAGAGCCGCTCGGAACAGCAGTTGCGGGCGCTCGTACAAGCCAGTTCGCAGGTGCTCTACCGAATGAGTCCGGCCTGGGACATGATGCACGAACTCTCCGGGGGAGGGTTCCTGTCCGATACGGACGATCCCGACCAGAGCTGGGTCACCCGGTACATCCCGGAAGAAGATCAGGCGCAGGTCCGTGCCGAGATCGAGGCGGCCAACGCCGCGAAGCGTTCCTTCGACCTGGAGCACCGGGTCCGACGTCTCGACGGCACGGTGGGATGGACGCATTCGCGGGCCATCCCGGTCTTCGACGGCGACGGCAACATCATCGAATGGTTCGGCTCGGCGACGGATGTCACCACGCGCAAACGCGCCGAGGATGCGCTGCGTGAGAGCGAGGCCCGCCAGCGCGCGTTGATCGAGGGCGTCCCACAGCTGGTCTGGCGGGCGGTCGATGGCGGCCAATGGACCTGGGCCAGCCCGCAATGGGGCGCCTATACGGGGCAGTCCGAGGCGGACAGCCTCGGTCACGGCTGGATCGCCGCTCTCCACCCTGACGACCGTGATGAGACCCTCGCGCGTTGGGAGGAGGCGGAGCGTTTGGGCACGCTCGTGGTCAATTACCGGATCCGCAATGCGGCAGAGGACCGTTATTCCTGGTTCCAGACGCGCGCGACCCCGGTCCATGACGAAAGGGGGAGGATCGTCGAGTGGCTCGGCACCTCCACCGATGTGGACGACCTGCGCACCTACCAGGAACGCCAGAAGGTCATGGTCGCCGAATTGCAGCACCGCACCCGGAACCTGCTCGGCGTGGTCCGGTCCATCGCTGGACAGACGCTGCGCTCCAGCGAGACGCTCGAGGATTTCGAGGTGGCCTTCACGAACCGGCTGTCCGCGCTCTCACGTGTACAAGGCGTTCTATCCCGCGCGGATAACGAGCCGATCACCATGGACGCGGTGCTCCGTGTGGAGCTCGACGCCCTCGGCGCCGCCAACATGCCCGAGCGCGTCCTGTTGTCGGGTCCGAAGGTACGCCTGCGCAAACGCACGGTGGAAATCTTCGCGCTGGCCTTGCACGAACTCGCCACGAATGCCCGCAAATACGGGGCGCTCACCACCGAGGCGGGCCGCCTGGAGGTGACGTGGCGGACCTATGCGGGCGAGGAAGGCGAGCGCCTCGTGTTGGAGTGGCGGGAGACCGGGCTCGAACATGTGCTGGAGGAAGAGGGTCCGATCGCGAAGGCCGGCGGCTACGGCCGCGAATTGATCGAGCGGGCATTGCCCTACGTCATGCAGGCACGCACCACCTACGACCTCTCCTCGACGGACCTGCACTGCACCATCGATTTGCCACTCATCGATCATGCCCAGGCACAAGATCAGGGGTGACGATGCAATCGAGCCCCTGGGCAAGCCGCGTGATCCTCGTGGTCGAGGACGAGTATGCCCGGGTCGATGCGTTGCGCCGTGATTGCGAGGGAGCCGGCTTACCGGCACGCTTCGCGGTTGTGGTCAGGGTCGAAGCGCCGGTCGAGCTTGAGAAGATCGCCGAAGCGCTCATCCGCTGAAGCATTCGGCATGGGCGCCGGATGACAGACCGTCGGGCTCCGTCGCCGGGGCAGGGGCCTCGCTGCTATCCATCGATATGCGCCGCGAGCTCATCGGCGGTCCCCATCGGGAAGGCCTCCTTCAGATGGACGAGGAAGGCGGAGACACGTGCGCTCAGCAACCGCCGCGACGGGTAGAGCGTCCAGAGGGCGATCTCCGGCCGGTCGAGATTGCCCCAGAGAACCATCCTGCCGGCCGCCAGATCGCGGCTGACGAGCGAGATCGGCAGGCGTCCGGCGCCGAGCCCGGCGCGGACCGCATCGCGGACCATCATGAGCGATGACAGGCCGAGCACCGGATCAACGGTAACGCTCGACTTACCGCCGGGCGATCGCATGTCCCAGGTCAGCGGTCCTCCGATCGGACCGCGGATGACACCGGGCACGGTCGCCCCTTCTTCCGGCCGGTTCAGGCCCGGGCTCGCCACGACCACCAGCCGGTCCCGCAAAAAGATACGGCCGACCAGAGTCTCGTCAGGCTCCGGGTTGACCCGGATCGCCAGGTCGTAGCCCTCCTCCACCATATCGACGGCCCGGTCCTCCGTGGTGATCTCCAGCCGGATGTCGGGATATTTCAACCCGAAATCGACCGCGAGCCTGCCCATCGCGGTCTGTGAGAACAGCACGGGCGCGCTGATGCGCAAGCGTCCGTGGGGCCTGTCTCCGCCCGTGGCGATGGCCGACGCCGCTTCGTCGAGTTCGGTGAGCAGCACCCGCGTCCGCTCGTAGAGGGCGCGGCCTTCCTCCGTCAGCTTCAGGCTGCGCGCGCCCCGTTCGAACAGGCGCAGGGCGAGGCTGGCCTCCAGCTCCCCGACCCGGCGGGACAGGGTCGCCTTCGGGCGTCCAGAAGCGCGGGCAGCCCGGCCGACCCCCCCGTGCCGGGCGACGAGGTTGAAATCGGCGAGGGCGAGGAGGTCCATACGTTCCACCTGTGAGACGGACCGTCTTAACAGACGGTCTATCGAACCACGAGTGAGCCCCTCATTCTCCGGGTGTCGTTTGAAACAACCTTGGAGTGACCCCCATGACCATCCTCGTCACCGGCGCGACCGGCACCGTCGGCCGCCACGTCATCAACCACCTCGTCCAGCGTGGCGCCGATGTCCGCGCACTCGTCCGCGACCCCGTAAAAGCGGAGCTTCCTGTGGGCGTGACCGTGGTCCAGGGCGACCTGCTCGATGTCGACACCTTGCGGAACGCCCTGTCGGGAATCTCCACCCTGTTCCTGCTGAACGCTGTGGTGCCGGACGAATTCACCCAGGCCCTGATCGCCCTCAACCTCGCCCGCGAGGCCGGGATCGAGCGGATCGTCTACCTGTCGGTGATCCATAGCGACCTCTACGTGAACGTGCCGCATTTCGCGGGCAAGTTCGGCGTCGAGCGGATGATCGAGGGAATGGGCTTCAACGCCACGATCCTGCGCCCGGCCTACTTCATGAACAACGATGCCCTGATCAAGGACGTCGTGCTCGGCTACGGCGTCTACCCGATGCCGATCGGGGCCAAGGGCCTCGCGATGATCGATGCGGCCGATATCGGCGAGATCGCCGCCCTCGAACTCATCCGCCGCGAGCGGTCCAGCACACCGCTCCCCTTCGACCGGATCAATCTCGTCGGTCCCGAGACGCTGACCGGTGCGGACGTCGCCGCCATCTGGTCCGAAATCCTGGGCCGCCCGGTCGCGTATGGCGGTGACGACACCGGCGCCTTCGAGCAGAACCTGCGGCAGCAGCACGCGCCGAGCTGGATGGCCTTCGACATGCGCCTGATGTGCGAATGCTTTCTCGACATCGGGATGCGGCCGGAGACCGGCGACATCGATCGCCTCACGGCACTTCTGGGTCGTCCGTTGCGGTCCTATCGCGATTTTGCCGCCAGGATCGCGGCGTCCGCCTGACACCATTTGGGACACCGGCCGTCAGGCTCCAGGAGTTCGGTGGGGAATACCGAACTCCTGAGGCCGGATGGCCACGCGCAACATCAAGAATCCGCTTTGTGCTCGGATCGTCTATCGATCGCGCCCCCTGATCAACCGGCGCGGTGCCGACAGGCGCGCTTCAAGAATAAGACGGCGCACGGATAACCTGAGCAGAATCAATCTCCCGATCACGGCTCGCATGGAACGAATTCGGTAAAAGCGCCAGAAATATAGCTCCTTATCCTTTTGACAGATTTAGATTTATAGATGAAGCTGGGCCTATCGATGATCCGTCAAGGGCATCATCCATCCCATGAGACTGGCTTTATCGCGTCATGATCTCGATTCATTGACGTGAATACATTACCTCGCCCCCCCGGAAACGCTTCTCTCATCATGAATGTTGCTGTCCGGCCGCATCTCGTCGATCGGCCACGATCCGTGAGCCTTCCCGCTTCCCGCCAACGGCTCCATCCCAGGATCGTCGAGGAGGGTGCTCCCTTCCTTGTAGTCGAAGGCGTGTCGCTCGGGTTCGGTGGGACCGTGGCGCTCGATGCCGTGGATCTGTCGGTCGGGGAGGGGGAGATCCATGCAGTCATCGGCCCGAACGGAGCCGGTAAATCCTCCCTGATCAACGCGATCAGCGGGCTTTACGCGCCGGATTCCGGAGCGATCCGGATCGGCGACGACCGCTTTTCCCGCGTGCCGACGCGGCACCTCGCCCGCCTCGGTGTGGCCCGCACCTTCCAGAACCTGGCGCTGTTCCGGGGTCTCACCGTCGTCGATACGGTGACGATCGGGCTGGTCGACAGCCAGTCCGCCGGGCTTGGTGCGCAGGTCCTCGGACTTCCCCATGCGCGACGCGAAGCGTGCGAGCACCGGGAGCAGGCCGAGGCCGTCATCGCCGCGCTCGACCTCGCCGACATACGCGACCGGCTCGTTGGCACGCTCCCCTATGGTGTGCAGAAGCGGGTCGAGCTCGCCCGCGCCCTGGTAGCCAAGCCGCGCCTCCTGCTGCTCGACGAGCCCATGGCCGGCATGACGGCCACCGAGAAACAGCGGATGAGCGGTGATATTCGCGCCGCGCGGGACTCCACCGGCACCACCATCGTACTGATTGAGCACGATGTCGGCGTGGTGATGGGCCTATCGGATCGCGTCACCGTCCTCGATCACGGGCGGCGCATCGCCTCCGGTACGCCGGCCGAGGTCCAGGCCGATCCCGCCGTCATCGCCGCCTATCTCGGCCTCGCCTTCGAGGCCGGCGCATGAATCCCGATCTCGCTTTCTTCGTCGAGGTGCTGGTCGGAGGTCTGCTGTCCGGCGTCATGTATGCGCTGGTCGCGATCGGCTTCGTGCTGATCTACAAGACCTCCGGCGTGCTCAACTTCGCGCAAGGCGCGATGCTGCTGTTCGCGGCACTGACCTTCGTCAGCCTGACGGAACGGGGCGTGCCCTTCATCGGCGCCTTCGCCGCGACCCTGGCGGTCATGGCCCTCCTCGGGCTCGCCATCGAACGTGCCGTCCTGCGGCCCCTGGTCAACCAGCCGCCGATCACTCTCTTCATGGCGACCCTCGGCGTCGCCTACGTCATTGAGGGAGCCGCCCAGCTCGCCTGGGGCACGCAGGTACACGGGCTCGATCTCGGCATCGACGATACGCCGATCGACCTCGCCGGCATCCTCGTCAGCCGCTTCGACCTGTTCGCCGCAGCCGTCGCCGGGCTGATGGTAGCCGTGCTGAGCCTGTTCTTTCGCTACACTCGCACCGGCCTCGCCTTCCGTGCGGTGGCGGACGATCCGCTGGCGGCTCTGAACACCGGCCTGCGTCTGCCCCGGATCTGGGCCGCGGTCTGGATCGCGTCGGGCATCGTCGCCCTGGTGGCTGGACTACTCTGGGGAGCGCGCCTCGGCGTGCAATTCTCGCTCTCCCTGGTGGTGCTGAAGGCCCTGCCGGTCCTCGTGCTCGGCGGTTTCGATTCGATCCTCGGCGCCATCGTCGCCGGCCTCATCGTCGGCGCGGTGGAGAAGCTGTCGGAAGTCTATCTCGGGCCGGTCATCGGCAGCGGTATCGAGGGCTGGATCGCCTATGTCGCGGCTTTGGGCTTCCTGCTGCTGAAGCCCTCGGGGCTGTTCGGCATGCGCAGCGTCGAGCGGGTCTGAGCGCCATGGCCGCCACCTCTACTCCGCTGGACAAGTCCCTGCCGCGCCTATCCGCCAAGGGCATCGGCGTCGTTCTTCTTCTGACGATCGCCTATGGGATCGTTCCGCTCGTCGGCAGCAGCTACCCCTACGAGGCGATCCTGACGCCGTTCCTGGCCCTGTCGCTGGCGGCCCTCGGACTCAACCTGCTCACCGGCTATGCCGGCCAGCTCTCGCTCGGGTCCTCTGCCTTCATGGCGGTGGGGGCCTATGCCGCCTTCAACCTGTCGCTGCGATTGCCCTTCCTGCCGCTGCCGGCGACCATCGTGCTGGCCGGGCTCGTGGCCGCCCTGGCGGGGCTGGTAGCCGGCCTGCCGGCCCTGCGGCTGCGCGGCTTCTACCTCGCCGTCTCGACGCTGGCGGTGCAGTTCTTCGTGGCCTGGGTGCTGAACCGCTTCAGCTGGCTCTCCAACGACAGCCCATCCGGAGTCATCAGCGCGCCGCCGCTGGTCGTCGGCGGCCTGTCCTTCGAGGATGCCCGTGGCCGCTACCTGTTCTCGCTCACCGTGGTGGCGCTGCTGACGGTCCTGGCCTGGCGCCTCGTCACATCGCCGACGGGCCGCAGCTTCGTGGCCGTGCGTGACAACGAGACCGCCGCCCGCGTCATCGGCGTGAAGGTGGCGCGCACCAAGCTCCTCGCTTTCGGGCTGTCCTCCTTCATCATCGGCGTAGCGGGTGTGCTCTGGGCCTTCGCCTACCTGCGCACGGTGGAGCCGGCAGGGTTCAACCTCGACCGCTCCTTCCAGATCCTGTTCATCGTCATCATCGGCGGCCTCGGCACCCTGCGCGGCGCCTTCCTGGGCGCGGGGCTCATCGTCGTCCTGCCGTTGCTGTTGTCACGGTTCGGCGCAGCCTTACTCGGCGACGGGTTCGATTCCGGCACGCTGGAGATGTGTCAGCGCATCGTCCTCGGAATCCTGATCGTCGCCTTCCTGATCCGCGAACCCGCCGGGCTCAGTGCGCTCCTCGACCGCGCCGTGCGCCGCCTACGCCCCTCGGCCTGACCTTTTAAACTCCAGAGACCAGCGAACTAAGGGACTTCCCATGCCCGCATTCAGAACCGCCCTGCGTTCCGTGCTCGTCGCCGGGACCGCCCTCGTCGCGCTCACCGGTTCGGCCGGCGCCGACGAACAGCATTTCCCCCTGCAGAGTTACCGGGTCGGGCCGTATGCGGCCGGTGGAACCGGGTTCTTCGGTGGCTTCATCGATTACCTGAACCTCATTAACACCCGCGACGGCGGCGTGAACGGGGTCAAGCTGACCTGGAGCGAGGGCGAGACCCAGTACGAGGTCGAGCGCGGCGTCGAGGTCTATGAGCGGCTCAAATCCCGTCCCGGCATCGCAGCCTGGAACCCGCTCTCTGTGGGAATCGCCTATGCGATGGTCGACCGGATCACCAAGGACAAGGTGCCGCTGATCACGATCAATCACGGCCGCACCGATTCCACCGATGGCCGGGTCTTCCCCTACGTCTTCCCGCTCCTCCTCAACCCCTACAGCGAGACATCTGGCATCGTCGAATATCTCGGGAGCCGCGAGGGTGGACTCGACAGGCTCAAGGGCAAGACCATCGCGGTGCTCTATCATGGCTCGCCGTACGGCAAGGAGACGATCCCGATCTATGAGCTCCTCGCCAAGAAGCACGGCTTCAAGGTCGAGCAGATCGAGGTGCCGCATCCCGGCAACGAGCAGCAATCGCAATGGCTGACCATCCGCCGCCTCAAGCCGGATTACGTGGTCCTGCGCGGCTGGGGCGTGATGAACCCGGTGGCGTTGAAGACCGCCCAGAAGACGGGCTTTCCCGCCAACCGCATCGTCGGCAACGTCTGGTCCAATTCGGAGGAGGACGTGATCCCGGCAGGAGAGGCCGCCAAGGGCTACGTCGCCATCACCACGCAGGCGTCGGGCGCCGAATATCCGGTGCTGAAGGACATCATCAAGACCGTCTACGACGGCAATACCGGCAATCTCGCCGACAAGAAGCGCATCGGCAGCGTCTACCACAACCTCGGCATCGTGAACGGCATCCTCAACGTCGAGGCGGTGCGGGCGGCGCAAGCGAAGTTCGGCAAGCGGACGCTCACCGGAGACGAGGTCCGCTGGGGCTTCGAGCACCTGCGTCTCGACGAAGCCCGCGTCGCGGCTTTGGGCGCCAAGGGCCTGTTCCACTCCATCAACGTCACCTGCGCCAACCACGAGGGCGATGGCCGCGTCACCTTCCAGCAATGGGACGGGGCGAAATGGAAGGTGGTCTCCGACTGGATCGCCCCCGACTGGGCGACCCTGCGCCCGATCATCGAGGCCTCGTCGGCGACCTACGCCAAGGAGCACGGCATCACGCCGCGCAACTGTGCCGCCGAGGAGAATGCGACCCACGCCGCGGCGGCCACTCCGTGACCGGCACGCCGCTGCTACGCGTCGAGGCGCTGGAGGCCCGCTATGGCGGCGCCGTCCGCGCCCTCTCGGGAGTCGACCTCGCCGTCGCGGCGGGCGAGATCGTCGCCCTCGTGGGCTCCAACGGCGCCGGCAAGACCACCGTCCTCAAGGCGGTCTCTAACCTCCTGCCCGCCGAACGCGGGCAGGTGACGGCGGGCCGCATCGTCTATGACGGACAGGACGTGTCCCGGACACCCACCGATGCCCTGGTGCGGGCGGGCCTCGTCGGGGTGCTCGAAGGCCGCCACTGCTTCCGTGGGCTCAGCGTGGAGGAGAACCTCGTCACCGGTGGGCTCGGGCGCGGCTCGAACCGATCCGCCATCCGGTCCGACCTGGAGCGGATCTACGCGATCTTCCCGCGCCTGCTGCGGAAGCGCCGGATTCTGGCCGGGCTGATTTCCGGCGGCGAACAACAGATGGTGGCGATCGGGCGTGCCCTGATGGGTCGTCCGCGCCTGCTCGTCCTCGACGAACCCTCCATGGGCCTCGCTCCGCAGGTGGTGGCCGAGATCTTTCGCACCCTCGAGCGCCTCAACCGCGACGAGGGACTGACGATCCTGGTCGCCGAGCAGAACGTCACCGTCGCGCTGCGCCATGCGGACCGGGCGGTCGTGCTGGAGAATGGACGCAGCGTCCTCACCGGCACCGCCGCCGAACTTCGTGGGCGCGACGACATCAAGACGTTCTATTTCGGCCTCGGGACGGTGCCCACCCACGTGCCGGCCTGAACGGTGTCGTTCCAAGAACGGGCCCCTGCGCCTGGGGCAGGGCGCCGTCACGAGGCCGGCAACAACGCTTTCACCCGCGGTATCACCTCGGTGCCGAGCAATGAGATGGATCGCTGCATGGCATCCGGCTCCTGCATCGCCGAACTCATCTGGAAGGTCAGACGTGATATGCCACCGAGCGCGGCGCTGGCCGTCACCACCTTCGCCGCAACCGTGTCCGGCGCTCCGATCAGGTAGGCGCCGTAGGGGCCGCACATGGCTTCGAATTGCTCACGCTGGTTCGTGTTCGGCCATCCCCGCTCCGCCCCGATCTTCCCGAACAGCTGAGCCCAGCCGGGATAGAACGCCTCCTGCGCGGCCCCGTCGGTGTCGGCGACGAAACCGACGGCATGCACGCCGACCTTGAGGCTCTCCGGTGCATGGCCCGCCTGGCGGCCGGCTTCGCGGTAAAGGTCGACCAGGGGGCGAAAGCGTTGGAAGCTACCGCCGATGATGGCGACCATCAGCGGCAGGCCGAGGGTGCCGGCGCGCGCGAAGGAGGCCGGTGTTCCACCCACACCGATCCAGATCGGAAGCGTCTCCTGGTGCGGACGCGGATAGACGCCTTGGCCGGTGAGCGGCGGGCGGAACCGGCCGCGCCAGGTGACATGGGTCCGCTCGCGCAGCGTCAGAAGCAGGTCGAGCTTCTCCGCGAAGAGGGCGTCGTAATCCTCGGCGGCGAACCCGAAGAGCGGGTAGGCCTCGCCGAAGGAGCCGCGCCCGACCACGATCTCCGCCCGGCCCTTGGCGATCAGGTCGAGGGTAGCGAACTCCTGAAAGACGCGGACCGGGTCGGCCGCGCTCAACACCGTGACGGCGCTTGTCAATCGGATCCGGCTCGTGCGTGCCGCCGCGGCCGCGAGGATGACGGCCGGAGCCGCATCGAGGAATTCGGCGCGGTGGTGCTCACCGATACCGAAGACGTCGAGCCCGGCCCGGTCGGCCACCTCCACTTCCGCGAGCAGACGCGCCATGCGCTCGGCCGCCGGAAGGGACCGGCCCGTTTCCGGATCGGGAAGGGTGACGGCGAAGCTGTCGATGCCGAGTTCCATGGCGGACGGTCTCTCTGGTGCGATCAGATGGAAGAAGCGTGCAGATCGATGAGGCGAGAATGGGAGCGCGGCCCCTTTGCGATGGCGCCGCATCCGTTCGCGTCGGCCGCGGCCATCCCGGGCAACGGCCCCTTACTCAGCGACGGCGCCCCAGGACCGAGAGGATCTGGTCTCGGCGCAGCCAGGTCAGGGTTCCGGTGAGGGCAAGCAGCACGGCAGCCGGGGCCACCGGCGTGGGTAGAACGACCAGATGGGCGATGATGGCGCCGACCATGGTGCAGGCCAGCCAGAGGGCGGCAAAGGCCGCGTAGCCGGGGATCAGGAGGGCGACGGCGCCTGCGACTTCCACGAGGCCGGTAACGATGCGGAACCATTGGCCGACGCCGATGAGGTCATAGACCTGCACCATCATCGGCACCCCGGCGAGTTTGGCGCCGCCCGCCGCCAGGAACACGAGAGCGAGCAGGATCTGCAACGACCATGTCGCGATGTTGAGCTTGCGCGACGGAGCAGAGGTGGCCGTGAGGGTCTGTGACATGAGTAACATCCAGTTCGATGTCGCCGAACTCTGGACCGGCTCGGCTGTGCGCTAAGCCGTAGGCCCCTTCCATCCCCCATCGAAGCCTATATCTTTCGATGCATACCATCACCTGGACAGATGGATGCTCGACCAACTCACCCTCGATCAACTCCGGACTTTCGTCGCCGCGGTGGATACCGGCAGCTTCTCCGCAGCCGCACGCAAGCTCGGGCGGGCGCAATCGCTGGTCAGCCAGTCTCTGGCAAACCTGGAGACGCAATCCGGCATCAAGCTCTTCGACCGCTCGAACCGTTATCCGGTCCTGACTGAGGCGGGCCGCGTGCTGCTCGCCCATGCACGCGCGACGGTAGCGGCCGCCGAGACGTTCAAGGCCCAGGCCCGGGACCTTGCCGGCGGCCTGGAGGCGGAAGTCAGCATCGTGCTGGACGTCCTGTTCCCGTTTCAAGTGCTCACGCAAGCCGTGGCCGCGTTCCAGCCGACCTTTCCCTCCACGCCCCTGCGCATCCAGGTCGAGACCCTGGGGGCGGTGATCGCGCCGGTCCTCGACGGGCGCTGCGCTTTCGCGGTCGCGGGTGCCACGCCCCTGCTGCCGCCCGAGCTTGCGCGCGAGCCGTTGCGCCAGATCGAACTGGTCATGGTCGCCTCGCCCGCCCATCCCCTCGCGCGCAGGACGGGGACGATCCCGACCGCTGACTTGGCCGAGCATGTCCAACTCGTCCTGACCGACCGCAGCGAGCTGACGAAGGGGCGCGAGTTCGGCGTGTTCTCGCCGAGGACCTGGCGGCTGGCCGATCTCGGAGCCAAGCATGCTTTCCTGCGCTCGGGGCTCGGATGGGGCGGGATGCCCCTGGAGGTCGTGGCGGATGACCTCGCCGTCGGACACCTCGTGCGGCTCGACATCGCCGCTTTGCCGAAGGGCGGCCTGTTCCTGCCGATGTGGGCCGTATACCCGATGGAACGGCCGCCGGGACCGGCCGGACGCTGGCTCATTGCCCAATTGCGTTGCGCCGACACGGGCCAGTGACGCCAACCATGATGAGCGACGAACGCCTCCGCGCCGACAGAGTGGTCGAGGTCAGAATCAAAAAAAGGTGGTCGTTCCATCCGACAGGGCCGGACGGATTCGGACAACGCTGAGCAGCGCCTGCACTTGGCACGCTTCAAGGAGCGAGTTCGCGTCGTACGTTCGTGTCGATCACTTTAATCCAGCGCCATCGGTGCTTTTTGAATGCATGTCACAGGACTGTTATGAGCGCGACCTACTGGCAGGATCGTTGATCCCCCGGGTCCTGAGGCCATCATGTCCGACGCCGTTGCTGCTCCGACCGGCCTGCCGCAGGGCGCCAAGGCGCCCGCCACGGGGCCAAAGCTCGACCACGGCA
Source organism: Methylobacterium sp. SD274 (assembly GCF_017355285.1). Taxonomy (NCBI): domain Bacteria; kingdom Pseudomonadati; phylum Pseudomonadota; class Alphaproteobacteria; order Hyphomicrobiales; family Methylobacteriaceae; genus Methylobacterium; species Methylobacterium sp. SD274. The sequence goes on along the minus strand of NZ_JADIJP010000037.1, from coordinate 5,077 downwards.
TTCATCCGGGCGGCGTCATCGCCTTCCTGCTCGTCCTGGTCGCCGGACTGGGCTACGCGCTCTACAGCCTCGTGACCGACATGAACGCGGTGGGGCAGTCGCCTCTCGCCATCGGCGCCTTCGTGCTGCTCGGACTGGCTCTGCTCATCGCTCTGGCCTTCGAGTTCGTGAACGGGTTCCACGACACCGCCAATGCCGTGGCCACCGTGATCTATACCCACTCGATGCCGCCGCTCGTCGCGGTCATCTGGTCGGGCGCCTTCAACTTCCTCGGTGTGATGCTGTCTTCCGGCGCCGTGGCCTATGCCATCGTCACCCTGCTGCCGGTGGAACTGATCCTGCAGGTCGGGTCGTCGGCCGGTTACGCCATGATCTTCGCGCTGCTCATCGCCGCGATCCTCTGGAACCTGGGCACCTGGGCTTTCGGCCTGCCGAACTCGTCGTCCCATGCCCTGATCGGATCGGTCATCGGCGTCGGCCTCGCCAACCAGCTTATGGCCCCCGAGGGACAGGCAACCTCGGGCGTCGACTGGGCGCAGGCCCTGGGCGTGTTCAAGGCGCTGCTGTTCAGCCCCGTCATCGGGTTCGTCGCCGCCGCCCTGCTACTGCTGGCCCTCAAATTCACCGTGCGGCGCAAGGATCTCTACGAGGCCCCCAAGGGCGAAACCCCGCCGCCTTTGTGGATTCGCAGCCTTCTGATCCTGACCTGCACGCTCGTGTCGTTCTTCCATGGCGGCAATGACGGCCAGAAGGGCATGGGCCTGATCATGCTCATCCTCATCGGCGCCGCCCCCACCGCCTACGCCCTCAACCGCACGATGGCGGACGACACCACCCCGGCCTTCATCCAGACCTCCCAGAACGCCAGCACGGTATTCGCCAGCCATGCCGGGAACGCGCCGAAGCCTGACGCCGCCGAGGCCCGCAAGCAGGTCTCGGAAGCTCTCAAGTCCAAGGACCTGAACCAGCCTGCCGTGTACGGGGCCCTCGCCGCGCTCTCCACCGACATCGCCGATAACGTGAAGGCCTACGGCGCCATCAAGCAGGTGCCGGCTGCGGCGACGTCGAACCTGCGCAACGACATGTATCTCGCCGCCGATGCGATCCGGCTCCTGCCGAAGAACGGCGCGACATTCTCGGAAGCCGAGGCCGGTACCCTGAAGGCCTATACCGGCCTCCTCAACGATGGGACACGCTACATCCCGACTTGGGTCAAGGTCTGCGTCGCACTGGCTCTCGGCCTCGGCACGATGGTCGGCTGGAAGCGCATCGTCGTCACCGTGGGCGAGAGGATCGGCAAGACCCATCTCACCTACGCGCAGGGCGCTTCCGCCGAGATGGTCGCCGCCGGCACCATCGGTCTCGCCGAACTCTACGGTCTGCCAGTCTCGACCACGCACATCCTGTCGAGCGGCGTCGCCGGCACCATGGCCGCCAACGGTTCGGGCCTGCAGATGTCGACCGTCCGCAACATGGCGCTGGCCTGGGTCCTGACCCTGCCCGCAGCCATCACCCTGGCGGGCGTCCTCTTCTTCATCCTACGGCACGTGTTCTAGCGGCACCTCGACGTGGCCGGCCGGGGACCCGATGCTGGACGATCGCAGCGTCGCGCGGTAGGCGTCCACGGCCGAAGCAGAGTTGCTTCACAGAACGGGACTGGCCCCTTGAGCGAACGAACAGGGGCTGGAGCGCTGACGATCTACCTCGACGTGGACGGCGTCGTCACGACGGTGGACTTTCAACGGCAAGCCGGGAAGGACAGGCTCAACCCGACCCAGGTCGCCCTCGTTGCCGCCCTCGTACGGGAGTTCGACGCGAGGGTGGTCGTGTCGTCTACATGGCGCGTCGACGATTGCCGCCCGACACTGGTGGAAGCCGGCCTATCCGAGGACTGCTTTCACCCGGACTGGCGGACGGCCATCCTGCCGACGAGCAGGAATGCCGAAACGGGCGCGATGCTTCCCGCCGAGCAAGCCGGGCGCGGTGATGAGATCACCGAACACGCGAGCCGGAACCACATCACGCACTATCTCGTCCTCGACGACGTAGAGGTCGGCCCGGCCCATGCGGGTCGGCACGTTCGTCCCGTTGCAGAGCTTGGACTAAGCGAGGCGGAGGGGATCCTGGCCCGCGACCTGCTGGCGGGGATGGCGGCTCCTCGAGCAATAATGGGTCAGATTGGCTCATTCCCACGCACCGCCGATTTACTTCCCCATAGGGATTGAACTTTTCGAAAGCACCGGTCATTCCATGACAGTGGAGTGACACCCGCGTCACGCTGCCCCCGACATCGACAGGGTCTCCTCGACCTTTGCCGGACCTGCCCGTCCGGTCGCGCCTCGACGCCGCCCCCGTGCGGCTGCTGAGAGCGCGTCGCGTCGGATTGTCGTTCGGCAGGAAGGAGTGGCTGCGATGTTCGGGTTCAGAACTCACGGAAGGACGTCCAGTCCTTCGCTCGCGGTCCTGGGCATTGCCGAACGGTCGGCCGCGGAGGCCTATGCCGCGCTCATCGCCACAGGCTGGTCGGAGATCGGATTCGGGTACCATGGTACCGTCCATGCGCATCCGGACCATCCGGACGTCGTCGTGCGCTTCGCACGCAAGGCCGATGGGTTCGGCGATTATGCGGCCCTGCTTCGCAAGGGGTTCGCGGGCTCCGATGGCCCGCACGCGCCGCGTATCCACGACCTGCAGGTCAGCCGCTGCGGCGCGCTGATGACCGTGGGCTCACGGCTCACGAATCCGGCGCGGGATGCCTGGTGGCTGGCCTATGCCCACGCCGTCATCGCGGACCATCCGGGCGTCGCGATGGACGAGGGCGTCCGAGACCGGTTCAAGGTGGAATGGCCGGCCCACGAGCCACGGATCGATCACGCGAGCTTCGACGGGATCCGCGAAGACTTCAGGGCCGCGTGGCCCGGATACGAAGCCTATGTCGCGTCCTTGCGTGCGGTATCGCCGCAAGGCCTCGATCCGAACATCGGCAACGTCCTGGTGGGCGCCGATGGCAGTCCCGTGGTGAACGATCCGCTCTGTGATGACGGACACGGCCTGTGGCGCTCGCCTCTCGCGCGCTTGCTCACGCGCTACGCGGATGTCCTGCACCGTCTGGCCGGCGAAACACGGGCCAGGTTGAGCAAAACTCTCGTGCCTGCCTGATCGTCGGGCGTCGCTATCTTGCGGCAGAGGTTCAGAAAGCCGGCATCGAGGGCGATGACGAGTTACAGGTGCGCGCCGTCCATTCGATCGTCATCTGAAACCCATCAGAACTATGCGTTTCCCTCAGGCCTAGACGAAAGGCATCTTTCCTGAGCGTCTGACGGCCATCCGATGCCTTCGGCGCCGAACGTCTCTGGAAAGGTAGCACGCCTCATGACTAAGTCGGGATCGGCTGCCTCCCTCCGGCGTAGAGGCGGCCCTATGCTTCCGATCCTCGTCCGGCTGGCCTGGGTGAGCCTTGCCGGCAGTGGCTGCGTGACCATGGAGGCCCGGCGCGAGGCCGTGGTACCGCCACCGAACGCGGCGTTCACCGCCCTGTATGGTGCGCGTCCCGACGAACGCTTCCCCCTTCCGGCGACCGAGATCGGCAGCATCGATCCCCGCTACTTTCGCCAGGAGGTCGCCTATCCGCGCGCCGAAACGCCGGGTACGCTGGTCGTCGATCCGGGTAACAAGTTTCTCTATCTCGTACGCGAGAACGGCCGAGCCCTGCGTTATGGTGTCGGCGTCGGCAGGGCCGGTCTGGCCTGGAGCGGGTCGGACGCAAGGCCGAGCGGCCACGCTGGACCCCGACGGCGGACATGATCGCACGGGAACCGGATCGCAACGGGCCGTGGCGCAACGGCATGGCCGGGGGTCCCGGCAAACGGCATTGAGCCACGAAGCTGAGGTCGGAATGAGGTGGAAGGTCCGTTGCTGGTGGCGGTCCAGCCAGGCACAGACCTTCGGGTGCATGTGGACGGCGTAGTTGTCCAGGACCGCGTGGACGATCTTGCCCGCCGGAACCGCAGCCTCGACCGCGTTGAGGAAGCGAATGAATTCCTGATGCCGGTGGCGCTGCATGCAGCAGCCGATCACCTTGCCCTCCAGGACATCCAGGACAGCAAACAGGGTCGTCGTGCCGTGGCGCTTGTAGTCGTGGGTGTGTGTCGTCGGCTGGCCCGGCTTCATCGGCAACGGCTCCTGCGTGCAGGCGAACGCCTGGATCTGGCTCTTCTCGTCGACCGAAAGCACGACAGCATTGGGCGGCGGGTCGACGTAGAGCCCGACGACCAGGGTTCCCATCGAACAGTTTGGTGGCGAAGGCCGGGTCGGTGGAGAGCTTGAACTGCCGGACCCGATGCGGCTGCGACCATGCCCGCGCCAGATCCGCTGCACCGACGAGATGCTGATAGTCGCGACCTTGCTCAAAGCGAGCAGCCGTCTAATGCATGGTCTCGCCGGGCGGATCTCCTTGCGTCAGAGCCACCACGCGCGGCGCCACTTCCTGCCCCAGCGACGGGCTGCGCGCCGGCCGCGTCTTGTCCCGAAGGAGCCCATTGACGCCCTTCTGCGCGAAGAGGTCCTGCCAGCGACAGACCACGGTCTTGGACACGCCCGCCTCACGCATGATCGCATGCGTCCCGAGCCCATCGGCGCTCAGCAACACGATGCGGGCCCGCCAGACGTGCTTCTGCGGCGTATTTGATCCGCAACGAGTGCTTCGAGCTGAAGGCGTTCCGAATTGAAGAGCGTGACGGAGATGCCACTGCGCATTCCGCCAGACTCGCAGGACAGGACTCAAACCGCCCCCCACACGGACTCAATCGTCAGACCTCAACTACTAACTACAGGGTCGATCCCGAGACTCTCGCGGCCGGCTGGCGTGAGACGCAGCCCGATCGGACTGCGCTCGCCTTCTCGCCAGTGTGGCTCGTCGTCGGTGACGTTGACCTCGACCACCAGCGCGGTTTTGCAGAGTTTGGCGAATCAGGCGTTGAGTCCGGCGGGACGGGCGATCAGCTGGTCCAATGACTCGGCAGCAGCCTTCAGCAGAGTGTGGTGCGTCTCGTCGATCATTAGGGGTGGACCTTGCGAG
>NZ_JADIJP010000036.1:0-35721 GCF_017355285.1 Methylobacterium sp. SD274 | reverse complement strand
CGATATCTCCCGCTGAGGCAGTGACGTTCGAGGTCGGACCGGCGCGTTGCCGCTTCGGGCCGATCCGTCTCACGGTACTGAGTGTCGCCACTCCGTCCTGTCAAGGCTGGCAAGTGGGCATCATGAAGGGGAAAGGCAACAGCGCCGGGCGCTCTTGCACAATGCGTCGCGGCGTAGAGTTACCGGACCCGTTCCATATCAACGAATGCGAAAGCGCATTCATCCCGATCGCCGGACGGGTGTGCGACCCGGGATGTCTCGCGGAAGGTACCTCTGTCGAAGCTGGGGAAGACGGTGTCTCCCTCAGGAGAAATGTCGACTTCCGTCATGTAGATGCGGTCGGCATGCGGTAGCGCCAGGGCATAGATCTCCCCCCCACCGGCCACCATCAGATCCTCCGCATCGCCGGCCGCCGCGATGGCCCCTTTCCAATCGTGAACGACATTGACGTCCGCGATCGAGAGTGACTGATCGCGGGTGAGAACGATGATGCGTCGGCCGGGTAATGGTCGTCCGATGGATTCGTAGGTCTTCCGGCCCATCAGGAGCGGCTTGCCCATGGTGAGTGCCTTGAAGCGGCGCAAATCGCTGCCGAGGCGCCAGATCAGGCCGTTGTCCCGGCCGATGACGCCATTGCGGGCCATGGCGACGACGAGGCTGATCAGGGGGCGGGAGGAGACAGACATCAGACCGCCACCTGCGCACGAATGGCGGGATGCGGCGCGTAGCCTTCGATGGCGATGTCTTCGAACCGAAATTCAAACAGCGAGCGGACTTCCGGATTGAGAACGAGGCGTGGCAGCGGGCGCTGCTCACGAGTCAGCTGTAACCGCGCCTGATCGAGATGGTTCACGTAGAGATGGGCGTCTCCCAGGGTATGGATGAAATCGCCGGGCCTGAGACCGGTCACCTGCGCGATCATGGCAGTGAGCAGCGCGTAGGACGCGATGTTGAAGGGCACGCCGAGAAACACGTCCGCCGAGCGCTGATAGAGCTGGCACGAGAGCCGCCCGTCGGCGACATAGAATTGGAACAGGCAATGGCAGGGCGCCAGCGCCATCCTGTCGAGGTCGGCCGGGTTCCAGGCCGTAACGATCAGGCGACGGGAATCGGGGTTTCGCCTGATTTCGTCCACGAGCCAGGAAATCTGGTCCACCGCACCGCCGTCGGGCTTAGCCCAGGAACGCCATTGCCGGCCGTAGACCGGGCCGAGATCGCCGTTGGCGTCGGCCCATTCGTCCCAGATCGTGACGCCGTTGGCCTGAAGCTCCCGCACATTGGTGTCACCGGTGAGAAACCAGAGCAACTCGTGGATGATCGAGCGCAGATGCAACTGCTTCGTCGTCACAAGCGGGAAGCCCTGCGCCAGGTCGAAGCGCATCTGGTGGCCGAAGACCGAGAGCGTGCCTGTGCCGGTTCGGTCGTCCTTGCGCGTCCCCTCGGAGAGGATGCGTTCGATGAGCTGATGATAGGCGTGCATCGGGATCCCATTCTTGTCTCCTGCGATACCGCGAAGCGGATCGGGAGGCGAGCGTCAGGCGGCCGCCGGCCACAGCAAGTAGGCGACGACGGCGAGATTGCTCCAGACGTGGAGAAGGACGCATGGCCACAATCGTCCGGTCCGCCAGCGCAGCCAGCCTAGCATCAGGGCCAGGGGGACGAGGGAGACCGGACGGGCGATGCTGCCGACCTGGAGATGAAGCAGCACGAACAGCGCCGAGGTAGCGAGGATGGCTCCCAACGGCTTAAGGAAGCGCGATGCCCTCTCGAACATGGCCCCGCGCATCAGCAGCTCCTCCGCCACGGGAGCCAGGACGATCGTGAAGGCGAGCCAAGCGACCGCGCCCGTCCTGCTGAGCAGGGGCGACAGGCCGACATTGCGTCCGAACGCCATGTGAAAGGCATCCGCGGTCGCGATCACCCACAGAATATGGAGGAAGGGCCAGAGCAGGATGATGGCGAGAAGTCTCGAAGGAGCGAGGCCGGGTGCGTCGACCGGACTGAGCGCGAGCTTGGCGCGCCAAGCCTTGCCCGCGGACCAGATCGCCGTACCGATGACGATGGTGACGATCAGGCATTGTCGCAGGATGTCGCTCGCCACCTCCCGTAGGACCATCTGTTGCGGATAGAGCCGGGGTCGGCGGACGTCGCTGGCCAGCGGATCGATACCCTGCAGGATGTCTGCGCCGACTCGAACGATGAGCATCGCGGCGATGGCCGCGACGACCATGATGGACAGCGTCACCAGGACCAGGCCGATGGCATCCCGAAACGCAGTCGCGGCCAGATGGAACGACGAGCGCCTCGACCGCCCGTCGCCTTCATGGCGAGCCATTTCAGCGATTGCCCGCTCCGCGGACATCTCCACGACAGGATCGGGCTTCAAAAGCGACGCCTCTCCCTCTATATTCAATCCGCTCGGTCGAGAGGCCGGGCTAGGCGCCTGACAGACTTCGGTGAAAGCCGATGGACCCAGGCGTTTTCAGCAGAATTCTGGGTACTTGGATACGGTGTCAATTCACCGCCCCCCGTGGCCACCACGGCGGCAACGGCGCGATTGAAACCTGGGCCCGAGTCCGGCAAGCCTTCACGTCAATTCACCGACCCGGTGCGCCACCAGCGCGATATTCCGGCAGGTACCGGGCAAAGCGACAAGCGATGGCAGACGATCTGATCCGTTACGACCTTCTGGTTCAGGATGCCCTTCGCGGCGTCGTGCGCAAGGTATTGACCGACGCGGCCCGCGAAGGCCTCGCGGGGGAGCATCATTTCTACGTATCGTTCCGGACGGAGGCGCCGGGGGTGCGGATGTCCCAGCGGTTGCGGGAGAAATACCCTCAGGACATGACCATCGTCCTCCAGCATCAGTTCTGGGACCTCGGCGTCACCGAACATGCGTTCGAGGTCGGTCTGTCCTTCTCGGGAGTACCCGAGCGTCTGCTCGTACCGTTCGATGCTCTGAGCGGGTTTTTCGATCCCTCCGTGCAGTTCGGCCTGAAGTTCGACTTGAACGAAACGGCTGAGGACGACGCTTCGGACGATGCGCCACAGGTCCCGGGCTCGAAGAATGCGCCGCGTGGCGCCGCATCGGAGCCGAGCGAGATCATGCCGAAAGGCAATGCCGTCGCGGCGATCGGCGCAAGCGTTCCCAAACTTCTGCCCGCGCAGGGTGCGAGCCAGAACCTCGACAAGACCGAGGATGGCGCGGACGGAAAGCCGGCCCGGCCAGCGGCCAAGAAGCCCGAGGGTGGTGAGGCCGGCGCCGAAGTCGTGAGCCTCGATGCGTTCCGCAAGAAGAACTGAGCCGAAGCGCGCTTCGCTTATCCAATAATGGTGCCGCGGGTCAGGTCAGGCCCGCCGCTCCACTCGCATCCGTAAGCCATGTTCTGGCCGGAGCGTTACGCGCTGCAACGGCGTCACCGGGGCATGATCCGCCGGCAATGTGAAGCGTACGCGACGGATCATATGCGCCAGCACGATGACGGCTTCCTGGAGCGAGAAGCTCTGGCCGATACAGACGCGCGGTCCGGCTCCGAACGGCAGGTACGAAAATCGCTGCACCGCCGCTCTGTTCTCCGGCAGAAAACGTTCAGGCATGAACGTCTCGGGCTCGTCCCATAACGTCCGGTGGCGGTGGAGCACGTAGGGTGCCACCATGATCAGCGATCCCTGCGGGATCTTGATCCGGCCGATCCGATCCTCCGCGATGGCCTGCCGGCTCATGAACGGAACTGGCGGGAACAGCCGCATCGTCTCCTCCATCACCGCCTTGGTGTAGGGGAGTGCGTCGGCATCGAATACATCACCCTGCACCGCATCGACTTCACGCTCCACGTGAGCTCGGGTATCGGGGTCCTGCGACAGACAATAGAGAGCCCAGGTCAGCGCATTCGCCGTCGTTTCATGACCGGCAGCGATGAAAGTGACGATGTTGGCGCGGACTTCGAAGTCGCTGAGACCTTTGCCGGTTTCAGGGTCCTGAGCCTGAAGCAGCAACGTCAGAAGATCGGAAGGCGCAGTTCCGCCATCGAGTTGCGCCCGCCGGCGCTCGATGAGCGCGTTCACGACCTCCTCGAAGAAGCGGATCGCGGGCCTCGCCCGAAGGCGGCCGATACGCGGCACGAAGGCGGGGACACCAAACACGTCCATCGGGTCCACCGGCCCGACCGATTCGAGGAAGCGCGTGATGGCGCGGCCGAGAGCGTCGGGATCGCTGGAGAGTCCCTCGGTGAAGATGGTCCGTTCGAGCACGTCGAGAGTGACCCGGGTCGTTTCCAGCGCCACGTCGACGGTTGTGCCATCGCGTCGGGCGAGGCGACGGCCGATTTTCGCCCCGGCCTCATTCATGGGAGCCGCAAAACCGAGGACGTGGCGGGCCGAAAAAATCGGCGCGAGGGTCCGCCTCTGCAGTTTCCACTCCTCGCCCTCCGCCGTGAGAAGGCCGTTGCCGAGGCCCGGCGCGAGAACCCGGCGCTGCAGGTCGTCCTTGCGGTAATTAGCAGCGTTCTCAACGAACAGGTAGCGGATCAGGGCAGGGTCACTGACCACGGTCACGCGGCCCATCGTACCCTCTCGCGCCACGACCGGTTCAACGAAATGCTCGTCGAGCCACGTGGTGATCGGATTGGCGCGCACCGCCTTCAGGAAGGCGAACAGCCCTGGCTGTTCGCGAAGCGGGCGGGGAACGGAAGGACGGAAACGCGGTCGGGCATCGGGCTCCATGGTCGCTGCGTCCACGGACATCGGCATGTATCCTCGTTGGATTCGACGCGGGGGCGGTGCCTGACTCCGGCACGGACCTGTGACGCCTTTGGTAAAAGCACCATCGCGGTTTGGCCCCGCACCGTCTAAGTAGGGCCGCATACTCCGCCATCTAAGAGGCCACGATGTCGCCGCTCGAAAGCCCCACCGAAACGTCCGCCACCCGGACCGAGTCCGACACGTTCGGCCCCATCGAGGTTCCGGCCCATCGCTACTGGGGCGCGCAGACCCAGCGCTCGATCCAGAATTTCAAGATCGGCACCGAGAAGATGCCGGCCCCCCTGGTCCATGCCCTCGGGATGGTGAAGCAGGCCGCCGCTTTGGTGAACCAGGATCTCGGCGCCCTCGACCCGAAGGTGGCCCAGGCCGTCGCCGCCTCCGCCGCCGAGGTGGTGTCCGGTGAGCACGACCAGGAATTCCCCCTCGTGGTGTGGCAGACGGGGTCGGGCACCCAGTCGAACATGAACGCCAACGAGGTCATCGCCAGCCTCGCCAACGAGCTGCTCGGCGGAAAGCGGGGCGGCAAGTCACCGGTCCATCCCAACGACCACGTGAATCGCGGCCAGTCGTCCAACGACGTGTTCCCCACGGCGATGCACATCGCGGTCTCGCGCGAGATCAACGACCGGCTGCTGCCCTCCCTGAAGCACTTGCACGATGCGCTCCAGGCGAAGTCCGAGGCGTTCTCGTCCATCGTCAAGATCGGCCGGACCCACCTGCAGGACGCGACGCCCGTCTCCCTCGGCCAGGAATTTTCCGGCTACGTCGCGCAGGTGGCTTTGGGCACCGAGCGGGTGAAGGCGACGCTTCCGGGTGTGCTGGCTCTCGCACAGGGCGGCACGGCGGTCGGCACCGGCCTCAACGCCCATCCGGAATTCGCCGAGAAGTTCGCGGCCAAGGTCGCCGAGCTGACCGGCCTGCCCTTCACCTCGGCCGCCAACAAGTTCGAGGCGCTGGCCACCCACGACGCCCTCGTCTTCACGCAAGGCGCGCTCTCGGCCCTGGCGGCGGGCCTGTTCAAGATCGCCCAGGACATCCGCTTCCTCGGCTCCGGCCCGCGCTCGGGCCTCGGCGAACTCTCCCTGCCGGAGAACGAGCCGGGCTCGTCGATCATGCCGGGCAAGGTCAACCCGACGCAGTGCGAGGCGCTGACCATGGTCTGCGCCCAGGTGATCGGCAACGGCACCACGGTGAGCTTCGCCGGCTCCCAGGGCAATTTCGAGCTCAACGTGTTCAAGCCGGTCATCGCCAATGCGGTGCTGCAATCGATCCGCATCCTCGCCGATGCCGCCGTGAGCTTCGCCGACAATTGCGTCGTCGGCATCAAGGCCAACCAGGACAAGATCGCCGACCTGATGAGCCGCTCTCTCATGCTGGTGACGGCGCTCGCCCCCTCCATCGGCTACGACAAGGCCGCCGAGATCGCCAAGACCGCGCACAAGCGCGGCACCACGCTGAAGGAAGAGGCCCTGCGCCTCGGCTACGTCACGGAGGAGGAGTTTGACCGCGTCGTGCGCCCTGAGACCATGCTGGCACCGAGCGTCGACTGACGGGGAAGCTCATGGCCGAGATCATCAACCTGCGCTCGGTCCGCAAGGGCAAGGCGCGGGCCGAGAAGGAGGCGAAGGCGGAGGACAACCGCATCGCCTTCGGCCGGCCGAAGAAGGCCAAGACCTTGGCTGAGGCCAAGAAGGCCATCGAGTTCTCGCGCCACGAGGGCCACAAGCTCGTGGGACCGGATTCGGACGGGTGACGACCCTAAAGCGCTCGCAAGTCTCCCCTCCCCCCTCTGCGGGGGCGGGTGGCCCTCGCATGAGCGAGGGGTGGGAGAGGGGAGCGCCATCTCCGGAGAGGTCGCCCCCTCTCTCGCCTGCTCCGCAGGCACCCTCCCCCGCAGAGGGGGAAGGGTTGCGCACTCGATGACCCCCGGCACCACCAAACGCTCAGTCATGATCGCCGGCCACCGGACCAGCGTGTCGTTGGAGACGCCGTTCTGGGAGGCTTTGCGCGAGATCGCCGCCGCCCGCGAGCAATCCGTTCAGGTGCTGATCGGTGAGATCGACGAGGCGCGGGGCGCGCAGAACCTGTCCTCGGCGATCCGGGTGTTCGTGCTGGCTGAAGTGCGCCGGCCGAACTGAGGCCTCGGGCGTTTATGGCCGCCGGATACCGACGAGGCTCGCCGAGGCGGGTGCACCGAACGTCTGCCGGAAGGCGTTGGCGAAATGGGCCTGATCGGCGAAGGCCGCGTCGTGGGCCGCGACCGTTAAGGTTTCACCCCGAATGACGGCGTCGATCGCCCGCCGCATGCGCAGCCATGACCGATAGCGCCGGAATGGAACTCCCACCTCGCGGGTGAACAGGTGTTGCATCCGCGAGGAGGACAGCCCAACGGATGCCGCGAGGCGCGGCGCCGACATGCTCGCGTCCTGGCGGGTGCCGAGGCCGGCCATGATCCGGGTGATGCGCCCATCGAGCGTCGGTTAGTTCCGACGCATTGCGAAGCCGGCGAGATCGGCGATGGCCTGCCCCGCCCAGACCGTGGCGCGTCGGCATTCGTAGAGCGCACGCAACGGCTCGATCTCACCCCACATGGCGACGCGTGCGCCGTCGATGTCTTCGCCGGCGGCGATCAGGCCCAGGAGAGCCCGAGCTCCGGCCTCCGGCTCGAGATAGAGGACGCCCAAGGGATCGCCGGCACAATCGAGTTCGTGCCGCATCCCCGCCGGGACGAAGGCCGTGCGGCAGGCGATCCACGGACCGGGCCTGAACCGGATGCGGAAAGGTCCATACAGGCCGGCCAAATAGACCGGCGCACCATGCTGGTGGCTGGCGTTGTAGGCGAGCGGTCCGGCAAAGAAGGTGTGCCCGCCCTCGACGTGCCAAAGGGGGCCGAGCGCTGGGCCAGCACGTTCGTTCAAGCGGTGCCCCCTCCTAACGCGCTAGGCCGGTCATCCCCGCCTCGCGGTCAGCCTGCGCGGTGGGGTCAGCCGGAGATCCTGCGACGATGATCACATTGAGCCGACGCCTTGTCACGGGCGTCCTCGCGGGCCTCGCTCTTTCCGGCGCGAGGCCGGCCCTGGCCGGGGCGGCTGCCCTCGCCGAGGCACCTTCATCGCGACGCATCCGGCTCGGCGCCTTCACCATCACCAGCTTACTCGATGCGGACGAGACCATCGACGGGCCATGGCCGATCGTCGGTGAGGACCGGCCGAGAGAGGAGGTGCAAGCGCTGATGCGGGAGAACTGGCTTCCGCCGGACCGGTTCACGCCGGGCTTCACCCCGACGCTGATCGAGACCGGCACACAGCGCATCCTCTTCGATACCGGAAACGGCGAGGTCGGCTTCATCCCCAGGCCGGCGGGAGGGAGGCTGGGTCAGGCGCTACGGCGCGCCGGAATTGCGCCGGAAGCAATCGACCTCGTGGTGATCACACACTGCCATACGGACCATATCGGCGGCCTCCTCAAGGGCGGCATTCCGCAATTTCCCAACGCGGCCTACGTCGTGGGAGAGGCGGAATACCGCTTCTGGACCTCGGAGGAGCGCCTTTCGGCGCCAGCGGACAGCAACACCTACCGATCGGCCGCAGTGGTGCGCAGCCATCTCGTCCCGCTGCGCGACCGCATCCGCTTCGTCGGACCCGGCGACACGGTCGCGCCCGGCATCGACGTGGTGGCGGCGTTCGGGCACACACCGGGGCACCTTGCCTTCCATTGCGAGAGCGAGGGGCAACGGATGCTCGTGTGGGGCGATTGCGCCCATCACGAGATGGCGTCCCTGAGCCACCCCGAATGGCACGCCTTCTTCGATCTCGACAAGGATCAGGGCATCGCGACCCGTCGGGCGATCTACTCGATGGCCGCCACCGAGAGGCTGCTGGTCGCGGGCTATCACACGGCGTTCCCGTCGCTCGGCCATGTCGAACCGCGAGGGACAGGCTATCGCTGGATTCCGGTGACCGGATCCGGAACCCCCTGACCCCCTTTTCCCGTCCGCTGTCCATCCGAGCCATCGACAGGAAATGCGCAGGTCTTGGGGAAATGGTCAGGTCTTGGCGCCGCTTCGGCGTTACTCCGCCGCCTCCAGCACCCGCATCCCGCCCAATCCCTCGAGCACCGCCGGCTTCGGCCCACCCGTCGCCCAGTCCAGCAGTTCCACCGTGTGCACGATGGGGATGCTCGTGCCGTTCCCGATCTGCGTGGCGCAGCCGATATTGCCGGTGGCGATGAGGTCGGGGCGCATGCGCTCGATATTCGCCACCTTCCGGTCGCGGAGCCGCCCGGCGATCTCGGGCTGGAGGATGTTGTAGGTGCCGGCCGAGCCGCAGCAGATATGGCCCTCGGGCACGTCCTTCACGGTGAAGCCGGCCTTCTTGAGCAGGTTCTTCGGCTCGGTGCGGATGCCCTGGCCATGCTGCATCGAGCAGGCGGAATGATAGGCCACCACGAGATCGCTCTCGAACAGAGGCGGCATCAGGCCGAGGCTCGCCACATATTCGGTGACGTCCTTGGCGAGGCCCGAGACCCGCGCCGCCTTGTCGGCATAGGCCGGGTCGTCGCGGAACATGAAGCCGTAATCCTTGATCGTCGTGCCGCAGCCCGAGGCCGTGACGATGATCGCATCGAGACCGTCGCCGTCCATCTCGGCGATCCAGGCATCGATGGTGCGCTTGGCCTGGGCGTGGGAGGTTTCGGACTTGCCCATATGGTGGGTGAGCGCGCCGCAGCACCCCTCCCCCTTCGCCTGCACCACCTCGACGCCGTGGCGGGTGAGAAGCCGGACCGCCGCCTCGTTGAAATCCGGCCGCAACACGCTCTGGGCACAGCCGCGCAGGAGGGCGACCCGGCCGGCGCGGGCGGGGGCGGCCTCGCCCTGGAGCAGGGCGCTCGCTTCCCGCGCTCGGTTGTCGGCCGGGAAGGTGCCGGGCCGGTCGTTGACGGTGCGGTTCGGCAGGAGCGCGGGGGCGAGGTCGAGCATCGCCGCGAGGCGGTTGCCGACACGGGGCAACTGGGCGACGAGGGGCCGGAACGGCGAGCCGATCTTGGCGGCCAGAAGCGCGAGGCGGAAGCGGTTCGGATAGGGCAGCACGAAGGCGAGTACGCTGCGCAGGAGCCTGTCGCTCAAGGGCCGGCGATAGGTCTCCTCGATATGCGTGCGGGCATGATCCACGAGGTGCATGTAATGAACGCCGGACGGACAGGTCGTCATGCAGGACAGGCAGGACAGGCAGCGGTCGACATGCTTGACCACTTCGGGCGTCGCCGGTTTGCCGCCTTCCAGCATGTCCTTGATGAGGTAGATGCGGCCGCGCGGGGAATCGAGTTCGTCGCCGAGGAGGAGATAGGTCGGGCAGGTCGCAGTGCAGAATCCGCAATGCACGCAAGTACGCAGGATCTTTTCCGAAGCGGCCATCGCCGGGTCGGCAAGCTGCGTCAGGCTAAAATTGGTCTGCACGGCGTTTCCTCAGGGTCCCGATATCGTTTTCTTGCTGGGTGGTCTGTCGCCGCCCGGCGCTGTTTCAAGCAGCTTAGAGAAAATTTCGGCGGAAGCCGAGCCTTGGAACGGCTCTAAACCTCCGCACACCCGGCGGGGATAGCGCGAAAGCCATTCAGGATCATGAGGCCGCTGCGGGTGAGATTGTCGCGGTCAACGTTTGGGCCGAATGCTGAAAGCTTGGTTCTGGCATCGGGCGAGAACCGGATCGCTGGGGTGGGAACCGTACGGGGTCAGATGCCAGCATACATCCGGCCGGGATTGAAAACCCCCTTCGGATCGTGCGCCGCCTTGATTCCTGCCGTCATACGAAGCAGCGGATCGGACAGAGGCTCGAAGACGGCGGTCGCCGCGCGTACCGCATCCGGTGCCCGCACCAGGGTGGCGTGCCCGCCGGTGGTGCGGAGGACGTTGCGGATGGTTTCGGCGCCGGCATCGCCCTCCGCCGAGGTAGCCAGCCAGACGAGGCCGCCGCCCCAATCGTAGAACCAACGCGCCTGACGCTGCGCCGCGATGGCGGCCGTGACCGCAGGACCCTGCATCGGTGCGGTGGAAATTCGCCAGACGGCGGATGCGCGCGGTTCCGTCAGTGGGATGACATCGCGGATCGCAGCCCACAGAACGGCTCCGATCTCGCCCTCGATGATCTCCGGCTCTCCGAACCGCCTGAGGAGCTTGCGCAATTCGCCGAGGCGGTAATCGAGGGATTCCGAGAAACCCTCCAGACGCATCAGGGTGCGCGGGCTCGGCCCGTCGAGGCCGCTCGGCAGGTGAGCCGCACCCGTGAGTTCGAACGGCGATCCGAGGGCGGCACTAAGAGCGGCCACCGCCGTTGCATCGTCGAGGCCGGAGAAGGCCAAGGTCGTCACCCGTTCCTGGACGGGAAGCACCTTGAAGGTCACTTCGGTCAGCAGGCCGAGAGTGCCCCACGAGCCCGCCATGAGCTTGACGAGGTCGAGGCCGGTGACGTTCTTCATTACCCGGCCGCCCGATTTAATGGCCTCGCCGCGCCCGTTGACGAAACGGACGCCGATGAGGCTGTCGCGGGCCGCCCCCGCATTGATCCGGCGCGGTCCCGCATTGTTGGTCGCTGCCACGGCACCGAAGGTCGGCTCCCCGGCCGAGCCCATCAGGATGCGATGGTCCATCGGCTCAAAGGGCAGCATCTGGCCGCGTTCCGCCAGCAAGGCCTGGACCTGCGCGAGGGGAGTTCCGGCCCGGGCGGCGACCACCATCTCGGCCGGCTCGTAGAGGGTGATCCCAGTCAGACGAAGGGAAGAGAGGGTGGCTTCGTCCTGGGCGGGGCGGCCGATCGCGGTCTTGGTTCCCCCGCCGACGAGCCGCATCGGCTCTGACCGGCCGGCGGCGGCGGCGACGATGGCTTGTGCCTCGCCCTCGTCCTGAGGCTCGTATGACCGCATCGTTTCCTGCCCGCTGCGATGCTCGACGGCATCTTCAGGCGACCATATGCGGGAAGGGACGCCCCGCTTTCAAGCGGTGCGTTCTGTCTCAAGCCGCCGGGGTGACGGCGCGCTGCCGCAGATAGGTCGTCACGAGGCCGCGTAATCCGGCGATGTCAAACACCGCAACGAGCAGGGCATAGACCAGCACACCGAGAGGTAGGCAGATGGCGAGTGCCATGGCCGGATCCATGTGCCTGAACGGTGCCAGGCAGGCCATCATCGCCAGGGTGGCGGTACAGGCGGCAAAGATCTCCCACCAGTCGATCCGCAGGCGCTCCGGACCCGCGAGGGCTCGGACTGCGAGCCAGAGCGTCGAGGCGACGAGGCCGGCGCTTTGCGCCATGGCGATGCCGGGAGCGCCGAAATGCGCGGGGAGGACGAACAGGCAGATGGCATTCACGGCAAGGCCGACAAGGGCGGCAGAGATGACCGGCACCGTCTTGCGCCGGATCTGGAAGATCGGGTTGAGCCCGAAATTGAGCAATGTGCCGCAGAGCAGGCCGGGGATGAGGATCAGCGCATAGAGGGCGAAGGGGCCGCGATAAGCCTCCGGCACGACGAGCCCTTGGAGTGCTGGAAGCACAGCCCAGAGTCCGCCGGCGCAAGGCACCATGAGCGCCACCACGATGGCCGCATTTCGGCCGATCTGGGCCTCGGCCGCCACATGGCCCTCGTGCTCGTCCACCCGCACGGCGAGCTGGAACAGGATAAGGTCCAAGGCCGTGCCGATCATGCTGAGGCTGCGCGAGGCGACATCCGCCGCAAGTGTGAAATAACCGGCCTCCGCCAAGCCGAACGACATGGCGATGGCGCTCCGGTTGAGGAACGGCGTGATCTGGTAGATCGCGTTCGCCACGATCAGCGGAAGCCCGTAGGCGCGAAACAGCCGCCAGGTCTCCCCCATCCGAACGCGCACGATCGGCACGGGCGGATCGAGCAGCGGCTTGCGCAGCATCACGACGGGTAGAAACTGGCTGAGCCCGCAAGCGACCAGCACCCAGAGCGGCTGCGGAAACAGCCAGGCTGCGCCCGCCATGAGCAGGAATGACAGGCCGTTCTTGATGAGGGTGAGCTTGAGATAGAGGCCGCCGTCGAATCGCGCGCGGGTGAGGGCTGCGTGATAATCGAACAGGCCGATGCCGAAGGCGGCGAGGCCGGCCCCAGCCGCGATGGCGAAACGGCCCTCCGTGTTCATTTCCACAGTCGCGCCGACGACGGCGCAGAGAGCCGATGCGACCAGGAGGAGGACGGCCAGGATGGCGTAGGCCCGGTCCAGCCCATGGCGGATCCAAGGTTCCTCGCGCCGGACGCGATTGGAATAGAACCGTGTCGCCGACAGCCGCAGCCACTCGAAGACCAGGGTGTTGAGCACCACGGCACCCGTGGTGGCGAGGCCGAACAGGCCGAAATCCGCCGGCCCCATGAGCTTGGCCAGAAGGAGGCCGAGGCCGAAATTGAGCCCGGCATTCAGGATGAAGGCGACGATTACGGCCATGCGGTCGACTCTGGTCGCCGGATTGCCGGCGATGCTCCCAATCCTTGCGCGCTGGGCCGAAAAGATTTCCCTAAACCCCGAAAACGCTCGATCGAACGCGCGTCAGAACCAGCCGCGCAGCTTGAAGAAGACGATGGGGATGATCGCGCTGATGACGATCAGCGACAGACCATAGGGATAGCCATAGGCCCAGTCGAGCTCCGGCATGTGCTTGAAGTTCATGCCGTACATCGACGCGATCAGGGTCGGCGGCACGCCCACTACCGAGACGACGGTGAGCACGCGAAACGTGTTGTTCTGCTCGATGTTGATGAGGCCGAGAGTGGCGTCGAGCAGGAACTGGACGTTTTCGGACAAGCGGATCTCGAACTCGTCGAGGGAGGCGATGTCCCGGCGCAGGGTCTCGAAGCGCGGCATCTCGGCCGCGCCGAGCAGGTGTTCGCACTCGCCGGCGACGAACGGAAGGATGCGCTCGAGGCCGAGCAGGCTCGAGCGGATCTTGCCGAGCGCCTTGCCCCGCCGACCGACGCTGCGGAGGATTCGGCGCAGCGCGAGGTCGCGTCGACGCGGGGTCTTGCCGGAATCGCCGGCGACGCCCCCTGCCCTCACGTCGAAGTCGAAGATCCGGGTCGAGAGCGCGTCGAGATCGGCACCCATCTCCTCCAGGGCGTCGGCGAGGCTGTCCACCAGCTCCTCCACC
The DNA here is from genome assembly GCF_017355285.1 of Methylobacterium sp. SD274. Lineage (NCBI taxonomy): Bacteria > Pseudomonadati > Pseudomonadota > Alphaproteobacteria > Hyphomicrobiales > Methylobacteriaceae > Methylobacterium > Methylobacterium sp. SD274. The sequence continues at coordinate 21,808 of NZ_JADIJP010000036.1, read as the reverse complement.
AAGAGGAGGAAGATCTCGGTGCCGGTCTGGCAAGCGCCGTCACCGTCGCCGATGCGCTTCTTGACCTCCTCGAAGGCGCGCAGTTCGTTGAACCTGACCGTAATGAGCCGGTCCCGGGTCAGAACGAAGCCGAGCGGGGTCAGCTGCGAATCCACCTTGTCGAAGGTGATCATCGGTGTGGAGAGCGAAAGACCGTTCTTGAGCCGGCGCAGGCGGCTCGAATTCTCGACCTCGCTCAGAGCCTTTCGTGAGGGGACGCGCAGGCCGGTGGCGGCCTCGATATGCTCGGCCTCCTCGGCGCTCGGATCGTTGAGGTCGATCCAGATCGCATGGCTCGGCACGCCGCCGCCATTGGCTGCGCCGGAATGCTCGACCGCGCCTTGCGGTCCCTGAAGGCTGATCATGGGGTGATTGTCATCCGTCTGTCAGCGACAGGAGAGCAGAACATGCTGCGCAAACGCGGCATGACGCGTCGTCCGCGTCTTGACTCGCAAGGAGCTTGAGCCTACCTCCGCCCTTGCTTTGGCACTCTTCGCTCGGGAGTGCTAACAGCCTGGGTTGGGCGAGCCCTTCGGCCGCATCAACGCCATCCATGAATTTGAAGCAAGAGGGCAGCTCATGAAGTTCCGTCCGCTGCACGACCGTGTCGTCGTCCGCCGTATCGAAGGCGAAGAGAAGACGAAGGGGGGCATCATCATCCCCGATACCGCCAAGGAGAAGCCGCAGGAGGGCGAGATCGTCGCCGTCGGCCCTGGCGCCCGTGACGAGGCCGGCCGCGTGAACCCGCTCGACGTCAAGGCCGGTGACCGCGTCCTGTTCGGCAAGTGGTCCGGCACCGAAGTCAAGATCGACGGTCAGGACCTCCTGATCATGAAGGAATCCGACATCATGGGCGTCGTCGCCTAAAGCGACCCGGCCCTCTTCCTTCTTCCATTCGAGCCTTTCGAGCGCGCCCTTCGGTGAGCGCCTCAAGGCTCTCAATTTGATGAGGATCTATACATGGCAGCGAAAGAAGTACGCTTCGGCTCAGATGCCCGCGAGAAGATGCTCCGCGGCGTCGACATCCTCGCGGATGCCGTCAAGGTGACCCTCGGCCCCAAGGGCCGTAACGTCGTCATCGAGAAGTCCTTCGGCGCTCCGCGCATCACCAAGGACGGCGTCACCGTCGCCAAGGAGATCGAGCTCGCCGACAAGTTCGAGAACATGGGCGCCCAGATGGTGCGCGAAGTGGCCTCGAAGACCAACGACATCGCTGGCGACGGCACCACCACCGCCACCGTCCTGGCCCAGGCCATCGTCCGTGAAGGCGCCAAGTACGTGGCCGCCGGCATGAACCCGATGGACCTGAAGCGCGGCATCGACCTCGCCACCACCGCCGCCGTGAAGGACATCACGAGCCGCGCCAAGAAGGTCGCCTCGTCCGAGGAAGTCGCCCAGGTCGGCACCATCTCGGCCAATGGCGACAAGGAAATCGGCGAGATGATCGCCCACGCCATGCAGAAGGTCGGCAACGAGGGTGTCATCACCGTCGAGGAAGCCAAGACCGCCGAGACCGAGCTCGACGTCGTCGAGGGCATGCAGTTCGACCGCGGCTACCTCTCCCCGTACTTCATCACGAACGCGGAGAAGATGGTCGCCGAGCTCGAGGACCCCTACATCCTCATCCACGAGAAGAAGCTCTCGTCGCTCCAGGCGATGCTGCCGGTTCTCGAGGCCGTGGTGCAGACCGGCAAGCCGCTCGTCATCATCGCCGAGGACATCGAGGGTGAGGCTCTCGCCACGCTCGTCGTGAACAAGCTGCGCGGTGGCCTCAAGGTCGCTGCCGTCAAGGCTCCGGGCTTCGGCGATCGCCGCAAGGCCATGCTCGAGGACATCGCGATCCTGACCCAGGGTCAGATGATCGCCGAGGACCTCGGCATCAAGCTCGAGAACGTCACCCTCCCGATGCTCGGCCGCGCCAAGCGCATCCGCATCGAGAAGGAGACCACCACGATCATCGACGGTCTCGGCGAGAAGGCGGACATCGAAGCCCGCGTCGGCCAGATCAAGGCGCAGATCGAGGAGACCACCTCGGACTACGACCGTGAGAAGCTCCAGGAGCGCCTGGCCAAGCTCGCCGGCGGCGTCGCGGTCATCCGCGTCGGCGGCGCGACCGAGGTCGAGGTCAAGGAGAAGAAGGACCGCGTCGACGACGCGCTCAACGCCACCCGCGCTGCGGTGGAAGAAGGCATCGTCCCCGGCGGCGGCACCGCCCTCCTCCGTGCCCGTGAGGCCGTCCGCGCTCTCCAGAGCGACAACCCGGACGTCCAGGCCGGCATCAAGATCGTGCTGAAGGCCCTTGAGGCCCCGATCCGCCAGATCGCCGCCAACTCGGGCGTCGAAGGCTCGATCGTGGTCGGCAAGATCACCGACAACACCTCTTCGATCACCTACGGCTTCAACGCCCAGACCGAAGAGTATGTCGACATGATCCAGGCCGGCATCGTCGACCCGGCCAAGGTCGTGCGCACCGCTCTGCAGGACGCCTCCTCGATCGCCGGCCTCCTCGTCACCACCGAGGCCATGATCGCGGATGCTCCGAAGAAGGACAGCGGCGCTCCCCAGATGCCGGGCGGCGGCGGCATGGGCGGCATGGACTTCTAAAAAGTCCCTATCGTCACGTGGAATGGATGCTCTCGCGGTTACCGCCGCGAGAGCGGAGAGGGTCGTCGCAAGACGACCCTCTTTTCGTTACGGATGATCGGACAAGGCCGGGCGCTGGACGGTTAAATGTCGTCGCGCGGACGGATTTGGCCGAATTGAATCCGTGAAACCTTCGCCCGACATTTCAGCCCGTCACGGCAGAGAGCCGGCGAGACTTCAGTATCGGCGGTATTTACCCGGCGCGGCGATTGCACCGGACGTAAGAGGCGTCGCCCTTGGCGCTCGACCATGTCAGACGGTCGCCTTCGACGATCAGCTTCACTTGGGATGTCCAGCGCCGGCCGCCATCGCTGCAGGATGCCGCCACGCTCCAACTCGCGCCCATGCGCCGCCCGTCGCGGAAGGTACAGACGGTATTTCCCGCCCGCGCGCCATTCTCGGTGATCCGCGCCGGAATGTATCCACGGCGCCGCGCGCCGCGGCGGCATGCCACCTCGTTCGGCCCCCAGACGCCGACATAAGCCGCCGCCTCGATCGGTGGAGAAGCGGCAGCGGGGGCATCGGCGCGGGGCGTCACTTCCGTATCCTGCTTGAGCGCGACCGGCCGGATGCCCGGCTGGGCAGGGGATGCAGCGAGCCTGTCCCGGGCAGGCGCTCCAGCGTGAGCAGAGCCAAGCCCCACATCCGACCAGGGCGCATTGGCACGGGGCAGGCGTGAGGATGCCGCCGTGTTCTCGAACGGACCCGGCTCGTTCAAGGCAGCCTGTGCCGTGCCGGTCTCAGGGCGGACAGGGGTATCGTTCGTCAACAGAACTGTGCTGTAGCCGAGGAGAACGCCCCAGCCCATGGCGAGGGATACTGGGAGTATCAAGGCACGGCGCGACCCTCCCGACGGTCCGGTCACCGTCACTGACGGCGTGCCGTCCTCGTTTCTCATATCCTCGCTTTCGATGCCGGCGGCCATCGTCGTCTCCCGTCAAGCCCGACCTTGAGGCCGAGCCAATCCCGTGCGCGCCAATTTCTCGGCGGCACCCACCACCTCACTATTCCGCGACATTCGATCCCCCACCCCGTCCGACATGCAGGCCGTTATCATTCTCAAAGTCGGCTCTCGTCAGGACAGGTGTGTGATTATTCTGTCTCGGTGCGTTTGATAGCGGTGGATAGACTCCGGGAATAGGGCGAGCGAACGGCAAGGCCTTCCCGTCGCTTACCAAAACTGCCATGCTCAAGCTTGTGAGAAACATACCAGCGCGCAGATCCATCGTGACGAGACGCCTCGCCATCGCCGTCTGCGTCGTCATCGCCACCTCGGCCGGCGCTCAGACGCCTCCCTCCACTCCGCGGATGTCCTGCGCGGACGCGATGGCGCTCGTGAAGCGCGACGGATCGGCGGTCCTGTCCTGGTCCGTGGGCAAGGCGGATAGGTCCGGCAGGGGGGAGCAGCCGGTAAAGACGGAACGCTTCGTCAGCGATCGCAGCCTTTGCGGCCTGACGGAAATCGCCGAGCTGCGTTTCGTCCCGACACGCGATAATCTGGAATGCCCCGTGGGGTACCGCTGTCGCGAGCCCGATTACGGCGACTGGGATTGGCCCTGATCCGATCTGACGCATCCGGCGGGTGAAGCCCTCGCCACGATCTCGCCACGACCGGTCGTCACTGCCGCCGTCACGACCGGGTGCTAATCCGGCGGGCGAAGACCCATTCGCACATTTGAATTTACCGAGTTGAGGAGACGCGCGTGGCCGTACTCAGGACAGGCCTCGGCCTGCAGGCCGCCATAACGGCGCTCTTTGCCCTCGTTCTTCTGATCCTGCCGGGCACCTCGACACCGCTCTACGTCAGCCTCAGCGGCTTCGCGATGGTGGTGATCCTTTTTGCCTCCGCCAAGCTCTCAGATTATCTCAAGGTGTTCGTTTCCGTCTACGGTATCGGGTATTTGTTCCTGGCCGGTGCTAAGCAACTTGCAGCATCCGGTTTTCTGCCGGAGACGCTGGCGGCACTGCTGCCGCCTGCCTTCGCGGCCACGGGCGCGGTGGTCTTCGCAGGCATCGTATTCGGAATTTCCCATCTCGAACCCATCCGCGCGATCACTCGTATCGCGGATCCGTTCTTCGCCGCACGCGAGGAGCCGAACCGGGAAATCCGACCGTTCCGTTTCTTCGGCAGTACCGAAGGCCGGGTCGCACGGCGCCTCGTTGCGCTTTCGATCTTCATCACCTTTGCGCAGGTTGCGCTACAACTGCGCCTGAATTTCTGGTACCGCGACCTCTTCAACGCGCTGCAAGAGTATAACGCCGACGCATTCTGGTATCAGCTCGTCTGGATCTTCGTGCCTCTTGCGACGATCTGGGTCATCATCGGCATGTTCGACACTTTCGTCGATGCTTCGCTGCATATCCGCTGGCGCACTTGGCTCGCACGCAGCCTCTACAGTCGCTGGCTCGATGGGGGCACGCATTACCGCATACCCTTCACCGACGAACCGGCCGACAACCCGGATCAGCGCATCCAGAGCGACGTCAACCTCTTCATCCAGCAGACGACGAGCCTGTCGATCCGGCTCCTATCCCAGGCCGCTACCCTGGTTTCCTTTATGGTTATCCTTTGGGGGCTGTCGCGGGATTTCGTTCTTCCCTTCACCGACATGGTAGTGCCCGGCTTCCTGGTGTGGCTGGTCATCGTCTACGCGGTGGTCGGAACTTGGCTGACCCATCTCATCGGCCGTCCGCTCATCGGCCTCGACTTCCGGCAGGAGAAGGTGGAGGCCGATTTTCGCTTCTCACTCGCGCGGACCAGGATCTATTCCGAGCAGATTGCCCTGCTGCGCGGTGAGCGGTCGGAGACCTTGCGACTGCGCGAGCTGTTCCGGGAGATCATCGAGAACTACCTCGCCATCATCTACCGGCGGATCAAGATCGGCAGCTTCACCCTGTCCTACAACCAGATCAGCGTGGTGTTTCCCTACATCCTCGCCGCTCCATCCTACTTCCTGAAGAAAATTACCCTCGGACAGTTCCAGCAGACGGCGAACGCCTTCAGCAGCGTCCAGGGTTCCCTGTCCTTCTTCATCGATTCCTACACCACCATCGCGTCGTACCGCGCCAATACCAACCGCCTGACGTCATTCAAGCGGGCGATGACGAAGGCGGAGGCCCTGTCCGGTGCCGGATACGGCTTGGTGCAGGGCAGTGGACCGGGCCCGGCCGTGACGGCGTCCGGCATGACCCTGGCGCTGCCCGATGGTCGCGAGATTGTCTCCGCCAAGTCGTTTACCCTCACCAAGGGTGCCGCCACTCTCGTCACCGGCCCGTCTGGATCGGGCAAGTCGACCCTGTTCCGGGCGATCGCCGGGATCTGGCCGTTCGGCAAGGGCCGGATCGACGTGCCCGAAGGTCAGTCGGCGCTGGTGCTGCCGCAGCGGCCGTATATTCCACTCGGAACCCTGCGTGGCGCGGTGGTCTATCCCAGCACCACCGACCAGTTCTCCGACGAGGCGATCCGCGAAGCCTTGATTGCCGCGCAACTGCCGCAGCTGGCCGACCGTCTCGACGAGATCGATGCCTGGGACCAGCGACTGTCCGGCGGTGAACAGCAGCGTTTGGCCATCGCCCGCGCCGTGCTGGCGAAGCCCGCCTGGCTTTTCCTCGACGAATCCACCGCCGCCCTCGACGAGCCGAGCGAAGCCGGCATCTACCGCATGCTGCGCGAGCGGTTGCCGGGGACGACCATCGTTTCCATCGGCCATCGCTCGACGCTGCACGCCCTTCACGACACGCGCATCGACATGAAACCGGGCCAGGACGGCCGCTTCATCCCGACGGAAACGCCTGAGGCCGCTCTCGCCAAATAGGGGTGACGTCAGCGCAAGAACGTCACGGCGAGCGGTGCGAGGATCGCCGTGATGAAGGCGTTGAGACCGAGTGCGATACCCGCGAAAGCACCCGCCACCTCGTTGACCTGAAACGCCCGTGCGGTGCCGACACCGTGCGCGGCGAGTCCGGCGGCGAAACCCCGTGCCCGCATGTCCTGAATGCGGAGCAGATTCATGAGCGGCGTCACCAGGATTCCACCTGTCATACCGGTCAACATCACCAGCACGGCTGCGAGAGTCGGATCGCCGCCGAGATTCTGAGCAATGCCCATCGCGACACCGGTCGTCACCGATTTCGGGACGAGGGCGACGATGACATCGTGCGGGATGCCGAAGGCCGTGCCCAACGTCATGGCAGAGATGAGAGCTACGACGGAGCCCACGAGGAGAGCTGCCAGCATTGGCGCCAGCGAGCGGAGCACCGTGGCGCGGTATTCGTAGAGCGGGATCGCCAGGGCCACGGTGGCGGGCCCGAGCAGGAAGTGGACGAATTGGGCACCGTCGAAATAAGTCGCGTAGGGCGTTCCGGTCAGCTTAAGCACGCCAGCCATCAGGATGATGGCGACGACTACGGGATTCGCCAGAGGATGCCTGTTCGTTGCCGTGGCGATGCGGTCGGCAACTGCGTAGACCATCAGTGTCACGGTCAGCCACAGCAGGGGCGTGCGCGAGAGATAGACCCAGAGCGCGAAATCGCCGGTCATGGCTCCCTCACCGGGGCGACCCAACGCTTGACGGCGACGAAGGTGAGCGCCGTCGCCGTGAGGGTCGCCAATGTCGAGACGACAACGACGCAGGCCAGCGCCACGCCATGAGCTTCGAGCACGTCGAGCCGTCCGACGATACCGGCGCCGGCCGGGATGAACATCAGCGACAGATGGGCGAGCAGCCCTTTCCCGGAGCGCTCCAGGGTGCCGTCCACGAGTGGCGCAGCGAGGACTCGTGAGGCAATGCCGGACCAGCGGTCGCGCAACACCATGAACAAGAGAAGCAGTGCCATCCCGATGACCGGACCCGGGACTGAGAGGGCCGTGGCACGTGCGAGCACCTCTCCGACGAGTTGGGCCAGGAGGATCAAGGTGAAGCTGACGATCATCGCGCCGCGATTCTTTCTTCCGGCCTGATCCGGCCCGGCGAAGCCGAGGATCGTCTGCCGAGCTGCCGCTAGGAGACCGCCCCCGATTCTGCGCCGGCCCTGGCGAGACGGATCGCCGTGTCATCGAACCGGAGCAGGCGACCGAGCCGCCAGACCAACGCCTCTTCGAACTCATGAACCGTGCCATCGGCGCCGGCCACCGACCATGCCATGGAGAGCAGCCGCGCGCGCTCCGTCTCGCCGAACTCGTGGCCCATCATTTCCACGAGCAGCGCCATGTCGCGGGTCTGGGCATCGACACCGGCCGCGCGAGCGATCAGCGCTTCGGCCTCCTCGCGGTTGCCGGCATAGCGTCCCTCGACCAAGCGGCAGAGCCGCTCCGACTCGGCCCCGTCGAGAACTCCATCCACCCGTGCCACATGGACGAGAAGGGCAATCGCCGCCAAGCGCTCATCTACAGCTTCCGAATCGTCCGGGCTCGCGGACAGGCCGAACGCGTCGGCAGCATAGGCACGCAAGCGGGCGATGAGGGACATGGCTTTTCCTGAAACGTGCCGCGAGCCTTCGAAGCCGCATCGCTCCGCGTCAAGGCAGCATGGCGCATCGCGGGACCGTGATGCACCGTCCGTGGCACAGTTGCATCACGAAGACGACGCGGGCCGCCTTGCCATCGGTCGAGCGTGCGGATATGAAGCCGCAACGATCCGAAGCGACACCAGCCGTCGCAATACGGATCTCGCCGCAATAGCTCAGCTGGTAGAGCACCTCATTCGTAATGAGGGGGTCGGGGGTTCGAATCCCTCTTGCGGCACCAAGCTTATTTTCCTGTTTGAGTGCAGGCACTTAGCAGAAAGCTCCGGATAGCTTAGCTACAGTCGATAGCTACAGTGTCACCGCGAATCGTTTTGTCCTTGTCCACACGGATCACGCCGTATTCGAGTTGGGGTTGGGCCAAGTCCACGTGGGAACCGCAAACATCCGACCATAGCTGGAGATCGTCGGCTTCATAGCCGATCAGGAAGCCGGATGCCGCACGCCGCCGCAACTGTGAAGGCGCCTATCAACCGATGCGACCGCTGCAACGGTGCCTATGATACGGGTTTGAATTACCGAGGCCGATTAGCCTGTTACGAAACCCGCATCTAGTTGGACCCCGGGGGCTACGCGACCGTCTTTGGGAAGCACCAGAGCCCTTTAATTGGTGTCGTCATTTTCCATTCGCCCGATCGGTTTTCTGGATCCTGGCCCGCCGTTTCTGACGAGTAGGCCATATCGCCCAATCAGTTTTGAGCATTTTATGTGAGACGTGCCGGTGTTTATCCCCAAGCTCATGAAGTCTGAGCCGTAGGCAAAGGACCAACGCTTTCTAACAAATTTGCTACCGATGTGCAATATTCAGTGTTGCGCTTTACGAAGTCTTGTATCGAATAGCGGACCTCAGGATCGCCTACATACGCGACTCCATGTTCTATCCACGTAAAAGCAGGTAGGAAACCGTGAAGCAAAAAGGCATCGTCGTAACGTTTGTGGTCTACAGCGCTACCCATCGCTATGCGAGCCCATATGACATTGCCATAAACCGTCTCGATAACGCGCTCGGCGGATGCAGGGCAAGTGCGACCGTCCCAACTATACTCGCCTAGCAGGCCGGCGGTAATTTTGGTGTTTTTATAAACTATTATCTCGAAAAAGCTAAGTTTAGCGTCTTTTCGGAAGCGCGCTTGGTGGATTAAGTAAAGCACATGCCTTACGTCGTGCGCCACAAATTTCACGACACTGTTATCGTCGAACTCACCATTGAGGAAAGCTTGAGCTTTCTCATGCCAAATGGGATCAAATGAAACGAATTTTAGGAACGCGTTAACAACTAATCGCCATGACGCCTCAATCGATGGTCTGGCCTCCATGCGGAAACTATATCGGTTCGCTCGACCAGAGCCACCAATAGGTGATTGCGCTAGGATGGCCTCTAGGATCTCCGTATCGTCTTTTATTGCGTGGTACTTCGGCCAATTGCCGATCCTTTTTATATTCACTAAGTCAAAATCCGTTAATAGCGCGGCTACTTTTTCTGATGTACCGTGGGTCCATTCGAAGGTGTAATCAGATGGGGCCGCTGATCCTAGAGTTGTGATCCAGTCCATCGAATCGGTTTCTGGCTCCCATCCTGGCGCCGCATACGGATAGCATTCACCAATTGCTCGCCCTATAATATTTTCGATTTTTTCCTGGAAGCCGTCGGATAGGCGCCATACGCACACTAAGATTGGGTAAACTTTGGCATGAGACGATTTTTTGGGCTCAAATAGAATCGCTGCCATTTGGACAAATGGCATGCATTCGGCCCGTGCATGGATACTTTTTAAGGAACGGTCACGAGATTCACCAGTCTGAAAAGTGATGAGATCCATATCAGGACACAACTGCGGCAAGCTGCTAAAGTCGATTAGACGAAGTCGCTTTAGGGCAAGTGCGTCACCGTCACGCAAAGCATGTAAAGCGATGACCTGTACGCCGGCGCATTTAGCGAAATAGGACAATGGAAGACGCAACTCTTCCCAATGCGTCGAAATCACAACGCACCGGATCGTCTCCTTCGTTTGACGTTCTCGTGTGACTAACAGTGACACGTACTTGCTTAGTTCATTCAATGTCGCGCGGGCACTATTGTTGCTCCTTTTCACCTCAATGCAGAGAAGATGTCTATAGGGGTCGCGTGCTAGGATATCGATCCGACCGCCCGCACCGTCTAGATTTTCTAATTGGTATTCTCTACCAATAATCGATAGATTCTGTTCGATTAGTTCCAGCCTGTCGGCGATATAGTCACGGAGTTCATCTTCGTCGTTAAACAGCCCTAAAACGGGTTTCGTCTCGTCCATGTTCGTTGCCCTCGGCGTGTCCTGAAATGCGAAAGATTTCTCGGTCGTCGGAAGCGAAATATACCATGTGACAACCACGCTGTATGCATGCGTGGCTCGACACCCAAGAGCCGGCAACCCACTATCTGTTTAGTTCCGCCCCCTATGTAACACCTGAAACAGAGTTTATGCTTAAATAGATCTTTAGACGATGCGAGTGCTTCGACGGGATTATAGGTGGAGCGTCCGCTTTAGGGCTAAGTGCTAGGGTCTTGGCACCACGCGGATAGACGTTCGGGGCGGGTGCTCGACACAAAATTTTACAAACATCTATTTTGCGCGAAATATAGGAGAGTGATTCAGAGGCGGCTCCATCAGAACCACCTCATGCGGATTTCGAGCGCCGTCGCGGAGGGGATGAGGAAGATGGCAAGGTATCCGCGGTCCGCCGTGAAATCCCGGTCGGCAAGCCAGTCACGCAGATCCGATCCGCGCTCCCCGCCGAGCCGGGCGAATCCGCTCCAGCCGTCGCTGTCATCCGCCATGGGCCGAAGCCTGACGGTCGTCGGTGAGGCAGGAGTGTCCCCCCAGACCTCCAGGGCGTACCTCTCGTTCATGACCGCCTCTTCCGAGCAGCCTGGACGGACGGCTTCACCCGCACGTCGGTGATGCAGGCGCCAGGGAAGCGCGCAAGCACCGCCCGGACGAGGGGATCGTTGAGGATGGCGGCCACGTCGCGCGGAGATCCGGCGAGAACGGACACGGCATGCCGGTCCTTTTGCTCAGCGCTCATCACGCGGCGCACGCAGCGGGCGGGAACGCCTTGGCCAGGGATGTCAGACCCTTTGCCGTCACCCGAACCTGTGTCGACGACCACTCCGTCCCGTCAGGTCGCGGACCAGTCGTGATCTTGTGTTCAAGGAGCCCGTCGTTGACCTTGGACTGATAAGCGATGTCGTCCTTGCAGCCCGGTCGCCGGAAGGTCCATCCGTTCGTCCGCATCCAACGGGTCAGCGTCTGCGGCGGGACGTTGAGCATCTTTGCGGCGGTCGATCGGCAGAGGGTTCCGTGGGTATCCGCGATTCGATCCAGGGCCTCGACCTGAGGTGTCATCTCGGCGACGCGGGATTCCAGCGCGATCACCCGCTCGGTGTAGCCAAGGAGCAGGCCGCGCATCGCAGCGGGATCGCTCAGCACGGCGATGGGATCGAGCGTCGCGCCACCCTTCAGCCGGCGCTCGCAATCAATGAAGTACTGCCGGACCCGCCTGCCCTGGTCATTGCGTTCGACCATGCCGAGCTGCTTCGCCATGTCGAGGCTGATCGCGTACTCCTTCGCAGGGCGACCGCCGCTTTCGCTCAGAAATGAGCAAAAGTCTGCCCCTTCGGAGAAAGCGTATTCCGCGATGCGGCGGCTGATCCAATCCTTGAAGGCAGCGCCGATGCCAAGGAATCTGTGAAGCTCGCGAGCATCCACTGTCTGGACCCGTTCGGCTCCAATGTTGGCTTCCGAAACGACCGGAAAATTTGTATCGCTGCTCATCTGCGGTCTCCTGAACCGTGGGTGTGATGCCGAGGTCCGTGCAGGGCCTCGGCATTGATGGGGTGGCGGGCGTGTGAAGCCGCCCGTCACTTCAATGAGCGAGTTGGATCGGCCTTGCCGTCGTCAGCGTGGGCCGCGCATGCATGCGAGCAAGCTCCTCGAACGTGATGACGATTCCGCGCTCTTTTCCGGCCTCGACGAGCCTTACCCAGTGCCAAGCAGGTATCGAATCCCGCTTTATCATCTGCGCGACCTGAGTAGTGTTGCGTAGATTCAGTGCCCGCGCCACCTCATACGCTGAATCAAATCGGTCGATGATTCCTTTTACCTTCGACATCTTGCTGCTCCCGTGTCGATGGAGCGTTAGACGCCATTGATGCCGAGATCAAACAAAAAGCGCTCCCAGAACGCTACGACGGCGCAGGCTGCACAATCGACGACATTCGCGTTGCGCTACAAATTGGATTCCAACCAAATATCGCGCTAGCCCAGTCTGAATATTTACGGAATCTGTACGCTAACACGGATGCGATCGGCCTATGGATGACGGACTATACCCACCGAAGCTTCCACTCGACCGCATCCTCGGGAGTTATCTCGACCCCGATGATTCCGGCATCGAGCGAGTATCCGCGCGCATCGATCCACGCGGTGAAATCCTTCGCGGTGCGGAGGTCCACTGTTCCGGACGACCCCAACGGGGAGATCCACCAAACGAACGCGGTACCCTGCACGAAGAGCGGAAGAGCAAGCACCGTCACGCTGGGCATTGGGATGCCCACACGTCTGCCCAATCCTGCCCAAGCGTCGGCGGCGTCTCGACGCGAACGCGGAAAGGCTTGCCCCTCAAGGCCATCAGCTCGGCGGCGAGCACGTTGGCCTCAAGCTGCCCCACGAAGTTCTCATCCGCGTCGGCGAAGATCACTACCTCCTCGACACCGGCAGGGGGGCGCCAACCCTTGAAGCCGCCAGCATTGAGGACGCTCCAGACCGGAATCTGGAAGATGCCGGCCGCGCAAAGACTCGTCTCGATACCCTCCCCCACCCCGAGAACCCTCTCGACGTTGGGGAACAGGCGGATGGCGGCGCCCTTTTCCTCCAGGCTGCCCGGCATCAGCTTGCGCGGCGAACTGACAGGCGCTTTCTCACCCGCAGGGGTCAGCCATGTTCGGTGAATGTGTACGGACTTGCCGGCCGCACTGGTGACGCGAGCGATCATGCCGGGGTGGTGTGTCTTCGATTCGAGATGGAACAGCCGAGGGACGAACCGGAGGCAAGTTTGGGGCGCAGAGATACCGGCCCGCTTCGCCAGCCACAGCCCAGCAGCGTCGTCCGGACGGATCGCGGTGGACTCCTTAGTCCACATCCGCTTAAGCCGCTGGTGGTCGGGTAATGACGGCGAGGCGGGCGTGACCGGCGCCGCTGGCCCCGTACCGATCAGCGGCTCGATCCTTGCCGCCACTTCCTTGAAGCTCAGACCGGTGAACTTCATGGCGAGGTCAAAGCCGTTGCCGGGACCGCAGCCGGCTCCATTGCAGAAGTAACGCCCGTCGCCCTTGTCATCGAATCTGTAACGATCCTTGCCGCCACACAGGGGGCACTCGCCGTGCTCGTTTTTCAGGTAACGGCGATCGAGGCCGAAAGCCGGGAGCACTTTTGGCCACTGGCCTTTCATCCGCTCAGCGAGCTTCTGCATTGCGGCCTCCGCTCACCGTGGCCGGCGAGGTCGGAGCGCGGAATCCCCGTGCCTTGCCGCTACCCTTCGCCCACCGGATGTTCTGCGCTCTCAGCCACGACAGAACGCGCGGGCTCGGCTCCACGTCCGGCACGTTGCGATGCGCGTTTGGCCAGTCCCCGAACCACGCCTTGTATTTGTGGCCGACCCACCCGCTCTTGTTCCCGTGGGACGCGGCATAGCTCTGAAGCTGCCCAAGAATCGACCGCTGCTCAGCGAGATCCGCCTTGGCCTGCGCCTTGGCCCGAGCGGCATCGGCCTGCGTCACCTCCACGAGTGATCCGTCCTCGCAGACGATCGTCGTCGGCTTGGCCGGTTCGAACCCGCACGAGGGGCAAGCATGAACCTTGGCCGGCTTCAGGAACGAGCAGGACGGGGACGGGCAGACCTTCGGAAGCGCCTCCTCTTTCGCCTGGATCTTGCGGATGCCTGCCTTGTTCGGCGCCCCATCATCGAGCCGGGGGACGTGGATATCCGTGACGAAGCCGAGACGCGCCGTCGTGTCGGTATGATCGAGGATCAGGCAGTCCAGTTTCGGGCCGTAGACAGGGTGATCCGCTGCGGTGCGCAGGCCGCGCCCGATGATCTGGGTGTACAACATCGCGCTTTTGGTAGGTCTGGCCAGCACCAAACAACGCACATCGGCGTCGATGCCGGTGGTGAGACAGCCGACCGAGCTGATGACCTTCATCTCCCCGGATCGAAAGCGACGAAAGAGATCGGCTCGCTCGCCGGAATCGGTGAAGCCGTCAACGTATCCGCACGGCATGATGCCGACGCGCTCGAATTCGGCTTGGATCGAGCGCGCGTGCGCACGGTCAACGCCGAAGATGAACGTCGGTCTTCCCTCGCCGCGTTCCAGCCAAGTCTCGACAATATCAGCGACGAGCTTCGGCTTGTTTACGGCCTTCTCTAGATCGCCCTTGTGATAGTCCCCGGCGACCGTGCGCACGCCCGTCAGATCGGGCCGCTCACCCGGCGCGAAGACCCGGAACGGCGAGAGCCGGCCGGCATCGATAAGGGCCTGAGTCGAGGTCGTTTGAATCAGGTCGTCGTACAGGAGCCCCAAGCCAGAAGACCAGGGCGTGGCGCTCAGGCCGATGAAAGGGACACGCGCGTACTCCTCGCTGCCGATCCACTTCCTCATGGCGTCGAACACGACGTGAGCTTCATCCACCACGACGACGTCACAGGGCTGGATCGTGCGGCGGGCGATCGTTTGGACGGTGCCGACTTGGACCGGGGCCGCTGGATTGAAGCGACGATGGTTCGAGCCCTGGAGTGCGCCGATCAGGTCGGCCGAGATCCCGTGCTCCTCGAAGGAGGCGATGGCCTGCGAGACCAGTTCGATACTCGGGACGACGAACGTTACCCGCTTGTCCTTGGCCAGAGCCCGCTTGACGATCTCCGAAGCCAGGACCGTCTTCCCGGCCCCGGTCGGCAGCATCATCATCGGCCGGCGCTTACCGTTGCGCAGCGATGCGTACAGGGCGTTCAGGGCCTCTGTCTGGTGAGGGAAGAACACGCGGCTCATAGCGGGATTCCGATCGAGAACGAGGAGGACGGCGGCGGCAGGCGGAAGGCCGGGGGACATCGCGGTCGGGACCGGGCCTGGATCGACTCAGCGGGTCCGCTGGCGGGCTTCAGTCGGAAATCCGCACTCGGCCTGCTCTGACCGCTTCCCGGCCGTCCTCGCGCCTCGGCGGGGTCTGGCCAGTCCTCGCGTGGGTGAGAGCCAACTGTTCCGAGTTCTTCCGGTTGGGCCGGGGCTGTCCGACCGTCGAAATGCCTTGCCAGGATTAGAGACTTGGCTGTCTGCGGCGTATCCTGATCCGGTTGAGGTGACCCGACCCGGTCTTCCCCAACTCCACCTGCCTGGAGAGGATTTTCGGGTGAGACCGGAATGTGTCGATGGGAAAAAGAAAGGGTATCGTCGACACGGTTTGGTCTCATCGGATTCGGGCTGGCGACGGAGGCCAGATTCCGGGCTTGAGCGACGTGGATTGCTCGCTTCTCCGAGGACAGGCGCATGAACGTAGCCCGCGACATTCGGAGGCCGACCCAAGGGGCGAGAGTTCTTATGGAAACCGCACGGGGGGGCTTCGAGGCGCGCTTGGCCTGTCGCTTGGCTTTCACCGAGGCAGCATTGCGCGCCCGTCGCGCCGCCGCGTTCATCTCCTTGGTCCACCCGGCCGGAAGGATGTGGGTGACGCCGAGCCGACGCCGCCGCTCCTCCGTGAGGTTGAGCCGGTTGCCGATCGAGGCCGAGTCGTACCGGGGCGGCGCCGGGATGATGCGCTCGATGGCCTCGTCAATTTCCGCATCGGAGAGAAGCGGCGTATTCAACCGCGCCCACTCACCGACGACGTATCGAAAGGAAGTCGAAGCCGTGACGAGCCTGATGAGCGGCAGAACCTCGTCCAGCCAAACAACTCCATCGTCTGTCTCGCACGGTCCACCGCATTGATCCCGAAGGATGGCGGTAATCTCATTGCGACGCTTGCGGGCGATGAGCGCCGCCGGCCCGCCTGCCGTGATCCGAGCCCGAAGCTTCGCCGCGTGTACGAGGCCGCTCGTCCTCATGCGCAGCCCTCCGGCGGCACGGCGCGCAAGTCGAACCCGCGTGAGGAGGCCGGCATTTGCTGGCAGTCGAGGTCGCACGTGGCCCACTGGTGGCGGATGCGCTCGATCAGCGTTTCGGCACACCGGAGTTGCCTGACGGTGAGGCCACCCCGCTCAATCGCGAAGGACAGCAGGCTTGCTGCAAAGCCGAGGCCGCGATCGTTGCTGTCGCATACCGCGATGCACCAGCGTAGCCGCCCGACAACATCACCGTTGGTTGGATAGACCGGTACGGCTTCGCAATCGAGCGAGTAGACATCGCCGTAATCGTCGTCCACGTCCCGAATTGGGTCGGGTCTGATAACCAGGGCGCTTGGCATAGCTTCACCGTTCCGGGCCTCCCGAGGGAGCCGGCCATGGGGTCCGACGATGTGGTTGGCAGTCTTGGCCGGGCGCGATGCCCGTCAGGTCACGGCGGAAGACGAAGCCTCGGCGACGCGTCGTCCTCGGGTCGCTTCATATGCCCGGTGAACACCCTCGTCGGCCGGTTCGGATGCGTGCGCTCCGGGGCCGGCGGATGGACAAGGTCACGGAGCAGGGACAGGCATTTCACAGTGACATCGCTTCGATTGAAGCGGACGCGGTTCTTGTCCGCCGCCAGCTTCAAGCCCACGCTGTGATCCCACTCATCAGCGCGACGATCGCGGCGGATCTCAATGCCGGCCTGATCGTCGAGGGACGTCGCAAGGCGCCTTTCGCTCTCGGCCAGCGCCCGGTGGTACTCAATCAGCCTGTCGATGACGGACGCGGGCGGGTAATCAGGCTCGTTCATCATTGGACTGCCCTCACCCGGTACGGATGGCTGACCACCCATGCCGTCAGCATCTCTTCGCAAAGATCCGGATCAAGGTCGTAGAGACGACCCTCGGCTTCATCCCTGAAATCTGCGTCCGTCATGTCGGCGATCTGCCGCGCGACTTCCGCCTTCGTGCAGTTCGCGACCACGCCAATCGGCATGAACGCGCCCGTGGCGTCTTCGACAAGGGCAGGCCACTCGCGCTCGTCATCCCAGAGCTGAACAAGCGAACGATCGCCGTCGCCCAGGTTCATCGGCGTGTATCCGATCCCGATCATGACGCCACCCGCGACCGGGTTGCGATTGACGTCGAAGCGCGAAGCCACATCCGATAGAGTGACGCAAAGCTAACGCCTCGAATGCCGCGCATACGAGCGGAATCCACCGCAGCGCCCCAGTATCTCACCGGGATTCGTCCCTGATTCCTAAACACAGCCACGAGAGAAATGTCTCGGAATCCAAGATCAGCCGCAACCTCGGAATCCGAAGGCCATCTAGAAAGTATCGTCTTAATCGATGGGTCTTTGGCCATTCCCGTGAATCCCATAACGCCTAAATGCGTAGGGATATTGATAATTACACCTGAAATGTACGTCAAGCTAGTGCTTTGGATTCTCGCCGATCTACTATATGTTGACTTCGAAATCCGTCAAGTGCCAGCAGTAAGCGTCAAGTCATTACGATAGATCGAGGCAGAAGAGCTTGAAGAGTGGCGCAGGGCGCTTACTGCCGGTCGCAGTAGAAAGGGTTTTTGTTGCTGCCGGGCGTTTCTTTGGGTGCAGCGGCCCTTACTCAAAAGACCTTCGCGGCTCGACGGGAGGGGCGCCTCCCCTCGCCTGGAAGTGCCGACAGGATGGCGTGGCATGCGGCACTCCCGCCCCGGCCGCTCCCTGCATCAGGTTTGAGAACTTCGTACAGCGACGCGGCGCCAGGGAACCACCACGGCGGCGAAACCGAGCGCCCTTGCCCCAAGCGCTGCATTCGCGGCAGGTCGTTCCTTCAGGCCCTGTCGTCGCCCAATGCGCCATGCCGGGGCGCGAGGCGGCGATGCGTTCGGCGACAACTGGATCGGGCTTCGAGAGGTGTGGCGTCTGGATCTGGATCATGGCTACTTCCTCGGAATGAGGTTTGTTGCCGTTACGGTGATCGTGGCGCCCTGGACGCCCGTTGCCCACGCGATATCGACGCACTGGCAATCACTATCGTTTCGGACCGCCCCGCAGGATTGGAGAAGGTCGTTCAAAGGCTTCAGATAGTTGTCCAGATCGAGCCGCCGGCCCTTCAGGACACCGACGCGGATCGTTAGGGCATATGGTCCCTGTATGCTCTTTCCGGCCGCCGCGACGTTCAGGATCAGGCCCGCCGTCGCCTTCCACGCAGCGTAGTCGGCCGACGTGACCATGCGCCCACGGAAAACCCGCCAAAGGCGATTTGCCGATGGCGGGACCGGTAGCGTGGCGCAGATCACAGGGTCGATCGTCCAGACTCGGCGGCCACCGCCGCGTCATCCGCTTTGGCTTGCTCGATTCGGCTGCTTTCGGCCCGGACCATCCTGTCCAGCGTGTCGACCGAAATGATACTCTCGCGAGAGAGCAATCCTCCGTGCGACGCGTCATCGATTCTGAGAAAGCGGACCACGCGGCGGCTTGCGGACAGGAGCGTCTCTTCCGCCATCAGTTGAGACCCAACGCTTCGCGATACAGAAGCTCGACGGCCTCTTCCTGCTTGCGTTCGTCGGCGTCCTTCTTGCGCAGGGCGATGACCCGGCGCAGGGCCTTCACGTCGTACCCCTGGCCCTTCGCTTCCGAGAAGATGCCGGCGACGTCTTCCTTGAGAGAGGTGATTTCCGCGAGGACGAACTCCGCCCTTTCGACGAAGGCACGAAGAGCGTCGGCCGCTTCCGAGGAGGTCGGCTCGACGGGGGTTGCAGTGGCTTCTGACATGTAGATTCACCTTTTGTTCTGAACTAGACGAGGGACGTGAAATCCGGGCAGTTTGGTCGAGCCCTTGGGAGGGCGTCCGGGCGGAAGGACCGTGACCACGCGGCCCCCAAGAGCATCGCCATCGATGACGAACCGATGCGTTTCGAGAGGGTCAGGCCGGGCGTGAGGAGGAGCGGCGAGGGACGCGGCGACCTCTTCCAAGATCTCAGCGCGGATCGCCTCGACATCCAAGCCCATGACCCTTTCCATGTACCGGACCAGGGCATGGTCGCTGACGATCGGGACGGAGCGGCGCGGCGGGGTCACTCGACCGCCTCCAAGAGCGAAGATGCGGCGGCGGCCTCTTGCTTGGGCTTGAGCTTGCTTCCGTAGCCGGCGCGTGGCTTTGAGGGCCATTCCCGCCCCCATAACGCCCGCGCCATCGCGACGACATCGGTGGACCGATCAAGGCCAAGTGCATCGACGATCGCGCCGACCTTCCTCACGCCGTAGATAACCGACGTGTGGTCGCGGTTCAGCGTCGCGCCGATCTGCGGGAGTGACCTCCCCATCACGACGCGCGCCAGAAACATAATAATCTGGCGTGCTTTAACTCGCTCCGGCGCTCGCCCTTCGACGAGGAGGTCCGTCGCATCGATCTTTGTTACCGCCGAGACGACGCGCACAAGCGATCTGAGGTTATGGTCGCCGGGTTCAAGCCCCTCCATCGCTTCGAGATACCGGGCGCGATCCCAGGGCCGGCGCACGAACGGTGGAAGCGGCGGCGGACCCGGCATCGCAGCAGGAGCGGGGCGCGGAGTGGCGACACCGAAACAGCGTTCACGCACCGCCTTCGCGTGAGCCCGCATTTCTGCGACCGTGGCGAACTCGCGGACAGGAAGTGGACCGCCGCCGCTCATCGCCCTGGCCCGACAATGTAGCGGCCGAACCTCCGAACGAAGCTGTCAAAATTCGTGACGTTCCGAGGGTTGAACATGACTTTGTGCGTATGCAAGACTTCCCGCATCACCGCGACCGGCACCATGGCCTCGGGCACCTCGGTAAGTTCGTGGTGGCGCAGCGCCGAGAAGCCCGCGTTGAAGATCCGATGGACCTGATCCGGATCGACGTCGCCGTGGAAGTTCTCCATCATAATTTCGATGAGTTCCTCAACGTGGAGGTCGACGATTGCGCGGGTGCCGATGCTCTTTTCGGCCATAAGGCACGCCTGCCACGCCCTAAGGACGGTCTCAGCGCATTCGATCGCGTGGGCGCGTGATTCTGAATCCTGGCTCATCACGCCACCGCCCGCGTGATGACAGGCCGACCGGCTCTCGGCGCCCGCTCAATCGCCGCCCGTACATTCGCGAGGTCGACAAAGCGATCGGCTGCGCGGCGCAGATCGTCCGATACAACAGCCGGGTTCGTCGCGATCGTCGAGACGACCGTGACCCGCACACCCATCCGCTGAACCGCCTCGACCGCCGCGACGAAATCACCGTCGCCGGAGAAGAGCACGATGTGGTCGCAGTGCCGGGCGGCTTCGAGCATGCCGACCGTCAGCTCCCCCACAATGCTTCCCTTTGAACGCCGCTTGCCGGCAGCGTCGGTCCACTCCTTCGGAGCCTTCCGCGTAACGCAGTAGCCATTATAAGAAGTGTAGTCGATCAGAGGGCGAACGGCGTCATACTCACTGTCTTGAATCACCGCCGTATAGTATTTCGCCGACTTAAACTGACACATTCCCTCGAACTGCGCCAGCAACTTACTGTAATCGACTTCAAACAACAGGGATGAGGCCGTCACATAGAGGCCCGCGCCGTCGATGAAGATCGACACCTTCTCATTGCCATGGATGCCGAAGGGGGAAAGACGACTCATATGAAAATCTCCACGGAATCAAACAACGGTCAAATTAGGACTGAATCATCCCGACCGGATCTGATCTAAGCGGCCACCCAACGTGACCGCCCATCGATAATCGTATGCACATTCGCGTATGTCAACATTCAAATACGTTGATTCGGCACCTCCTAAATGTAAAATGACGGAATCATCCCTGCCTTTGTTTGACTTCCTCTTGATTCAACGCACATTAGTGGAAATCTATATTTGATTATGGACTTGACGCTGAGATCGGTCCGGGTCACTCTCCGCGCATGCCCACCGACACCGAAGCCCTCCCCAACCCTCGCAAAGTGCGTCGCGATACAAGTATTGCGTTCGACGCGGCGCGCGAGATCGAGGCGGCGAAAGTGCTCCGGGAGCAGATTGCTGCCCTGGCCGGCGGTGACGACGAATTCGTGCGGGACACCTTGGAAGGCGAAGTCGATTTTGAGGGGCTGTGTGGCCGGCTTGTCGCCTCGATCGGCGAGGATGAAGCGCTCGCGGCCGGACTGAAGACCTACCGCGACACGCTCGGCCAGCGCATCGCGGCCATGGAGAGACGCGCCGATGAAAAGCGGACGCTGCTCCTATCCACGCTCGAAATCGCGGGCAGGCCGAGCCTCACCACGACTACGGGCACGGTCTCGACACGCCCGGTACCGCCGAAGCTCGTGATCGTGGAGGAAAGCGAGATCCCGTCCAATTACTGGACGCCGCAACCCCCTAAGCTCGATTCGGCCGCCGTCCGCAACGCCCTGAAGGACAGCAAGACCGTCCCCGGCGCGACGCTGAGCAACGGCGGCAAGACCATCTCAATTCGGAGGGCCTA
>NZ_JADIJP010000035.1:0-40135 GCF_017355285.1 Methylobacterium sp. SD274 | reverse complement strand
GTAGGTCTTGTTGCCGGGGAGAATGTAGTCCTGAAATCCGGTGCCGGATTGCCGGCTGAATCTCGGTTCGCGAACGCCGTCGCCCGGAACCGTGACGCGGCCATCCTTGCCGAGATCTTTGATGTCCTTCTCGCGGGCCGATTCTCGCACGGCACGTTGGGCCATGTCTTTGACCCGGCGCAGGAAGCGCTGACGGTTCGCGAGGCTCTTGCCTCCTGGATTCAATCGACGGTCGACGATGTGCATCCGGTGTTTTCGCCCTCGCCTTCAAGACTCTGGCAGTTCGCTGGTCGTGGCGGGCGGACATCGATGATGCCCGCCCGTCTGTCCGTCGCGACGGTACGTGCTCGGAAAGCTAGCCCGCCTGTTTCACCCTCATGTACCATTCGACCAGCCGTCGGACCTGCCTTTCGGTGTAGCCGCGCGCCACCATGCGGTCGACGAACTCGCCATGCTTCTTCTCGGTGTCGCCGTCCTTCTTCGAACCAAAGGAGATCACCGGAAGCAGTTCCTCCACCTGGCTGAACATCCGGCGCTCGATCACCTCCCGCAGCTTCTCGTAGGAGGTCCATGACGGGTTGCGGCCGCCATGCTGTGCCCGCGAGCGAAGGGCGAACTTCACCACCTCGTTGCGGAAATCCTTGGGATTCGCGATGCCGGCCGGCTTCTCGATCTTGGTGAGCTCCTGGTTCAGGAGTTCACGATTGAGGAGCTGCCCCGTCTCGGAATCCTTGAAGTCCTGGTCCTCGATCCACGCATCGGCGTAGTCGATGTAACGGTCGAACAGGTTCTGGCCGTAATCGTGGTAGGATTCGAGATAGGCTTTCTGGATCTCGTGGCCGATGAACTCGGCATAACGCGGCGCTAGCTCGGTCTTGATGAATTCGAGGTAGCGCTTCTCCGTCTCCGGCGGCAATTGCTCGCGGCGCAAGGCCTGTTCGAGCACGTACATGAGGTGCACGGGATCGGCGGAAACCTCGGTGGTGTCGTGGTTGAACGTCGCCGCCATCACCTTGAAGGCGAAGCGCGTGGAGATGCCGTCCATGCCCTCGTCGACGCCTGCCGAATCCTTGTATTCCTGCATGGAACGGGCGCGGGGATCGACCTCGCGCAGGGATTCGCCGTCATAGACGCGCATCTTCGAGAAGGCGTTGGAATTCGCGTGTTCGCGCAGGCGCGAGAGCACGGAGAAGCGTGCCAGCATCTCCAGCGTGCCGGGAGCGCAGGCCGCGTCCGCCAGTTCGGAGCCCGAGACCAGCTTCTCGTAGATCCGCTGCTCTTCCGTCACCCGCAGGCAGTACGGCACCTTGATGACGTAGATGCGGTCGATAAAGGCTTCGTTGTTCTTGTTGGTCTTGAAGGTCTGCCACTCGGATTCGTTCGAGTGCGCCAGGATGATCCCGGTGAAGGGGATCGCACCGATATTCTCGGTCCCGACGTAATTGCCCTCCTGCGTCGCCGTGAGCAGCGGGTGCAGCATCTTGATGGGCGCCTTGAACATCTCGACGAATTCGAGAACGCCCTGGTTCGCCCGGTTGAGGCCGCCCGAGTAGGAATAGGCATCGGGGTCGGCCTGGGATAGCGTCTCCAGGCGGCGGATATCCACCTTGCCGACCAGGCTCGAGATGTCCTGGTTGTTCTCGTCGCCGGGCTCGGTCTTGGCGATGCCGATCTGGCGCAGGCGCGACGGCCGGACCTTGATGACCTTGAACTGCGAGATATCGCCGTTGAACTCGTCGAGGCGCTTCAGGGCCCAGGGGCTCATCAGCCCGGTGAGACGGCGGCGGGGAATGCCGTAGCGCTCCTGGATCTCGGCCCCCATCACTTCGGGGTCGAAAAGGCCGAGGGGGCTTTCGAAGACGGGCGAGACCTCGTTGCCGGCCTTGAGCACATAGATGGGGTGGACCTCCATCAGCGCCTTCAGCCGCTCGGCCAAAGACGACTTGCCGCCACCGACCGGGCCGAGCAGGTAGAGGATCTGCTTGCGCTCCTCCAAACCTTGCGCGGCGTGCCGGAAGAACGAGACGATCCGCTCGATCGTCTCCTCCATGCCGTAGAATTCCGAGAAGGCTGGGTAGATCCGGATCGTCCGGTTCATGAACACCCGGCCGAGGCGGGCATCCTTGGACGTATCGACGAATTCCGGTTTGCCGATCGCATCGAGGATGCGTTCGGCCGCTGTCGCATACATCAGGGGTTCGTCGCGGCAGGCCTCGAGAAATTCGGAGAGGCTCATCTCCGTGTCGCGGCGTGCTTCGTAACCCCGGGTAAAGCTCTGGAACAGGTCGTTCGTCGATGGCATTGGCATCCCGATCCCTTCACGACTGACGTAGCTTCATCCTGTCTCGGCTAGGATGCAACTGACAGGCCCAGTTTTGTCGCAGTGCGGTCGCGACGGCAATTGAGCGTGGGAAGCTTGCCACAGTGCGGAGTCCGGCGGCGCGGATACAGGCTGCCGGACCCGTCGTGCCTGAATGGTTTCAGGCTAGGCTCACAGGTCGGTGGCGCCCTTCTTGCTCTCGTCACCGCCCTTTGTGGCCGAACCGCCGACGGTGATGTTGATCGTCTGGGTCGTGGTCTTCCCATCCGCCTTTTTCACCTCGACCACGACTTCGTCGGTTCCGGTGAACCCGTCCTTGCTCTGGTAGAAGACACCCGTCGCGGCGGTCTTCTTGTTCGGGCATTTGTGGCTCGACGGGGTCGTGACGCTGCCGGTCTTGGTGATGAGCGATCCATTCTTGGGCGACGTGCTGATGCGGATCTCGGGCATCGAGCCCGGCTTGCAATCGTCCTTCAGGTTCGAGGCGATGAGAATGCGGACGCTCTTGCCGGGTGCCGCGGTCTCAGAGCGGGTCGCGGTGTCCTGGGCCATGGCCGGGACGCTGGCCAGGGCGAGAAACAGGCCTGCTGCGAGAGAGGTCTTCGATTTGAGGGCGTACATCGGGCGGTCTCCGGTGATGCCTGGCGACCTTATGGGACGAAAAAAGTGCGACCGCCGTGGCCGGATGCATGTGGGAAGGCGCCTGCCCGCCGTCGAGGGCACCGGAACGTTTCCTTCGCGAGCAGGATTCCGCACGCTCTCGGACACAAACGATCCATCAGGTGCAAAACGTCCCTCGCGCCGACCCCGATGGACGTCTCAGGAGTGAGCCGAAGGATCCGACGGGTCGCGGAGATGCCGTAGAGCATCCCGGCACGCGTAAAGGTCGTCCAGCACTGCCCTCAGAGCCTGTCGATCGAGGCTCTGGCGCTCGTCGCCGGCGAGATGGCTGACCGCTTCGTCCTCTGCCTCAGAATCTCCGGCGTCCAGATCGCGCTGGCTCGGCGCCGCCACCTCCGCTTCGCCTCGGCCGACCGATTGCACGAAGCGGATGCCATTCTCCTTCAGGACACGCTGGGCACCACGGATCGTGTAGCCCTGGTCGTGAAGCAGGCGGCGGATGCCCTTGATCAGGTCGACGTCTTCTGGCCGATAGTAGCGCCGACCACCGGCACGCTTGACCGGCCTGACCTGGGTGAACTTGGTTTCCCAAAACCGAAGGACGTGCTGCGGAACGTCGATATCGTCGGCGACTTCGCTGATGGTGCGGAAGGCGCCGGGGCGCTTCTCCACGGTGTCGCGGTGATCCATCAGGCCGGGGATGCTCGCCTCGAAGGAGCCGTCCCTGCCGGAGGTCGGATCGGTCGGAACCTTGGCTGCCAGCGGCATGATGGACCTCAATCGTCGTCCTGTTCCGCGACGCCGTTCACGCCGTTGATCCGGGCCTTGAGCACGTTGGAAGGTTTGAACACCATCACCTGGCGCGGCTCGATGGCGACCTCTACGCCGGTCTTGGGGTTGCGGCCGACGCGCCGGCCCTTGCCGCGAACGACGAAGGAACCGAACGAGGACAGCTTCACCGTTTCACCGGATGCGAGGCAGCTGCAGATCTCCGACAACACGGTCTCGACGAGAGCCGCGGATTCCGTCCGCGACAGGCCGACCTGCTGATAGACGGCCTCGCTCAGATCGGCGCGTGTGACCGTCTTCCCTGCCATGCGTCATTCCCCAAACGAATCGTATTTTCTAACGTATCTCTATGATCGGACACGCTAATCTTCGTTTGCCCCGCGGTCAACCGCGCGTCCGATCCAAAGCTTGGCCATGCCATGGAAGCGTGGCGCGCCCTACCAGCGGATGAGTGAGGCGCCCCAGGTGAAACCACCGCCGATGGCTTCGATCATCACGAGATCGCGGCGCTTGATCCGACCGTCCTTACGGGCCGCATCGAGGGCGAGTGGGATGGAGGCCGCCGAGGTGTTGCCGTGCTGGTCGACAGTGAGGACGACCTTGCTCCGGTCGATGCCGAGCTTGTCGGCGGAGGCTTCGATAATGCGCCGGTTGGCTTGATGCGGCACGAACCATGTCAGGTCGTCCGCGCTCGTCCCCGTGGCGGCGAACGCGTCGGCGATGACATCCGTCACCGAGCCTACCGCGAAGCGGAAGACCTCCTTGCCTTCCATCCGCAGGTGGCCGGTCGTACCGGTGGAGCCGGGGCCGCCATCGACGTAGAGCTTCTCCCGGTGCCGTCCATCGGACCGCAGGTGGCTGGTGAGTACGCCACGATCGTCACTCGTCCCTTCGCCGTCCTGGGCTTCGAGCACGATCGCCCCTGCCCCATCGCCGAACAGCACGCAGGTCGTGCGGTCTTCCCAATCGAGGATTCGCGAAAAAGTCTCGGCGCCGACCACGAGCGCGCGTTTCACGCTCCCGGAGGCAATGAACTTGTCGGCGGTGGCGACGCCGTAGACGAACCCGGCGCAGACTGCCTGGAGGTCGAAGGCGAAACCGGACCGTATCCCCAGCCCCGCCTGGATCTGGGTCGCCACGGACGGAAAGGTATGGTCCGGCGTGGACGTGGCGCAGATGACGAGGTCGATATCCTCCGGACCGAGCCCGGCATCGTCCAGGGCAGCGGCAGCGGCCTTGATGCCCAGGGTCGATGTGGTCTCACCGGCATCGGCCAAGTAGCGCTGACGGATGCCCGTGCGCTGGACGATCCATTCGTCGGAGGTGTCGACGGTCTTCGTCAACTCGTCGTTCGTCACCAGGCGTGCGGGAAGGGCCGAGCCCGTTCCCGCCACTACGGAGCGTATAACCGCCATGTCAGATCCGATCCGGCATCGACCACCTCATGCGGAGGCGGCCATGGGCGTGAGTTCGAGCATGTCGCGAATGGTCCGCATCAGGTCGTGACGCGCCATATCGTGCGCAAGATCGACGGCGGCTGCGAAACCATGGGCATCTTCCGAGCCGTGGCTCTTAATGACGATACCCTCCAGACCGAGGAAGACGCCACCGTTTGCACGGCTCGGGTTCATCTTGTCGCGGAGTGCCTTGAAAGCCTGCCGGGCGAAAAAGTATCCGATCTTGGCCGAGAGGGTCCGGCTCATGGCCGCGCGCAGGTAGCTGCCGATCTGCTTGGCCGTGCCCTCCGCGGTCTTCAGCGCGATATTGCCGGTGAAGCCTTCGGTGACCACCACGTCCACGGTGCCCTTGCCGAGGTCGTTGCCCTCCACGAAGCCGTGATAGGTCAGGTTCGGCAGATCGCTTTCACGGAGGCGCCGGGCGGCTTCCTTCACCGCCTCGTTGCCCTTCATCTCCTCGGTCCCGACATTGAGCAGGCCCACGGTCGGCTTATCGAGATCGAACACGATCCTGGCCATGGCGGCACCCATCAGGGCCATCTCCACGAGATGCTCCGCGTCTGTGCCGATCGTCGCCCCCACATCGAGGACGACGCTCTCGCCGCGCACGGTCGGCCAGAGGCACGCGATGGCAGGGCGCTCGATGCCGGCCAAGGTCTTCAGGCAGATCTTCGACATCGCCATGAGCGCACCGGTATTGCCGGCGGAGACGGCCGCATCGGCCTCCCCGTCCTTCACGGCCTGAATCGCGCGCCACATCGAGGACTTGCCTCGGCCCGAACGCACGGCTTGGCTCGGCTTCTCGTCCATGGAGATCGCCACGGTGGTATGGCGGATCTCCACGGCGCCCTTCAGGCGCGGTTCGGCCGCCACCAGCGGGGCGAGGATGGCCTCGTCCCCGAACATCAGGAACGTCATCTCGGGATGGCGCTCGCGCGCGATGGCGGCGCCGGGGACCACGGTCGTAGGACCGTGATCGCCGCCCATGGCGTCGAGCGAGATGCACACTCTTTGAGACATGTGGTTCGGCCGGAGGCCTCTTTCAGGACGGACAGACCCCTCTTGCAAAAGGGTCGATGAGACGCCCTTCGGCGAGAAGGGATGGTCGAGAGGCATGGACCCGCATGGGCGGGCCCCTCCTCGGCGCGGCGGAAAATAGCGGTTCGAGCCCGGCGGGCAAACGAAATCTCAGCTTTTCCGGAATCCGTATCGCGACTTCGGCGCCGGAACCCCGAAAATCCGTCGCTCGGGCTGAGCGTCAGGCCTCGTCGCGCTTCAACGTCTTGAGGATGGCTAGCGGCGATTCCGTCGCGTCGGTGACGGGCTCGAAGTCGATGCCGGGCTTACGCGGATACGGATCGAGGCCAAGCGCCAGGAATTCGGCGGTGACCTGCCCGAGGTCGATCGTACCGTTGACGATCGGGTCCGGGATATCGGCCTCCTCGTCTCCGGCGTCCTTTTCCGGCTCGTGGTCACTGAACACGATCTCGACCGGTTCGGAAATTTCCGCCTCGAACGGTTCGAGGCTGATTGTGCAGACCTGCGTGACGAAGGCCGAGACCGTGCCGGTGATGACGAGGCGGGCGGACGTTCCGCTCCAGTGCAGCCGGCCCACGAGATCGCGGATGGCCGGAATCCGGAAATCCGCCGCCAGCGCCGCTTCTTCCTCGGGGGTCGCATCGATGACGATCCCTGCCCTGTCCCTGGGCAGGCGGTCGATCCGGAATGGCCGCGACAATGGCCCGGCCGTCGACTTTGCCGTCATGTCAGATGTCTCCTGATTGGCTGAGGGTGAGCGGGGAGGGAAAGCCCGGCCCGTGCGAGACGATTTGGTCGAGGTCGCGCGCATCGAGAAGATCGACGCTTCTCAGCACGTAGCGCGCGAGGCCCGCGGCCGCCTCCGGTGTCTCGGTGCCGATGACGTTGCGGGCCAGGGCAGCCTTGAGGCCGTCCTCGTCCCTCGCATCCAGGGCGCCGTCGTAACCCGCCGCGCGACCGTAGAAGGCCGCACCCAGTTTCTTCATGCGCTTGGGCACGCCGAAATCGCCGACACCGAGTTCGCGCAGCGAGGAATCGAGCTGGAGGAAGACCGCGTTGACCAGGTCCTGGGCGATGTCCGCCGCGGGAGCCGGCAATTGGTTCATCCGTCGCAGAACCATGATGACGTGGAGCGTCAGGCATTCGAAACGGCCCTCCACGGTGTCGGGGACGCCGAGATGGGTATAGAGCCCCGGCGCCCGCGAGGCTTCGTTGATCCGCAGATGCAACGCCTCGACGACGCTGGCGCGCGCCGAGCTTCGCTTGAAGAATCGCGAAATCATGCCGTCCACCGGAGGCGCGAGGGGTGTGGCCGAGCTTGCCTTGTCAAAACCATAACCTCGCGGTACGGCAACCGACAGCCAGGGCGCAAGCTCCACCGGAACGTCCAGGTGGAGATCTGCTCTGAGCTATGACGTTCAAACGTCGTGTTGTCTCAACGGATCAAGGGTGGCTGATGTCGCGCCGTTTCGTCTCGTCGATCAGCCGTCTCGCCGTCATCGGCCTTATCGGTGTGGGAATCTCCGGCTGCATCGGTGAAGATCTCCGGCACGGATACCAGATCGATCAAGCCGCTCTCGCCACGGTGAAGCCTGGCATGAGCGCGGAGCAGGTGCTCCAGATCCTCGGTACGCCCTCCACGGTATCCACCGTCGGCAACAAGACTTGGTACTACATCACCCAGAACTCGCGCCGCACGGTGCTGTTCCTCGGGGAACAGGTGGAGGACCAGAAGGTCACCACCGTCTATTTCAACGCCGGCTTCAAAGTGGAGCGCATCGCCCTCTACGGCCTGCAGGACGGCAAGGTGTTCGACTTCATCGAGCGCACCACGCCCACGAGCGGCGCCGATCGTGCCTTCCTTGGGCAGCTGTTCCGCGGCCTCACCCGCTACGAGCCCTTCGGTAGCGGCTCGGGCGCTAGCATTGTCCCCGGGGCCAAGAACGGCCTGTAACTCCACTCCCTAGGGTAACGAAAAAGCCGCGCGCCCATGGGGCGCGCGGCTTTTTCGTGTCGATTGTCACCGCGGAGCGGTGACGTCCTATACGAAGTCCCGGTGAGCCCGCCCCATGGGGGCGCTCACCAAGGCCGGGTGTTACGCCGCCTTCCGGGCGATGGCGGCGAGCGCTTCGCGCGGATCGATGCGGCCGTCATAGAGCGCACGCCCGGTGATCGCCCCGGCGAGCATGGCGCAATCGGGTTCGAGCAGGCGATGGACGTCGTCGATCGAGGCCAGGCCGCCAGACGCGATAACGGGGATCGTCACGGCCTGCGCGAGGGCGAGGGTCATCTCGATGTTCAGGCCCTTGAGAATGCCGTCGCGGGCGATGTCGGTGTAGATGATGGCGGCAACGCCCGCATCCTCGAACCGGCGCCCCAATTCCTCGGCCGTGGTGCTGGAGGTCTTCGCCCAGCCTTCCACCGCCACGCGACCGTCCTTGGCATCGACGCCGACGGCGATCTTGCCCGGATACAGGCGGGCCGCTTCGCGCACGAAGGCCGGGTCGCGTACGGCGGCCGTGCCGATGATGACCCGGCTGACGCCCTTCTCGATCCAGGCTTCCACCGTACGCATTTCGCGAATCCCGCCGCCGAGCTGAACCGGAAGGTTGGTGCGGGCGAGGATGGCGTCCACCGCCGACGCATTCATCGGCGCGCCCGCGAAGGCGCCGTCGAGGTCGACGACGTGAAGCCAGGAGAAGCCCTGCTCCTCGAACACGCTCGCCTGCGCGGCCGGATCGTCGCTGAAGACGATGGCCTGCGCCATATCACCCTGGACGAGGCGAACGCAACGCCCTTCCTTCAGATCGATCGCCGGAAACAGGATCACGGTGGATGTCGCTTTCTGAATGTCGATGAGCGGTGGGGCGTCTACGGACGCCAACGCAGGAAGTTCGCGATCAGCGCCAGACCGAGATGCTGGCTCTTCTCGGGGTGGAACTGGGTTCCGGCGACGTTGTCGCGCGCAACGAGGGCGGTGACCGGACCGCCATACTCGCTGTCGGCCACGACATCGATCCGGTCGACCGGATCGAGGGCGTAGCTATGGACGAAATAGGCATGCAGCCCGTTCTCGCCCGTGGCGATGCCATCGAGAAGCGCATGCGGACGCTCGAGCCGAAGGGTGTTCCAACCCATATGGGGAACCTTCAGGTCCGGGTCGGACGGGCGGATCGGGCTAACATCGCCGGCGATCCAGCCGAGCCCCGGCGTGACCTCGTATTCGAGGCCCCGGCTGGCGAGGAGCTGCATGCCGACGCAGATCCCGAGAAATGGGCGGCCGCGTTCGTGGGCGGCATGCGTCATCGCCTCGACCATGCCCGAGACGGAATCGAGGCCCTTGCGGCAATCGGCATAAGCGCCGACGCCGGGCAGCACGACGCGGTCTGCGGACGACACCACGTCGGGATCGCTGGTCACGACGATGCGGGGCGCGCTCAGTCCCGCTTCCCGGGCGGCGCGCTCGAACGCCTTGGCGGCCGAATGCAGGTTGCCCGATCCGTAATCGATGATGGCGACGGTCTCGGACATCACGAACGACGCGGCTCGGCGAAGGGGAACATGCCGATGGCCGTATCGACCGGTCGCGCCGATGCGGCGGGATAGGCGCTCGGACCCGGCCGGACCACGGGGGGAGCCGTCAGCCAGCGGTTCACGGCCTTCATCTCGGCCTCTTCGGCGGAATGGGCGACCACGGCGTCACGGGCGGGACGACCGCGCCTGGCATAGGTCCACCGGCGCAGGCTGGATGCCTCCATCCCCACTAGAAGGAGCAGGAGAATCGTTATGAGGAAGCCCGCGAAGGTGCCGAGCCCCAGGAAACGGCCGGCGAAACCGACTGCCACGAGGAGGGCCAGCACACCGAGGCCGGCCAGCCAGAGTCGGTGAAAAAAGAACCAGAGCGGACCGAAGACGAAGGCCTGGAGCGAGAACCCGTCGGGGACCAGGATTGCCCGGTCGAGACCGTGAGATTCGCCCGCGACGGCATCCGACGGCAGATGAATGGTGTAGGTGCGCATGCGTCTGTCCGCCTCTTCCCGCCCGTGAAGGCCCTACAGAGAACCCTTCGTCGAGGGAATCCGACCGTCTTCGCGGGGATCGACCGCAACCGCTTTCCGCAAGGCACGGGCCAAGCCCTTGAAGCAGCTCTCCGCGATATGGTGCGCGTTGTCGCCGTACAAAGTCTCCACATGCAGGGTGATCCCTGCATTCATGGCGAAAGCCTGGAACCATTCACGCACCAGCTCGGTGTCGAACTGCCCGATCTTCTCCACCTTGAACGTGGTGCGGAACACGAGGAAGGGCCGTCCGGAAATGTCGATGGCGACCCGCGTCAGTGCCTCGTCCATGGGCATGTGGATATCGGCGTAGCGCGCAATTCCACGCTTGTCGCCCAACGCCCGCGCAAAGGCCTGCCCCAGAGCGATGCCGGTATCCTCGACGGTGTGGTGGTGGTCCACATGGAGATCGCCGGTGACCTTGGCCTCCACTTCGAACAGCCCGTGCCGGGCGAAGAGTTCGAGCATGTGGTCGAAGAAGCCGATTCCCGTCGAGATCGTCGATCGGCCGGTTCCATCGAGTCCGATGGACACGCTGACGTCGGTCTCCGCCGTCCGGCGGCTGATGCTTGCGGAGCGCATCGCTGAGGGTTCGCTCATGGTTTGACCGTCACGGACAGGGCCGCCTTCAAGAGCATCGGCACATGGGGGACATCGCCCACGAGCCTATGCCGAACGAGAACTCCGGACCGTCGATCCGGATCGCTATCGGGACCGACGCTCTAGAGGCAAATGCCTTCCTCTGGAAAGGCCTTACTGTCGAATGCTGCCGGGTCAGGCGTCGAGTACGCGCCCCGCCACGGCATCGAGCTTGGCCAGCAGCTCCGGATCGCGGTGGGACGGTGCGGTCATGATCGCGCCGTCCAGGGCACGGTGGGAGCCCGCCGGGCATTCCTCGCGCTCGGCCGGGAAGTCGCGGGCGATCCGCGAGATCAGCCGGGCCGCCTTGTCGGCATTCGCGCGCGCGACCGCGACGACCGAGGCGACGTCGACATCGGCATGGCCCGGATGCCAGCAATCGAAATCCGTCACCATGGCGATGGTGGCGAAGGTGATCTCCGCCTCGCGGGCGAGCTTGGCCTCCGGCATGTTGGTCATGCCGATCACATCGTAGCCCAAGCCCTTGTAGGTCCGGGATTCGGCGAAGGACGAGAATTGTGGGCCTTCCATGCAGACATAAGTCCCGCCGCGATGGACAGGCAGCTCCTCGGCGGCGGCGGCGGCCGCGATGCGCGCCTGAAGGGCCGGCCCTACCGGATGTGCGAAGGGCACATGCGCCACGCAGCCATTGCCGAAGAACGACGATTCCCGGCCGTGAGTCCGGTCGACGAACTGATCGACGAGGACGAACAGGCCGGGATGAAGCTCGCTCTTGAACGAGCCGCAGGCCGAGACCGAGACGATGTCGGTGACGCCGGCCCGTTTCATCACATCGATATTGGCGCGGTAATTGATGCCGGAGGGAGAGAGGCGATGGCCTCGTCCGTGACGGGCGAGAAAGACCACCTTGGTCGCGCCGATCCGACCGATCCGCAGCGAATCGGAGGGTTCGCCCCAGGGCGAGACGACGGCTTCTTCACGGATGTCTTCGAGGCCTGGCAGATCGTAGACACCGGATCCGCCTATCACGCCGAGCACTGCTGCGGTCATGCCGAATCTCCTGTGTTCGTCATCGAGGGCGCGCCGGGCGTGCCCGCAGGGTGGAAACGAAAACGGGCCCGCCACAGCGAGCCCGTCGGTCGTGAACCGCCTTTAAGGGGCTCAGCTCGTCTTGTGAAGCTCCGGCTGCAGGCCGTGGACCTCGCCGCCCACATCCGCCCAGACCTTCTTCTTCACGTAGTAGAGAAGGCCCGACAGGATGAGCAGGAACAGGATCACACGGAAGCCGAGGGCCTTCCGGGCTTCCATATGCGGCTCGGCCGCCCAGGACATGAACGCCGCCACGTCGTGCGAATATTGTTCCACTGTCTCGGGAACGACGGGATTGCCCTCGGCGCCCTTGGCGTAGGTCACCTGGCCGTCGCTCAGGGGCTTTGCCATCGCGATGAGGTGGCCGGGATAATACTTGTTGTAGTTCGTGCCCGCCGGGACATCCATTCCCTTCGGGGCGTCCTCGTAGCCGTTCAGGAGCGCGTGGATGTAGTCCACGCCCTGTTCCGAATAGCCGATGAAGGGCATCGCATCGAAGATGAAGTAGGGGAAACCGCGCTCGTAGGTGCGAGCCTTGGCCAGCACCGAGAAATCGGGCGGGGCCTTGCCGCCATTGGCGGCCGCGGCCGCCTTATCGTTCGGGAAGGGAGACGGGAAGGCGTCGGCCGGGCGGCCGGGCCGCTCGAACATGTCACCCGCGTCGTTGGGGCCGTCCTTGATCTTGTACTCGGCGGCCAGAGCCTTGACCTGACCGGCCGTGAAGCCCGGCCCGCCCTTCTCGGCGAGGTTGCGGAACTTCACGAGGCTCATGCTGTGGCAGTTCGAGCAGACCTCACGATAGACCTGGAAGCCGCGCTGCAGCTGGGCCTCGTCGAACTTGCCGAAGATTCCGGCGAAGCTCCACTTCTCCCGCGGCGGGTTGGGCGTGGAGTGACCGTCCTCGGCGCTGACCGAGGCAGAGCCGAGAAGGGTCGCGACGAGCGTGACGGCGAGGATGCGCGATGTGTTCATGCTTTTCACGATCCGCACCTCAACCCTTCGACGATGGTGCGGCGGCCGCACCGGCTGGCATGCCCGAACCGCCATATTGCGGATGAGGTCCGGTCACGCTTTCCAGGATCGATCCCGGCATCGCCTTCGGCGTCTCGAACAGCCCCACCAGCGGCATCACAATGAGGAAATGCGCGAAGTAGTAGGCGGTGCAGATCCGCGACGCGAGGACGTAGCCACCCTCGGGCGGCTTGGCGCCGAGCCAGCCGAGCACCACGCACACCGCCACGAACAGCCAGAAGAACTGGCGGTAGATCGGACGGTAGTTGGACGAGCGGACACGGGACGTGTCGAGCCAGGGCGCGAAGGCGAGGATGATCACGGCGCTGAACATCAGGATGACGCCGCCGAGCTTGTCCGGAACCGCGCGAAGGATCGCGTAGAAGGGCAGGAAGTACCATTCCGGCACGATGTGGGCCGGCGTCACCGAGGCGTTGGCGGGAATGTAGTTGTCCGCGTGGCCAAGGTAGTTCGGCTGGTAGAAGATCCAGTAGGCGAAGAAGACGAAGAACACGACGGTGGCGAACACGTCCTTGATCGTCGCGTAGGGCGTGAACGGCACCGCGTCCTTGCCGGTCTTGATCGGAATACCGGTCGGGTTGTTCTGGCCGGTCACATGAAGCGCCCAGACGTGAAGAACCACGACGCCGAGGATCATGAAGGGCATCAGGTAGTGCAGCGAGAAGAACCGATTGATCGTCGGGTTACCGACGGAATAGCCGCCCCAGAGCAGGCTCTGAATGGTGTCGCCCACGACCGGGATCGCGGCCAGAATGTTGGTGATGACGGTGGCGCCCCAGAAGCTCATCTGGCCCCACGGCAGGGTGTAGCCGAGGAAGGCGGTGGCCATCATCAGGAGGTAGATGATCACGCCCAGGATGTAGAGCACCTCGCGCGGGGCCTTGTACGACCCGTAATAGAGCGCGCGGAAAATGTGGATGTAGACCGCCACGAAGAACATCGAGGCGCCGTTGGCGTGCATGTAGCGCAACAGCCAGCCGTAATTCACGTCGCGCATGATGTGCTCGACGGAGTTGAAGGCGTTGCCGGCCGAGGGGTCGTAATGCATCGCCAGCCAGATGCCGGTGACGATCTGCGCCATCAGCATGGCGATCAGGATCGCGCCGAAGGTCCAGAAATAGTTAAGGTTGCGCGGGACGGGGAACGAAACGAACGACGAATGGACCAGCCCGACGATGGGCAGCCGCGATTCGAACCACTTGGCGATCCGACTCTTGGGGACGTAGGTGGCGTGACCGCTCATGAGGTTACCCGCTTCGAAGTCTGTTTCGCTCAGGTCCGTCGCTGCCGGACCCCTCCCCTCATCGCTCGTAAGCGATGCTGCCGAAGTCAGGCGACGGCCTTGCCGCCGTCTTCACCGATCCGGATCTTGGTGTCGTTCAGGAATGCGTAGGGCGGGATCGGCAGGTTGGTCGGTGCCGGTCCACGGCGCACGCGCCCGGACGTGTCGTAGAGCGAGCCGTGGCAAGGGCACGACCAGCCTTCATACTGGCCCTGGTGACCGATCGGCACGCAGCCGAGATGGGTGCAGTTGCCGTAGACCACGAGCCACTTGGCGTGGCCTTCCTTCACGCGGGCGGAATCGGGCTGCGGATCCATGAGCTCGCTGAGCTTCGTGTCCTCCGATTCCTTGATTTCCTTCTCGGAGCGGTTGCGCACGAAGATCAGCTTGCCGCGCCAGAAAACGTTGACGATCTGGCCTTCCTGGATCGGCGACAGGTCGACCTCGAGGGGCGCACCGGCGGCGATCACCTCCGCATCCGGGGCCATGGACGCCACGAAGGGCCAGGCCAGGGCACCGGCGCCCACGGCGAGACCGGCACCGGTCGCCAGGAACAGGAAGTCACGGCGGGACCCGTCGTGACCTGATGAGGGAGGGGTGTTCGCCAAGATCGACACTCCGGTACAGGATGGCTCCGGTTCGGCGACCCGCAGAGTGAGGGCGCGCCGCTTCCGTTCGCCGAGATTTAGAGGCGCTCGAAAGAAGCGCGTAGGGCAGACGCAGACACGATTGCACAAATCTGTGCAATGCGACCGGGCGTCACCCGAGACGAGCCTTCTGAGGCAGGTTTCTCTGGCACGCCAGATGCGAACCTGTCCAGAGTAGGCCCGTGACGGGAAACAGTAATCGTCACGAGCGCGAAATGACGCTGCCGCTGAGCCATAGCCAGCGCCGCACCAGCATCACGGCGACCACCGCCAGACCGGCGCAGAACCCCATCCAGATCCCCGATCCGCCGAAGCCCAGGCCCCAGGCGGCGAGGATGCCGGACGGGATTCCGACGATCCAGTAGCCGAACAGGGCGATGGCCATGGGCACGCGTGTATCCTGCATGCCGCGCAGGGCGCCGAGGGCGACCGATTGGATACCGTCAGCCATGGCGA
Source organism: Methylobacterium sp. SD274 (assembly GCF_017355285.1). Lineage (NCBI taxonomy): Bacteria > Pseudomonadati > Pseudomonadota > Alphaproteobacteria > Hyphomicrobiales > Methylobacteriaceae > Methylobacterium > Methylobacterium sp. SD274. Next base: position 24,746 of record NZ_JADIJP010000035.1, on the reverse strand, counting down.
AGAGCGCGGCAAAGCCGATGAACGTGACGGCGTAGGGGATGACATCGACATTTCCCGGCGCGTCGAGGTCGAGAAAGAGGCCGATGAGCGGTCGCGGCAGCGTCACCTGGACGAGCGCGCATGCGCTCATGAAGCCGAAGCCGAGGAGGATCGCGATGGCGCCCGCCCGGCGCATGGCCATGCGGTCCCCTGCCCCGAAGGCCCGTCCGACCCTCACCGTCGCGGCTTGGCCGATACCGTTGGGCACCATGAAGCAGATCGCGGCGATCTGGATCGTCACCGCATGGGCCGCCAGCGGGGCCGTGCCGAACAGGCCCATCCCCAGCACGGCCGCCTCGAACAGGCTCGCCTCGGCCAGACCCGTCGCCGCCATGGGCAGGCCGAGGCGGAACATGGTCGCGAGGCGCGCGGCATTGGGACGCCAGACACCGAGGAAGAGCCGTCGCCGGCGAAGGGACGGCGCCAGCATCATCACGCCGACGAGGGCGGCCAAGGACAGAAACGCGGCGAGCGTCGTGGCGAGGCCGACACCGACCATGCCGAGGCCGAGCAGCCCCGGCCCCTCGAAGGCGAGCCAGATCGCGAGCCCGACATTCACCGGCAGCGCCGCGATGCTGATGGCGAGGGGCCAGCCCGGTCGTTCCAGGGCGGACAGACTGGCGCGCAACGCCATGAAGGCGAGCGCCGGCCACATCGACCATTGCAGGGCCCGCATGTAGAGCCCGGCATCCTCCGCGAGCTTAGGTTGCTGCCCCATGGCGAGTAACAGCGACTCGGTGTGCCAGAGCGCGAGCATCACCGGGACGATCGCGATGGTGACGGCCCAGAGCCCGGCACCGACGATACGGCGCACGTCGTGCTCGGCCGAATCGCCCCGGCCGAGCGCGCCCGCAATCAGGGGAGAGACCGCCGAGGCGAGGCCGATCCCGCAGATGAACAGGATGAAGTAGAGGCTCGTCGCCAGGGCGCCTGCCGCGAGCGGCTCCGCCCCGAGACGCCCGAGCAGAACCACATCGGCCGTGACGAGGCCGTGCTGAGCGAGATTGGTCAGGATTAGAGGCGCGGCGAGCACCAGCGTCGCCCGCAATTCCGTGATCCAGGGACCGCGCGAGGGTCGCCGCCTCTCGCTCGCCCCAGCCGAAACGTCGAGGGCGATCATTCCGCCGCGTCCTCGTAGACGGTCGGCGAGACGTCACCGAGAAAGCCGCCGGACTGGCGCTCCCATAGGCGCGCATAGAGCCCGCCGGTGCGGATCAGTTCCGCATGGGTCCCCTCCTCCACGATGCGGCCGGCATCGATCACGATCAGCCGGTCGAGAGCAGCGATGGTGGAAAGCCGGTGCGCGATGGCGAGCACGGTCTTGCCCTGCATGAGGGTGTCGAGACTGTCCTGGATCGCCGCCTCGACCTGGCTGTCGAGGGCGGATGTCGCTTCGTCGAGGATCAGGATCGGCGCGTTCTTCAGGATGACGCGCGCGATGGCGATGCGCTGGCGTTGGCCGCCGGAGAGCTTCACGCCCCGTTCGCCCACCTGGGCGTCGTAGCCTGTCCGGCCCCTGTTATCGACGAGACCGGCGATGAACCCGTCGGCCTCTGCGAGATGCGCTGCCCGCTGGACCTCCTCCAGCGTCGCGTCCGGCCTGCCATAGGCGATGTTGTCGCGGATCGACCGGTGCAGGAGGGAGGTGTCCTGCGTCACCATGGCGATCGCTCCGCGCAGCGATTCCTGCGTGACGCCGGCGATGTCCTGACCGTCGATGAGGATCCGACCGTTCTGGATGTCGTGCAGCCGAAGCAGGAGCGCGGTCAGCGTGGTCTTGCCAGCGCCGCTGATTCCGACGAGGCCGACCTTCTCACCCGCGCGGATATGCAGGCTGAAATCCTGGATGACGGACGGTGTGCCGTCGCCGTAGCGGAAGCCGACCCTGTCGAAGCGGATGTCGCCACCGTCGACCGCGAGCGTCCGCGCGTTCGGCACATCCACGATCCCGTGCGGGCGCGAGATCGTCTGCATGCTCTCCTGGATCACGCCGACATTCTCGAAGATGCCGCGCACCGTCTGCATGACCCAACCGGACATCGCCATCAGCCGCAGCACGAGGGCGAGACCCGCCGCCGCCTCGCCGGTGGTCATTCCACCGCTGCGCCAGAGCAGGAGACAGGCGGTGGCGGTGGCGACGATGAGCGCGCTGTTGAGGATGCCGAGCAGCGTCGTCGTGGTCGTCACGAGCCGGAACTGGTGGAGATGTGCCGTGGTGTGGACGTCGATGGCGTCACGCACGGCCGCGCGTTCTTCCCGGTCGCGGGCGAAGAGCTTCACGGTGAGAATGTTGGTGTAGCTGTCGACGATCCGCCCGATGAGAATCGACCGCGTGTCGGCCGTCACGAGGGAGCGCGCTCGGGCACGGGGCACGAACCACCAAGTCAGCACCGAATAGGCCGCCACCCATAGGACCACCGGCAGGGCCATCCATAACGAGATGGAGCCGAACAGGCCCACCGCCGTCACGGCGTAGATCGCCACGTAAAGAAGCGTATCGATGAAGACCACGGCCAGTTCGCGCACGGCCGGTCCGACCTGCACGACGCGGTTGGCGAGCCGTCCGGCGAAATCGGCCTGGAAATACGAGAGCGAGTGGCCGAGCGTATAGAGATGCGTACGCCAGCGGACCTGGTTGGTCGCCTGCGGCACGAGCAGCTGGTTGGACATCACCTCGTGCAGCCAGATCGTGAAGGGACGAACCACGAGGAGCAGCATTGCCGCGAGGCCGAGCTTCCATCCGTGGTCCTGCAGGATCGTGGCCCGGTCGGCATTGTTCAAGAGGTCGATGAACCAGCCCATGAGCAGGTAGAGCGATGCCTCCACCGTCCCGGCGGCCACCGCCACGAGGAACAGCATCACCAAGGCGGTCCGCATCGGCCTGAGATAGAAAGCGGCGAAGCCCGTCACCGTCTTGGGCGGCATCCGCCCGTCTTCGAAAGACGCGAACGGGTCGATGCGGCGCTCGAGCCAATCGAGAAACATAATCTGGTCCGGTGTTGGAGACTTGCCTGAGGTAGTGGGCCTTGACGACGTGCCAACCGCGAGGCGATGCCGCAGACGCAATGCAGCCGCCCGGTCCGATGCTCCGTCTCGCCCTCTACCAGCCCGACATTCCCCAGAATACGGGGACGATCCTGCGGATGGCGGCGTGCCTCGACGTGGCCGTCGACATCATCGAGCCGGCGGGATTCGATGTGTCCGACCGGCACCTGCGCCGCTCAGGACTCGATTATCTCGACCATGTGGCGATCACGAGGCATCGCTCCTGGGCCGCCTTCTCGCAGTGGCGGGAAGAGACCGGAACACGGCTCGTCCTCGCCACCACCGCCGGCGCCCTCCCCTACACCGCCTTTGGCTTCCTCCCCGGCGACTGCATCCTGCTCGGACGGGAATCGGCGGGTGTCCCCGCATCCGTCCACGAGGTAGCCGATGCCCGAATCGTCATTCCCATCCGCGAGGGAATGCGCTCACTCAACATCGCCATGGCGGCGGCGATGATTCTCGGCGAGGGGCTGAGACAGATCGGGTCGAGCGCGTGACGTGATTTTGAACGGCGTGCAGTTCAGCACTTGAACGCCGTTCAAATATCGGCGAGACCATGAGTGTGAACAGCGTTCAAACGCCGGAGGCACACCATGCTCAAGTTGTTTCGGCTCCTCGCCCGCGGCGCAGCCGCCCAGGCCGAGGAAGCGGTGATCGATCGCCACGCCTTGCTCATCCTCGATCAGCAGATCCGCGAGACGCGGGTCTCGTTGGAGCGCAGCCGGCTCGCCCTCGCTGCCGCAATGGCGGGTGACAAGGCGGAAGAACGGCGTTTCGCCGAGGTTGGAGCCCGCGCGGCGGATCTCGAAGAGCGTGCCCTGGCGGCGCTGACGGCGGGACGCGAAGAACTGGCGTCTGAGGCGGCTGAGGCCATCGCCGAGCTCGAGGCCGAACGGGACGCCATCGGTGAGGCGCGCCTGAGATTTGCCCGCGAAGTCGCCCGCATCCGCTCCGTCGTCGCCGACGCGACCCGTCGTCAGAGCGAGCTGGAACGTGGACGCCGCATCGCCGCTGCAGCCGAGGCGGCACGACGCCTAGGCGTTCAGGCCAACCCCAATGATCGGGCGACGCTGAAGGAGGCGGAGGCGACCCTGAACCGGCTGCGTGCCCTCCAGACCGAGGCCGCCGACACGGAAGCGGCGCTCGCCGAGACCGAGCCCGGCCTCTCCATCGCCGAACGGCTCGAGCGCGAAGGCTTCGGCGCCAGCACCCGCCCGAGCGGCGGCGCCGTCCTCGACCGCCTGCGGCGCAAGGTCGAGGCGCGCACGACGGTCTGAACCCCTTGCTGCCTTTCATCCAAGCTTCGCTTCATCCTCTCCTTATAAGGACCACGACCATGACCATGAACAACGAGACCACTCAGCATTCTGGCGCCTGGGTCACCTTCACCTATGCGTCCTTCATCGGCTCGGCCGCGATGGTCGCCCTCGGCATCCTGTTCATCCCCATGGACATCTGGATCAAGGGCTACCTCGCCATGGGAACGATCATGCTGGTCCAGTCCTGCATCACCGCCACGAAGACGATTCGCGACGTCCATGAGGGTCGCCGCATGGTCAACCGGATCGAGGACGCCAAGACCGAGCGTCTGCTGATGTCGGTGGGTAAAGATTGACCGGACCTCGATTGACGATGGGCGGGAGGGATGGGACATCCCTCCCCCATGACGATGTCCGACACGACTCCGCCACCGCCCCCCGAGGCCGAACTCGCGCTCCTCAAGGACGAGGTGACCACGTGGTTCGCGAGCCTGCGCGACCGGATCCTGGCGGAGCTGGAAGCGATCGAGGCGGAAGCCGAAGGGCCGTTCCATCCCGATGCCCCGGCCGAGGCCGGACGCTTCGTGAAGACCCCCTGGCAGCGCACGGACCATAGCGGCACGCCCGGCGGCGGCGGCACCATGTCGATGCTGCATGGGCGCGTGTTCGAGAAGGCCGGTGTCCACGTCTCGCAGGTCTTCGGCGAGTTCGCCCCAGAGTTTCGCGCGCAGATGCCGGGCGCATCGGAAGACCCGCGCTTCTACGCCACGGGCATCTCGCTCATCGTCCATCCCTGGAATCCGCACGTTCCGACAGTTCACATGAACACCCGCTTCGTCTCCACGACGAAGACGTGGTTCGGCGGCGGGGCCGACCTGACCCCCGTCCTCGACCGGCGTCGGACGCAGGACGATCCGGATACGCTGCGGTTCCATGCTGCGATGAAAGCGGCGTGCGACGCCCATGCGCCGGCGGCGGATTACGACCGCTACAAGGCGTGGTGCGAGGAATACTTCTTCCTCAAGCATCGCAACGAGCCGCGCGGGATCGGCGGAATCTTCTACGACTACCACTGGACCGGCGATCCGAAGGCCGATCTCGCCTTCACCAAGGATGTCGGCCTCGCCTTCCTCGATGCCTATCCGGCGATCGTGCGCGCGAACCTCTCGACGCCGTGGACGGAGGAAGACCGGTTGGAGCAGCAGGTGCGGCGCGGGCGCTACGTGGAATTCAACCTACTCTACGACCGGGGCACCATCTTCGGCTTGAAAACGGGCGGCAACGTCGCCTCGATCCTGTCCTCACTGCCGCCCACCGTGCGCTGGCCGTGAGCGACGACCTTCCGACCCGGTTCGCGCCCCAGCAGGACGCGGCGCTCAAAGCCATCGCTGAATGGCGCAAGGCCGGCGGTCCGCAGGTGTTCCGCCTGTTCGGCTATGCCGGCACCGGCAAGACCACCCTGGCGCGCCGGATCGCCGACGATGTCGAGGGCAACGTCGTCTTCGGCGCCTTCACGGGCAAGGCCGCCTTTGTGATGCGGTCGAAGGGTTGCCACGACGCCGCGACGATCCACAGCCTGATCTATCGCAGCAAGGAGACCGAGGAGGGAGGGCCGGCCTTTACCCTCAACCGCACCGGGCCGGTCTCGAAGGCGGAGCTCGTCGTCATCGACGAGTGCTCCATGGTCGATTCGGATCTCGGCAACGACCTGCTCTCCTTTGACAGGCCGGTCCTGGTTCTCGGCGACCCCGCCCAATTGCCGCCGGTGCGCGGCGGCGGCTTCTTCACCGAGGCCGAGCCCGACGTGATGTTGACCGACGTCCACCGGCAGGCCGCCGACGACCCGATCGTGCGTATGGCGATGACGATCCGGGAGGGCGGCCGGCTCAGCATCGGCGAGTATGGCGAGAGCCGCGTCGTCTCGCGCCGCTCCCTCGACCCGTCGAGCGTGCTCGAATGCGATCAGGTCCTCGTCGGGATGAACAAGACGCGGCGGCTCTACAACAACCGCCTGCGGGAGCTCGCCGGCCATACCGATCCGATGCCGGCGGTGGGCGAGAAACTGGTCTGCCTGCGTAACGACCGCACCAAGGGCCTGCTCAACGGCTCGACCTGGACGGTCCATGCCCTTCGCGCCGCGCCGCGCGCCGACACGATCCGCCTCGATGTCGTGCCCGACGACGACCCGGCCCTGCGCCGCCGACCCATCGACATCAAGGTGCTGCGGGCGGTGATGTCGGGCTCGGAGGAGGAGATCCCGGCCTTCCTCAAGCGCGAGACCGACGAGTTCACCTATGGCTACGCCCTCACCGTCCATAAGGCGCAGGGCTCGCAATGGGACAATGTCGTGCTCTTCGACGAATCCTTCGCCTTTCGCGAGCACCGGGCCCGCTGGCTCTATACCGGGCTGACCCGTGCCGCCCGCGCCATCACCGTGGTTGTGTGAGCGAGGGCGATGCCGTCTTGCCGGCGTCATCGTCCTCTGAGACAACGGACGAGAACGAAGGGGGAACTCACATGGTCTTGACGGGACGGTGCCGCTGCGGAGCGATCCATTACAGCGCCGAGGGCGAGCCGAGCCATAGCGCCCTGTGTCATTGCGCCGATTGCCGGCGCTCGTCCGGTGCTCCGGTGGTGGCCTTTGCCCTGTTCCCGGCCGAACGGGTGACGATCTCGGGTCACCCGACCGATTACGAATCCTCGCCCGGCGTTATCCGGCAGTTCTGCGGCACCTGCGGCACGGGGCTGTTCTACCGTAACGAGGCGGTCTTTCCTGGCCAAATCGACATCCATACCGCGACCCTGGACGATCCCGAGGCGCTGCCGCCCCAGGTCAGGATTCAGATCGCTGAGGCCGCCTCGTGGTTCGCTCGGTTCGAGACCCTGCCGGCCTTCCAGCGCTACCCGGAATAGCGCGGTAACGCTCCGGCGGAGGTTGGAGTCCGCGTTCTGAAAGACTACCTGACACCGGTCAGAACCAGACCGGAGTCAGCCTTGTCCCATTCCGCATCCGGCGGCCCGCCGCAAATGCACGCCACCACGATCCTGATGGTCCGCAAGGGCGGCAAGGTGGTCATCGGCGGCGACGGGCAGGTCAGCCTCGGCCAGACCATCGTGAAGGGCAATGCCCGCAAGGTGCGCCGCCTCGCCAAGGGCTCCGTCATCGGCGGGTTCGCCGGAGCGACGGCCGATGCCTTCACCCTGTTCGAGCGGCTCGAAGCCAAGCTCGATCAGTATCCCGGTCAACTGACCCGCGCCTGCGTCGAACTCACCAAGGATTGGCGCACCGACCGCTACCTGCGTCGTCTCGAAGCGATGATGCTGGTGGCGGACAAGGATGTGAGCCTGCTTCTGTCGGGCGCGGGCGACGTGCTCGAGCCGGAAGGCGGCGTCATGGCGATCGGATCGGGGGGAAATTACGCCCTCGCCGCTGCCCGCGCGCTCGAGGATGGCGAGCACGATGCAGAGGCGATCGTCCGGCGAGCACTCGGGATCGCGGCGGAAATCTGCGTCTATACGAACGGCAATCTCGTCATCGAGCAGCTGGAGTTTTCTGCATCTTAGTGCCGGATTGCAGCTCCGATTAACGTAAACTTGCGGATGTTCCCCTAGCGCTATCGGCTGTCTTTCTTGGAAAGCTGGCCGACTGCGATGCGCATCAAAGCTAAAATTCTAGGTTTCGTCGGTCTCTGCTCGATGGTGACGCTCGTCGTCGCCACGATTAGCATCATGTCGCTCCAGACCTTCAACACTGCGCTCACGGATGCGAAACTCGCCTCCCAGCGGGCCCTCGATGCCGCGAACATGAACCGGCTCGTCACCAGCGTCGTGGTCGAGTCGCGCGGCATCTACGCGGCCAAGGATATGCAGGATGCCGAGAAATACGCGGCCCGGCTGAAGAAGAACCTCGAGGCGATGAACGCTCTCCTGACCGCATGGGCTCCGAAAGTGCCCGCGAGCGAGCGGGCGCTCTTCGAGAAGATCACCGCCGAAGCCGCCAGCTTCACCACTCTGCGTACGGAAACCGCACGTCTCGGCACGCAGGTTTCGCCGAAGGCCGCCGCCGAACAGGGCTTCAACGAGGCCAACCGCGCCAACCGTCAGGCTTTCCAGGACAGTATCGAGACGCTCGTTGCGCATAGTTCGGCCGAGGTCGAGGCTATCGACCGCTGGACGGACACGCTCTACGCCGAGCGCCTGAACCTGCTCCTGGCCTTGGCGATCGGCGGAACCCTGGGCAGCCTTCTCATCGGCGGCTTCGTCGGAGCGCGGGCGATCGCCCGGCCCCTGGCCGGCGTCTCCGCCGCGATCCGCCGCCTGTCCGAGGGTGATCTCACCCTTCCCGAGACGAAGGCCCGACGCGACGAGATCGGCGAGATCTGGACCAGCATGCGGGTCTTTTCGGCAACGATGAAAGAGGCAGCGGAGCTGCGGATCCAACAGAACGAGGCCGCCGGTATCGCGGGCCGACGTCGCCATGCCGAGATGGGCGCCCTGGCGGATCGCTTCCAGGGTAGTGTCGGCCAGATGGTCGGCACCCTGGCTGGCTCGGCCGCCGAGATGGAACTCACCGCCCGCACCATGGCCGCCACCGCCGACCAGACCAACCGGCAATCCACCGCCGTGATGAACGCGGCCAACGAGACCGCCATGAACGTTCAGGCCGTGGCGGCGGCGACCGAGGAACTCGCGGCGACGGCCAACGAGATCGGCGCGCAAGTGTCCCAGACATCCGCCGCCGCCGCCGGCGCGGTGGAAAGCGCGCGCCGAACTTCGGAGCGTGTCCGCGTCCTCGCCGACAGCGCGTCCCGCATCGGCGACGTGGTCGCCTTGATCTCCAACATCGCCAGCCAGACCAACCTGCTCGCCCTGAACGCCACCATCGAGGCCGCTCGCGCCGGTGAGGCCGGTCGCGGCTTCGCCGTGGTCGCAGCCGAGGTGAAAGGGCTCGCCGCCCAGACCGCGAAGGCGACGGACGAGATCACGGTTCAGATCGCCACGATCCAGGAGGCGACCCGCGACACGGTGGGCGCCATTGAGGAGATCGGCTCCACCATCGGCACCGTCCATACGATCGCGATGGGTGTCGCGGCGGCGGTGGAGCAGCAGCAGGTGGCCACGCAGGAGATCGCCCGGAGCGTCAACGATGCCGCGCGCGGAACCCAGGCCGTCACCGAAACGATCGCGGACGTGCAGCTGGCCGCCGTTCAGACAGGGGCCGGCGCGTCCCAGGTTCTGGCCGCCGCCGAGCAATTGACGCAGCAATCCAACAGCCTCGGCAACGAGGTCGAGGATTTCGTCGGCGGCATCCGGGCAGCCTGACCGTCTTGCCCGACCATCTGGAAAGGGCGGGTGCCGACGCTTAGATCGGGGTCGTGCAAGACCGCGTGCTTCTCCTGACCCACCGCAACGATCCCGCCGCAGGCTCGCCGCATCTGGCCGGGCCGGCGGCGTTCCTACATGAATGGGCTGGCTCTTCCGACAAGTCGGCGTCTCGTCTCATCGCTGGCCTGTCCCGGTGCTCGCCCGCTGCAGGCCGCGTCAGGTATCATTCGCTGACGGATCGGCTCGGCGCCCTCCCCTCATCTCGGGCAGCTCAACTGCCGCATTCGACCGGAGCGTGATGACAACTTTCTCCCCCCGCGAAATCGTCTCGGAACTCGACCGGTTCATCGTCGGCCAGCATGACGCCAAGCGTGCGGTCGCTATTGCCTTGCGGAACCGCTGGCGCCGTCAGCAGCTCGTGGGGCCATTGCGCGAGGAAGTCGCGCCGAAGAACATCCTGATGATCGGCCCCACCGGCTGCGGCAAGACCGAGATCGCCCGTCGGCTGGCCAAGCTCGCCGGAGCGCCGTTCCTCAAGATCGAGGCGACGAAATTCACCGAGGTCGGCTATGTCGGCCGCGACGTCGAACAGATCGTGCGCGACCTCGTGGAGGTCGGTATCGGCCTCAAGCGCGAGGAGAAGCGTCGCTCGGTCAAGGCGAAGGCCGAGGCGGCGGCGGAATCGCGCATCCTCGATGCCCTGGTCGGACCGACATCGGGCCAGGCCACCCGCGAGAGCTTCCGCAAGAAGCTGCGGAACAGCGAGCTCGACGACAAGGAGGTCGAGATCGAATTGTCGGGCGGATCGCCAACCGGTCTGCCGATGTTCGAGATTCCTGGAATGCCCGGAGCCTCCATGGGGGCAGTCAATATCGGCGACATGCTCGGCAAGGCGCTCGGCGGCCAGAAGGGCAAGCCGAGGCGCATGACCGTGCGCGAGGCCTACGCGCCCCTGCTCGCCGAGGAATCCGACAAGCTGGTCGATTCGGAATCGCTGACGCAGGAGGCGATCCGCGAAGTCGAGAACAACGGCATCGTGTTCCTCGACGAGATCGACAAGATCTGCGCGAAGGAAGGTCGCTCATCGGCGGATGTCTCGCGGGAAGGCGTACAGCGCGACTTGCTGCCGCTGATCGAGGGAACCACGGTGGCGACGAAGCACGGTCCGGTGAAGACCGACCACGTGCTGTTCATCGCCAGCGGCGCTTTCCACGTCTCCAAGCCGTCCGATCTTCTGCCCGAGCTACAGGGGCGCCTGCCGATCCGCGTCGAGCTGCAGCCTCTCACGGTAGAGGATTTCAAGCAGATCCTCACCACCACGGAGGCGAGCCTGCTGAAGCAGACCGTGGCGCTGATGGCCACGGAAGGCGTGACCCTAGATTTCACGGACGATGCCGTGGACGCCCTCGCACGGGTCGCCGTGGAGGTGAACAATTCGGTGGAGAATATCGGCGCGCGCCGGCTCCAGACCGTGCTGGAGCGGGTGATCGACGACATCTCCTTCACTGCCACCGACCGGTCGGGGGAGACCGTGGCGATCGACGCCGCCTATGTTCGCGAGCGTGTCGAAAGCCTCGCCGCGAACGCCGATCTCAGCCGGTTCATCCTGTAGCCCTCGTCCCGGCGAGGATTCAGGCCGCGACGGCCGTGAGGAAGCGTCCGATCTCGGCTTCGAGTTCGGCCGCGACGTTTTCCACCTGGGCGGCGCTGCCCTGGACACTTTCGGCCATCGTCGCTGTGCTGCGGGCTGCACCCGTGACGGTGCCGAGATCGCGTGCGATCTCCACTGAGGTGGCGGCGGTGTTCCCGGCATTGCGTGAGATCTCGCCGGTCGCCGCGCCTTGTGCGGCGACGGCTGTCGCGAGCTCGGTGGTCATCGCGCTGATCGCACCCATCCGATCCGTCACACGGCCGATGGCATGGGCGGCCTGATCTGTCGAAGTCTGGACGGATGCGACCTGACTGGCGATCTCGTCCGTCGCCTTCGCGGTCTGGCTCGCCAGGGCTTTCACCTCCGCCGCCACGACCGCGAAACCACGGCCGGACTCGCCGGCCCGCGCGGCCTCGATCGTGGCGTTCAGGGCGAGGAGGTTGGTCTGTTCCGCGATGGCCCGGATGAGACCCACGACGGTGCCGATGCGTTGCGCGGTATCGGCGAGCTGCCCCATCTGCTGGTTGGTGGCGGACGCTTCGCTAAAGGCTGCGTCGATCTCGGCCTTGGCGACATCGAGGCGGGCGCCGATCTCCACGATCGAAGCGGAGAGCTCTTCGGCGGCGCTTGCGACGGTCTGCACGTTGGCGGAAGCCTCGCGCGAGCCGGCCGAGGCGCCTTCCACCGCACGGGTGGCATCCGAAGACGCGTCCGACATGGCGGCGGCGCGGGTCCGAAGCTCGCCCGTCTGCGCGCCGACCAACCGGACGGATTCTGCGACTTGCGCCCGGAAACGGGCGATCTCGGCCTCGATGAACGCACGGCGGTCCTGAATGTCCTTGGCACTCGCCATCCGCTCGGCTTCCAGTTCGCGGGCCTTCAGGCTGGTTTGCCGCAAAGCCTCGAGGGCACGGGCCACGGCACCGACTTCGTCTCGTGCGTCGCGATAGGGGATCGCACCCTCGAGATCCCCTGAAACGAGACGGGAGGTCCGCTCCGCGACCACGCGAATGGGTCGAAACATGCGGAACGCGGCAAAGCCCAGGACGAGACAGGCCAGGAGCGCCACGGACAAAATCGTCCAGCGCACCGTCGAGATGGTCTGGGCCTGGACCACGTCGTAGGCTTCGAGGGACACGCCTACGAACAGGATGCCGTTGACCCGACCCTTCGCATCTTGCGTCGGTTGATAAACGGTGAGGTACCGGCGGCCGAACAGGGTCGCGGGCCCGAAATAGGGTTTTCCGCTGCGGATCAGTGCCTGAGCGGGGTGGTCGACGGCGAGGTCGGTGCCCACTGCCCGCTCGCCATTCTCCTTCTTCACCGTCGTGACGCGCCGCACGAAACGGTCGCCCGCCGAATCGTAGGCGAAGACCGTAGCGGTTCCCCCGACATAGGCGACGGTGCGGTCGACGATGGATTGATCGCTTAATGCGCCGAGGTCCGGCGATCTGGCCAAGGTTACCCGATCCCCGTCGAATCCGATCTCTGCTCCGTGGACCGCATCTCGATAGACCAAACTCAGCGTTCGCAGATGACGGTTCCCATCGGCAGCCTGCTTCTCCTTGAGCTGGTGATCGATCTCCCAGTTCGTTGCCATGAGAAGAGTCACGGATACCAGAATAATCATTGCCGCCGTGAGGAGGATGACTTTCCCGGTCAATGATCGAAGATACAACATCATGCCACAATCCAAGCACAGAAATATGGTCGAGGCATGTAGTGAAGCACGATATATTTATCGGCCTATTAATAGTGCCCGTTGATTTGACAAAGCAGTCTAATTTTTCATCTACAATTATATTTCTGATTTCTACTCGATCCGCGGCAGATAAGGAGATGAATTGTGCTGTTGATAGTCGCCACTATGGAACTGCCGGGCGCCGAACCGCTATCCGTCTCACCGGGGTTCCCAGACTTGTCCCGGACGCAGGGCAACGAACCGCTCCGGCGGAATTCCGCCTGCCGCGCATGCCGCCGCCAACGCCTCCGCCGGCTGTTGGATGCCCTCATCGGTGAGGCGGAACGTGCCCCAATGGTGCCCGAGTAGCTGGTCCGCTCCGAGCAACCCGGCCGCGACGACGGCGTCGGCCGGGTTCATGTGCTGGGCTTTCATGAACCACCGTGGCTCGTAAGCCCCGATCGGCAGGGTCGCGAGGCGGGGAGGACCGAAGCGCTCGCGGGCATCGCGGAAGATCGCGCCATCGGCGAGACCGGTATCGCCGGAATGATAGACGACACCGGACGGGCTGGTCAGGACGTAGGAGCACCACAGCGCCATGCGCTTGTCGTTCAGCCCTCGCGCCGACCAGTGGTTGGCCGGTGTCATATGCACGGTCAGGTCGCCGCCGAGATCGATGGACTGACCCCAGTCACGCGTCTCCACATGCATCGTATCGTCGTAGGACCGAAGGATGCTGTCATTGCCCAGCGGCGCGACGATCAGGGGCTGATAGCTTTGCCAGAGCCGCGCCACGGTCGGCCCGTCGAGATGGTCGTAATGGTTGTGGGTGATGAGCACGACGTCGATGGGCGGAAGAGCGTCGAATGCGATGCCCGGAGGATTGACCCGCTTCGGACCCGCCAGGGAAAACGGGCTGGCGCGGGGGGCGAAAACCGGATCGACGAGGATGTTGCGGCGCGCGACCTGGAACAGGTAGCTCGCATGACCGATGAACGAGACGCGCAACCCGTCGACGCGCTCGGGCGGCGTATCGCTGAAGGGGCTCGGAAACGACGTCGGCCAGGCGATCCCGGCCCGCTCCCGCTTCCAGCGCAGGATGTCGCCCAGCACCTTGTCGGGCGGCTGATCGACGCCGTGGAATTGAAGCCCGTCGAAATTATCGGTGACGGGGCCGTTGTAATAAGGGTTTCGGCCCTTGCTGCGCCGGTGCGCCGCGTAGCCGACGCCGCCTAGCGTCATGACGGTGACCGCGGACAGGGTCGCGAGAAGGCTTTGCCGTTTCATCGTTCCGAGATGGCGGTGGCCGCCGGGCAATCAAGACGCGTGCGTCAGGCTTCGCACTCCTTCGGCATCACGGCGACCAGTTCACCGGCAAGTGCGCGGATCTTGCGATGAGCCTCGACCTCGATCTCTTCGCGGGTCTTGTTCTCGGTGGGAATGGCGACCACGCCGGTGATCCGCCCATGCGCGCCGATGAGCGTGAAATTGAATCGTCCCATGCGGCTGCGGCGAACGACGTAATGCGGCAACGGTTCCGTCCCTTCCAGAAGGCATCGGCCTGAAAGGAGCAGCTACGGGGCGGCTGACGGAAAAGTTTCAGGACCGCCAGCGCAATTCCTGCTGAACCAGCGGGTTGCGGAAGGGCCGTGTCTCGCGCGCCGCCTGAAGGGCTTCCCGCTTGAGACGGAAGTACCATTGCGACGGGAGATCGCTCTGGCCGAACAGCACCATGGTCGGCTTCCGGTCGAGGCCGGCCTGGGCGTGCTGGAGCACCTGCTGGTCCTGTGTCAGGAACTGCCGCATGAGCGGCCGCGCAAGCGGCTTCAGCAGGTTGAGGAGCGGCATGTTCCAATAGAGGGCGTTCGTCAGCAGGGTCCGATTGTGCGTGAGCGGCGTCGCGAAGGTGTAATTGGCCACCCGCTTGGCTCCGGCCTCGATCCGCTCCAGCCGCACGCCCGGCAGGCGAAACTCGATTTCGACTTCCGGTACACCGCCCAGCAACTTGTAGACCGGCGAACTCGTCGTCGTGGAATGGCTCGACATGGTGAAGCCGTGCGGCGTCGGCGTGAACGTCTTCACCTTCTCCCGTAATTCCTTCGACGGCCGGAACCACCAGGAATCGTGGACGAAGGCCACGTGGCCGGGGTCGACGAGGCTCAATGTGGTGAGGTCGAACGAGGCCTCGACCACGAGTTCGACCACGAGGGAGCCCGCCGCCTCGAAGCCGAGCTCCGGTAGGGGCGGCAGGTCACCGCCCGGCGCACCCAGGAAGGGATTCACCCAGACGAAGCCGGCGCTCTCGCGAATGGGGAAACGCTGGACCGTGATCCGCGTGAAATCCGCCGCATCGGCGGAGGAGAGGGTCGGTACGTCGCGGCAGCGTCCGTCCGTGCCGAAGCGCCAGCCATGGAACGGGCAGGTCACCGCATCGCCGTCGAAACGTCCCTTCGACAGGGCCATGCCCCGGTGCGGGCAGCGGTCGCGCATGGCGAAGGCGGCTCCGGCCTTGTCGCGGCCGAGCACGATCTGCTCGCCGTTGAGTTCGACCGCCCGCAAGGTGCCGGCTTTCAGCGTGTCGGAGCGGCCGACGCAGTAGAAGGCGTCGGGCAGCGGCTGGCGCATGGCGTCCGGGTCGAGTGCCGCGTCGTCGATCGCCGAATGCGTCGCCGTATCGGCCTTTGCCTGGGTCGGCAGGGATGAGAGCATGACGGGCTGCGATTGTCCTGTATCGGTCTCGCCTCCGGCGACGCCCGATCCGTTCGGATATCGGCCGATGCGTGGCGAAGAGCGCCCCGTCTTACGCTTCGGTGGCGGCGGTGACCATAAGCGGCGGTGACCATGAGCGGGAAGGACCGGCCGCGTTCGGACACCCGCATGCTCGGCTCCGCGCAGCGCCCTTTTTCGCGCGTCTTCGGTGCCCCCCAGCGGCGAGGCGCCGCGCCCACCGCATCGGGGCTTTTCAAGCCGCGGATCCGTGATTAGCTTGGGGTTGTCGCAACGAACGAAAGGAGGTGATCCAGTGTCTCATTGCCTAAATCAGCCGCTTACCTCGGCTAACCGGACCTGGAACGTCGCCTCCGGCGCGCACGCCTAGCGCGTTAGAGGACCCCTCATCGGGTTCGGCCGAACGGATAAGTGGTTCGGCAATGGAAGGGCCGCCCTCATGGGGCGGCCCTTCGTCGTTTGGGTGTTGGCGGTTGGAGCGTTCAGCGCTTCTGGAAGAGAGGCTGCGCCAGCGCCTCCGCACGGGCCATCCAGAGATCGCGGTCGGAGCAGGCCTCGGCGAGTTCAGCGGCCTCTCTCTCGGAGCGCATGCGCGCTTCGTCGAGTTCCTCGATCAAAAGGGCCTGCAATTCGCTGAGACGGTCGCGCTCGGCGCGCAACTCATGAAGTTCGGCCATCTCCTTCTCCACATGGGAGCGCAGGCGGCGTAGTTCCTGGGCGAGAACCCCTTGGAGCTGGTCGTACCGGTCGCCCTCGACCTGGAGCTTGGCCTTGAGCATGAGATTCTCGGCCATGAGTTCCGAGAGGTCGTCCTCTGCCGGTTCGGCTTGAGCGGGCGGCGGGACGACCCGGGGCGACCAGGACTGAGCCTGCGGCTCGGGCTTCTCGACCGCGGCCGGCCTCTCGAACAGCGCGACCTTGTCAGCCGCCGGCCTGTGCGGCTCGGCATGCTGCGACGCGACCGCCGCCTGTTCCTGTGCGGTGGTGGCGGCCTTCATGGCCGCCAACCAATCCCGCAGGGGTCCGGGTGCCGGACGCCCATTTACTTCCTGTGCCTGGTTGTGACGGGCTGGTTCCGACATCGCTCGCGTCCTCATGTGTGAGGAGCATTGGATCAAACCATGCTTAACGAACCGTAAAAGTTAAGGAAAATTAGCTGTCCCGAAACGCGAAAAATCCGAGGCTTTCACATTGAGGCGGACGTCCTCGGGTCGTCTTTGCACGGCGTGGATCGCCCGGGATGGAACCTGCGTCATCGGGCCCCCGACGACTGGCCCTGAACGGGCGCAATCCGCCAGTAACATCAAGCCACTCCCCTCTCCGGCGGGAGCCGGTGCTATAGGGTGGCCGACATTCTCCGAAGGACGGACACGGCGCATGCATATCGAAGCCCCCAGCCTCGCGGGCCAACCCGGGATCAGGCACGCCTTCTTCACCCGTCTTGGCGGCGTCTCGGACGGATTCTATGCCAGCCTCAATGGCGGCCTCGGCTCCCAGGACGAGCCGTCCCTCGTCGTCGAGAACCGCCGTCGCATGGCCGAGCATCTCGGGGTGCCGGCGAGCCACCTCGTCAGCCTGTATCAGGTCCATTCGGCCGAGGTCGCCGTGATCGAAGGCCCGATGGCCCTCGCCGAACGTCCCCGCGCCGACGCCATGGTGACGCGGGTGCCGAACTTGGCCCTCGGCATCGCGACGGCCGATTGCGGCCCGATCCTCTTCGCCGATCCGGTCGGTCGTGTCGTCGGCGCCGCCCATGCGGGATGGAAGGGGGCGTTGACCGGCGTGATCGCCGCCACCGTCGACGCCATGGTGCGCCTCGGATCGGAGCGGAGCGACATCGTCGCCGTGCTCGGCCCGACGATCTCTCAATCCGCCTATGAAGTCGGGGACGATTTCCGCAGCCGCTTTTCCGCGGAGGTTCCGGGTTCCGATGTCCACTTCTCGGAAGGCGCGCGCGAGGGGCATGCCCAGTTCGATCTGCCGGGCTTCATCGCCCGTCGCCTGGGTGAGGCCGGTATCGAGAAGGCATCGGTCCTGGGCCTCTGCACCTACGCGGACGCGGAGCGCTTCTATAGCTATCGCCGTACGACCCATCGGGGCGAGGCGGATTACGGCCGTCTGATCTCCGCGATCAGCCTCGCTGCATAGCGGCCACCGTCATACGTTCCCTCGGTGCGACATCTTGTCATGATCTCTAGGCGAAAAAAGCGTGGCCGTAGTTGAACCTTGGCCGTTCATCTGAGTTTTCGGAGTGCACGACCTCCAGCGAGGTGGTCGCCGCCACAAAGGGGCCGTGTTCAACACACGCGGCGTGGTTGCGATGCAACAGCTTCTTGAGGGATGCTGAGATATAGACGGGGAACTGCGCAGGACCGCTCCGAAAAAAGCGGCCGCGCTAACGAGTAGAGGACCAGTCCATGAAATCCTTCCTTCGCGGCACCACCGCCCTTGCCGGCATCGTCATCGCCGGCTCCGCTTTCGCTGCCGATCTGCCGCGCCGCGCCGCTCCGCCGGTCTTCGTTCCCGTGCCGGTCTTCACCTGGACGGGCGCCTACTTCGGTATCAACGCCGGTTACGGCTTCGACGCTGGCAGCAACAGCGACCGTTACAACCTGCCGGCCGGCTCCGTGCTGAACGGCGGCCCGGTCAACCGGGTGTTCAACGCGAACAGCAGCAACGACCTCGAAGGCTTCGTCGGCGGTGGTCAGGTCGGCTACAACTACCAGTTCACCCCGGGTTCGGGTGTGGTCGTCGGTATCGAAGCTGACGCCCAGTACACCGATTTCGGCAACAAGACCCGCACCGTGAACGGCACGTTCAGCCCGGTCGTCGGCGGCCTCAACGGCACCACCGCCGTTCGCCTCCCCGGCAACGAGATGAACTTCTTCGGCACCGTCCGCGGCCGCATCGGTTACGCCTTCGACCGCACCCTCGTGTACGGCACCGGCGGCTTCGCTTACGGCGACGGCGGCACCGGCTCCGACGATTTCCGCACCGGCTACACCGCTGGTGGTGGTATCGAGTACGCTCTCCCCACGGACTCCTTCTTCAACTTCTTCAAGTCGTCCGCTGTGACGCTGAAGGTCGAAGGCCTGTACGTGAACCTCGAGCAGGACGGCCGCGGCAACCGCTCCGTCTACAACCCCACCACGAACGTGCTTTCGCTCAGCCCTTCGGCTCGCGAAGCCGAGTTCGCCGTGGTCCGCGCCGGCCTGAACTACAAGTTCGGCTCGTACTAGGCCTTACAGAACCGACGCTCCGCCTCATGGCGGAGCACGAGGTCTCTCAGAAGGAGCCCGGCCGAAAGGCCGGGCTCTTTTTGTTGCGTGACGAAGACGCGTAACTCCGGCACCGTCACCTTTCCGAAATTTCATGCTCCGAACCGGAGCTCCCGTGCATCCGCAACGGCGAAGTTCGCGTTGACCCCCTGACAAAGCCAGTGGCGCCACCCCATCTCGGAGGCGCCGGGGCGGCATGGCCCGCAGGCTTCTCTCAGGAGGACGACCCCATGAATAGCGAAGAACGCGAGGTCATCGGCGGCATTTTCCAGCGTCTGGAGCAGGCCGCGAGCCAGCCCCGCGACGCCGATGCCGAGCGCTTCATCGCGGACAAGCTCCGCGCTCAGCCCTACGCGCCCTATGCGATGGCGCAGCTGATCTATGTGCAGGAAGAGGCGATCAAGAGCTTGAACGAGCAGCTCGAGCAGGCGCGTCAGGCGGCACAGCAGCCGCAGGGCGGCGGCGGCGGCTTCCTGTCGAGCATCTTCGGCGGCGGGTCTCGCCAGCCGGAGCCCCAGCGCCCGTCCGGTCAACCGTGGGGCGGTCAGGGCGGACCTCAGCAGGGATATGGTCAGCAGCCGGGCTATGGGCAGCAGCCCGGTTACGGCCAGCAGCCGGGTTATGGTGGACCGCAGCAGGGTGGCCCATGGGCCGGCCAGCAGGCGGCACCTGCTCGCGGCGGCGGCTTCATGGCGACGGCCCTTCCGATGGCGGCCGGTGCGGCCGGCGGCATGCTGCTCGGCAGCGCCTTGTCCAACGCCTTCGCGGGCGGTCATTCGGCTCTCGGCAGCGCGGCGGCGGCGGGACTTCCCTCTGCGGGCGCGGCAGCCGGTAACGAAGATCTCGGCTCGGCCCTCGGCGGCGGCAACGACTTCCAAGACGCGTCGTTCGACAGCGATCCGGGCGGGGATTTCGGCGGCGACCTGGGTGGCGGCGGTGACGACGACTGGGTGTGAGCGACAGTCACAGCCATCACTGCGCGTGATGGCCCCATGACAAGAAAGGCCCGGTGCGTGGAGACGCGCCGGGCCTTTCTCATGAGCGGCCCGGAGGCCGTTAGAGGACTTCGACCCGTGTTCCCACGGGGGTCCGTTCATACAGGTCGATGACATCCTCGTTCATCATCCGGATGCAGCCCGACGAGACGGATTGCCCGATCGTGTGCGGCTCGTTGGTGCCGTGGATGCGATAGAGGGACGAGCCGAGATAGAGCGCCCGCGCACCCAGAGGGTTGGCCGGGCCGCCGGCCATGTGGCGCGGCAGGTCGGGGCGACGCTGGAGCATCTCCGCCGGGGGCGTCCAATCCGGCCATTCGCGCTTCTGGCTGATCGTCTTCATTCCCGACCAGGCAAAACCCGGCCGACCGACACCGATACCGTATCGGATGGCCTGACCGCCTGGCTGGACGAGATAGAGAAACTTCGTCTGGGTATCGATGACGATGGAGCCGGGCTTCTGCCGGCCATCGAACGAGACGACCTGGCGGGCAAAGCGCGCGTCGGGCGCGCGCTCGATTCCCGCGATTTGTCTTTCTGGATCGGCTTGAGCCGGCAGAGCTTGTGACGGCAAGGCAGCGAGCCGCGTGCGAACGGGGGTCTGGTAGAGATCGGGATCGGGAATGCGATCGCCCGAATGGAGCACGCGCGGCATCGGCTCGCCACCGTAACCCTGGGCCGCCGGATGTCGTGGAAGCACGCCGTCATCCGCGAGGCCGGGACGCCGGGCGCGCGGCGGCGTTCCATGACCCGTCACCAGGAATTCGATGAAGCCCCCGCCGTATTGGCCGGAGGGAACCTGGGCTTGTGCGGCCCCTCCCGCCACCGTGGCGGACAGGCAGGCCATAGCGAGGCACAATTCGAGACGCTTCAACACGCGCGATACTCCGGACCAACACGAACCTCGCGCTCAAGCTGGCCGGATGGGACGAGAATCGGGTGAAAAAACGTGGTGAATCGTTCAGGTCACCGCTGCTCTACTGCTAGCTTCAAAGAACAGCATGAATTGTTTGTAAAAGTGCATCGGCCGTTCTCTGTGTTGAAGAAATGGCAACGACTTTGTCGCATGGTGGCTCGAAGGCTTCTCGGATCGGGATTCGCGTCGTTCACCAGGATGACGGCGCCCGGTCCATGCTGCCCTGTCGCTGACCCAGTTACTCCTGCCGGCTGATCATCCCCGATGAACATGAAGCGCTACCGCATCGAAGACAGCCTCGGTTTGGCAAGCGTGCGACCCGTCGTGGAGGTCGCGCACGCCAAGGAGCGTTCCGGCTCCGACGACGTGAAGCTCGATGAGATCCTCTCGGCGATCCAGGAGCTTCGCCGTGTCACGCAGACGAGCACGGTCGAGACCATCGAAGCCTGCCGGAAGGAGCTCAACGAGGCCTTCGCGATGCGCTCCGAACTCGACGTGATGAAAGATGCGATCACCCGGACGAAGAAGGAGATCGCGACGCTCTACCACTCGGAGAATACCGGGAAGGGAATGAAGCGTGTCGCGGGAGAACTCGACGCGGTGGTGGAATCCACCGAGCTGGCGACGAGCACGATCCTCGGTGCCCTGGAAGAGATCGAGACGAATGCCGGTGCGCTGCGGGCCATGCGGCAGGCCGCCGGCGGCGAAAACATCGACATGATCCTCGAGCGGGTGATCGTCGCCTACGAGGCCTGCAACTTCCAGGACCTGACCGGCCAGCGCATCAACAAGATCGTGGGTGTGCTCAAGTTCATCGAGGAACATCTCGACCGCATGATCGAGGCCTGGGGCGGCCTCAACTCGTTCAGCGAGATCCTCGGCGTCGTGCCCCAGGGCCCCAGCATCGACGACGAGAGCTCCCTCCTCAACGGACCCAAGCTCGACAGCGATCCGGGCCATGTGGACCAGGGCGATATCGACGCGCTGTTCGATTAAGACGCGCATGCGCCGACCTTCCCGGGTCGGCGAGACCGGGAGCCCCTTCCCTCTCGAATCCCCGGCGCTTAAGTCTCGGGCATGAGCCGCCAGCCCGCGAAAGACCTGTCTTCCCAACGAGACCTGCCGCCGGATTCGTTCGACGAGCGTGAGGACGCGGACGAGACCCCGGAACGTATCGACGACGGACCGGAAATCGATTTCGATTTCGAGGAAGGCGCTGTCAAAGCCGGCACGGAGATCATCCGCCGGTTCTGGACGACGCTGCCGTGGGGACCGGGCGTCTACCGCATGTTCGACGAGAAGGGTGATGTCCTCTACGTCGGCAAGGCAAAGAACCTGAAGGCCCGAGTCGGCTCCTATGCGAGGGGTCAGGCCCATTCCAATCGCATCGCCCGGATGATCTCGCAGACGGCGGCGATGGAATTCGTCACCACGGCCACCGAGACCGAGGCGCTGCTGCTCGAGGCCAACCTCATCAAGCAGTTGAAGCCCCGCTTCAACGTGCTGATGCGGGACGACAAATCGTTTCCCTACATCCTGGTCACGGCCGATTCCGAGGCGCCGCAGATCGTCAAGCATCGCGGCGCACGGCGGCGCAAGGGCAGCTATTACGGCCCGTTCGCCACCGTCTGGGCGGTGAACCGTACGGTCAACGCGCTCCAGCGCGCCTTCCTGCTGCGAACCTGCACCGACAGCTATTACGAGAATCGCACGCGGCCCTGCCTGCTCTACCAGATCAAGCGCTGCTCGGGACCCTGCACCGGGGAGATCGGGCTGCCGGAATATCAGGCGCTCGCCGAGAATGCGAAGAGCTTCCTCGCGGGCAAGTCCAACGCGGTGAAGGACCGTATGCGCGAGGAGATGCAGGACGCCTCCGAGAAGCTCGAATTCGAGCGTGCCGCCCGCTTCCGGGACAGGATCAGCGCGCTCTCGGCGATCCAGGGGACCCAGGGCGTCAACACCCAGGGCATCGAGGAGGCGGATGTGTTCGCCCTCGACGAACAGGCCGGCCAGTTCTGCATCGAGGTGTTCTTCTTCCGGAACTTCCAGAACTGGGGCAACCGCGCCTATTTCCCGAAGGCCGATCGCAGCATGACGCCGGACGAGGTGCTCGCCTCCTTCATCAGCCAGTTCTACGACGACAAGCCGGCCCCCCGGATCGTCCTCGTCTCCCATGCGATCGAGGATGCGGAGCTGATGGCAGCCGCACTGTCGAGCCGCGCCGAGAACAGGGTGGAAGTCCATCAGCCTCAGCGCGGCGAGCGCAAGGCCCTGGTGGAATATGCCCAGCGCAACGCCAAGGAGGCCCTGGCCCGCAGGCTCGCGGACACCGCCTCGCAGGGCAAGTTGCTCGTGGCGCTCGGGCAATCGTTCGGATTGCCCGCCCCACCCCGCCGCATCGAGGTTTACGACAACTCACACATCATGGGCACGAACGCGGTCGGGGGCATGATCGTCGCCGGCCCGTCGGGTTTTGCGAAGACGCATTACCGCACCTTCAACATCAAGTCGGAGGAACTGACGCCGGGCGACGATTTCGGGATGATGAAGGAGGTGCTCCAGCGCCGCTTCAAGCGTCTCGTGAAGGAAAACCCGCGTACCGCCAACGAGGCGGCGATCTCAGCCAGCGAAGGCGGTGCGGCCGAGCCGGTTCCCGAAGCGGACGGCGAGACCATGCCGGCCTGGCCGGATCTCGTCCTCATCGACGGCGGCAAGGGCCAGCTCGAAGCCGCCCGCACGGCGCTGGAGGAACTCGGAGTCACCGATGTCGCCCTCGTGGGCATCGCCAAGGGTCGCGATCGCGATGCGGGACGCGAGACCTTCTTCGTGCCCGGAAAGGCCCCGTTCAAGCTGCCGCCGCGCGATCCGACCCTTTACTTCGTCCAGCGCCTGCGGGACGAGGCCCATCGCTTCGCCATCGGCACGCATAGGGCCAAGCGCAAGCGCGAGATGATCAAGAACCCCCTCGACGAGATCGCCGGCATCGGTCCGACCCGCAAGCGCGCCCTCCTCCACCATTTCGGGACGGTGAAGGCGATCCAGCGCGCCTCCCTGGAGGATCTGGCGACCACGCCCGGCGTCAACGCGGCCACGGCACGTGCGGTGTATGATTTCTTCCATGCCGGAGGCTGAGGCTCAAAAACGCCTGCGTCAGGTGGGTTCGGTACCGGGGTCGTCGTCTGACCGGCTATACAGAGCCTCGTAATCCTTCCCGCCATAGAAGATGTTGGTGATCCGGACCCTGTCGTCCTCGACCAGATAAGCGATCACGGCGGAACGCTCGAATGGTACCGTGCGAAGGCCGGATACGTCGTCGTCGCGTGGTCGACCGGCACGAGGCGCATCTCAGATTCGATCACGTCGGGACTTGAAGCGTCGTACGAACGACGCGGCGACCGAGACGCTTCCACTCGCTTCGCGAACGAAGCGAAAAATGTCGCCAAGGTCGACCAACGCATCCGGCCGGAAGAAGACCTGGAGTCTACGCACCCGAGGTCTTGGCGCCCTCGCCGGCGAACAGGCGTGCGAGGTGAACGTCCGCTTCCATCGCCGTCAGATCCTGCCGGGCGTCACCAAGTGAGCGGCGAACACGAGCCCGTATCTCGGTCAAGCGCTCCGCTTCTTCGAGCCGTTGCCGCTGCCACAGTCGCAGCGCATCATGCATGACCTCGTTGGTCGATGAATACTCACCTGCCTCGATGCTTTCACGTACCGCCTGTTGGAGATCGGGCGTCATGGTGATGCTGATCGTGTCTGCGGACGACATGCGTGAGCACTCTATTCCCTCAGCGCATTGGTAGCACAAAATCCGGCTCGGCACATTCGGTTGC